>JBIKKO010000010.1:0-47238 GCA_044360315.1 Oligoflexales bacterium
AACGACGCGCTGTCGGCAAGGTCATAGCGTCCCCAATAGCGGATCATTCGCTCCACGATCAACACAATCGAAATGAGTGCTGTTCCAGTAATGGCAAGCATTACGGCCGGTCCGCCCTGATGAAATAGCTGTGTAATCTTCTCCATGATTCGGTTTCTCCCTAAAATTCGAGCCTAGTTTGCTAATGCGTGGCTTTTACTGATATTTTAAGGACCCCTAACCCCTGAAGTCAACGTTAGTGGATTTTTTTTGGCAAATGCTGGAAATCTACCAGCGTCTGGTCTAGAATATCGCTGTAATATTTCAATAACGTTGAATTTTTGGGCAGTTTCAGTCAATCAACCTAGCGAGAAATCCTCGACTGCATCGTCATCTCAGGGAGGCTCATAATCTTGAAACATAATACCTCAGAACATGAAGTTCCTTTTTTTCTCACAAAACACAGAGAACTCCTGGCATGGGCTCGCAAGAACGCGCTCTGGCCCTATCCTTTCGGCACTGCATGCTGTGGAATCGAATACATGGCCGTCGTCGGACCAAAGTATGACATCGCGCGCTTTGGGGCTGAGGTCGTACGATTCTCACCGCGTCAGGCAGACTTGATGATTGTGGCTGGCACGATCACAGAGAAGATGGCACCGGTGATCAAAAAGGTTTACGACCAAATGTCGGAGCCGAAATGGGTTATGGCCATGGGCGCTTGTGCATCAAGTGGCGGCTTCTATAGGGCCTACCATGTGTTGCAGGGAGTCGACCGCATCATACCGGTCGATGTCTATGTCGCCGGATGCCCGCCAACGCCGGAAGCAGTCATAGCGGGCCTGATGACACTTCAAGACAAGATTGCAGCGGACGCAAGGAAAGTGCCTGAGGTTTCTCCCTAGATGGCGGGATCGGCTGCAACGGCGATCTTTGTTGACGTGCCAGGGCGAAAGCCGATTGGTTCCGCGTCAACTATTGTAGTTGCAGCTCATGGATGGCGCCATGTTTGCCTTTCGGGCGTGCCTCAAGCGATCGCCGCAATTGAAACTTCACAAGACCTTCGCGCCGTGATCTGCAATGACCCCAACGAGACTCTGTTTCAGACTGTTCGCAAGATCAATCCCAACATCATCACAATTTTGGTCACAGACTTACCCATGCATGAGTACTGCGCTCAGTTGGGTCATAACGACATCTTGCTCATCGACCATGTGGTTGCCAACATTGATTCTGAATGGACCACCTCGGACTTAGCGATCACCCTGCAAAAAATCATTCGCTCCGATCTATTTGGAATCGAAAAATACTTAACGCCACTGGCGGATATCCAAACAAGAATCATTAAGGGCTCTTCTGATCGTGATCCGGCAAATAAAGCCGTTAGTGACTGGGCTGAGGCCTCGGGTTTGGGGAAAAACATGTCACGACTCGCATCAGGCATTTGTGAAGAGTTGCTCATGAACGCGATCTACGATGCTCCTGTCGCAGGGGGAAGAACCCATTACGAGGAGATGGAGCGCCGAGATAAGCGTGATCTTGCTGAGGATGAATGGGCCACCTTGCAGTATGGGTGTGACGGTCGTGTTTTTGCCATTTCGATCAAAGATCCCTTTGGCGCATTTGCTCGACAACGATGGTTTTCCTACCTTAGAAAGGTCCTCAAACGCAACGACACAGAACAGCTCATAGATACCAAAAAGGGAGGAGCTGGACTCGGGCTATTTAAGATGCTTTACAGTAGTCACGGAGTCGTGTGTAATGTGGAGCCGGGCAAAGCCACGGAGGTCATCGTTTTAATCGGAGTCAATATTCCGATGCGGGATTTCGTGCATATGCCGAGATCGATTCACTACTTCAACACATCTTCCCATTAAGGGAAGACGAATAAATCAAACAAAATTAAGGAGCAATCATGGCAAAAATCAAGGTAAAAAACCCGGTCGTTGAAATGGACGGCGACGAGATGACAAGAATCATCTGGTCTGAAATCAAGAATAAGCTTATCCATCCTTTCCTTGATATCGATATTAAGTATTTTGATCTTGGCATGGAAAATCGCGATAAAACCGACGATAAGGTCACCATCGAAGCTGCTGAAGCAACGAAAAAATATGATGTCGGCATTAAATGTGCGACGATCACCCCTGATGAAGCGCGAGTTAAAGAGTTTAACTTGAAAAAAATGTGGAAAAGCCCCAATGGAACGATCCGCAACATTCTTGGTGGCACTGTATTCCGTGAGCCGATCATTTGTTCCAACGTGCCGCGTATTGTACCTAATTGGAAAAAGCCTATTGTTGTGGGCCGCCATGCGCACGGCGACCAGTATAAGGCCACAGACGTTAAGATCCCTGGATCAGGCAAACTAAAAATGGTGTTTGAACCATCTGGCGGCGGCGCCCCTCAATCATGGGACATCATGGATTTCCATGGTTCAGGAATCGCCATGGGGATGTATAATACTGATGAAAGCATCGAGGGATTTGCTAGAAGCTGCTTCGCTTACGGCCTAGACCGCAACTTTCCGGTCTATCTTTCGACTAAAAACACAATACTAAAGGTATACGACGGTCGCTTCAAAGACATCTTCCAAAGAATCTTTGATGATGAGTTCAAAGGTAAATTTGAAACCGCTGGCCTCACCTACGAGCATCGCTTAATCGATGATATGGTTGCGGCAGTTTTAAAGTGGGAGGGTGGTATCGTATGGGCATGCAAAAACTATGATGGCGATGTGCAGTCGGACACTGTCGCACAAGGCTTTGGATCCTTAGGCTTAATGACCTCGGTTCTTATGTGTCCTAACGGAAGAACCATTGAAACAGAGGCCGCGCACGGGACCGTCACTCGGCATTACCGCGATCATCAAAAGGGTAAGCCGACATCCACCAACCCCATTGCGTCGATTTTTGCGTGGACGCAGGGTCTAGCGCACCGCGGCAAACTTGATGGAACACCTGAGGTGACTGCTTTTGCCAAGAAGCTTGAACAGGTTTGTGTGGAAACTGTGGAAGCGGGATATATGACGAAAGATCTAGCTGTCTGCATCCACGGCAACAACCCGCCAGCTGGAAGCTTCATGTACACCAATGACTTTCTGTCTAAGGTTGCCGATAACCTCCAAAAGAAAATGTAATCTTCTTATGCCCTCGCCTTGTGCTTGCTACTAGAGCCGAGGCGAGGGTATCCGTGATCAACACCCTGTTCAGCGGCAACTTGCGAGTGTTTCTTGTTTCTGACAGGAAGCTCCTTTTGGACGGTCAAACAACCCGCCGCAACGTAAAAAGCTATAGGCTTTAATGACAACCATCAATTTACCCTACCCAACCTAAGCCGATTTCAAACCCCAGACATACGTAGTCGCTCTTCGTCAGTCGATCCCAGTTGCATAGATAACGAGTCATCAATCAAACGCCACGAGCGGACTCCATCCGCTAGGACCTTACCATAGGAATCACGGGGCTCAAGTTGCTTGGAATTAATTTGTTTAAGTAACGGGATAATCGAAAGATGGGCTTCGCCTAGCTTGTACCAAGGAATGCTTGGGAAGACATGATGAACAGAGTGAAAGCAAAGATCATTGAACAACCATCGCCCAAGCCAGCCTGCTTTGATATTACGGCAGCTTAAAGCTTGCCGCGTAACAAGATCCGCATGACGTCCTTCCCACAAACCATAATGTTCCGCCAAGGCCCTCAGCTGCAACAGCCCTCCTGCTACACGCTCTAAAACAAAAAAAGTGAGTAGATACTCCGCAAAAACATTGAAGTATACACACGTGATCCAGGTTAGGGCGGTCACGAGCGATAAACCGCGAAGATCGCGCCGCATCGCCGCACGCAATTGAGGATATCGAGCGCGAAGACGCCAAGCACTCGACCAATGTTTAACGATAAACCCGAGACCTCCAAAAACAAAAATATTTAATAACCATTGATGACGAATATACCAGCGCTTGACTACCCCTGCTCGCTCAAATTCTGACTTCAAAAACGTTGGACGCTCCGGATCATCAAAATCACGCCCCAACAGGGCATGATGAATTTTGTGGATCTCTGCATAGGTTCTGTGAGGCCAAAACACCATCCAAGACCACATAAGTGGCCACATATCGTCAAATTTCTTTATGCCGGTATAGGTATTGTGGATACAATCATGGGTGGTCACAAGGATTGCCGTGTAAACTAAGGCCATGGGTAATGTGACAATTAAGGCCAACACACTCTCATGCTGCCAGAGGGTCGCAAAGGAAATGACAAATCCCCAGAACATTACGGTATGGATCAACGCATGAGCTAACCCCTGAGATGGATTCATTTCACTCATTTTTACGAGGATTTGCGCGAGCTTCCTTTGCTGATCTTGAGCTACCATCTACAACTATGCTTTCAGAGTTCGCTGCACACGCATTGATCGCTTGTTCTGGCGAAGCTTTTTAGTCTTCTTTTTTGTTGGCCGTCCCTCTTCGTCGGGAGGGACGTTTGATAGCTCAATGGGGGGAGACTTTACCAACCAACGCGTTCGCACCCATTGGCCGTCCTCTAACTTTGACCATCCTCCGTGAATGGCCACACGAACCTGGGCACCACCCTTCAGACGTCCGACGATTTGCGAATATCGATTCGGTTTTGTTCGAATATTAATCTCAAAAGCCTTCACGAAGCGAACAGATGGACCTGAACCATGAACCGGAGAGCGCTCACTCGACTGGACCTTTGCTGCTTCAGATTCTGCATCAACAGGTAGTCCCGCCAAACCATCAGCAGGCGCGGCAATTCTTTCAGAGCCATTCGAACCATCAGACCTTTGTTCCGCTCCAGGATTATGCTGTTGCTCTTTACTGGCTTGTTCACTTAGGGTTATTGGTCGATTTGACGCACCTCCTGCCTTGGGACGTGCTTTTTGATTGGGATCAATTCCAGCCAACTCCTGATCCGCATACACGGGCTCTCTCGGCTCCATCCGCATGCAGGACCAAGTCAGCGGCACGATCAAAAAGATCAACCAATTCAACATAATCTACCTTTCCTCACTAACTAAGAGATTCAACCAACATCGCCTTGAGCCGTTCAAGACCCTTAAATCCTTCAATCCGACCCTTCATTTGTTTTTCGGCAAAAACAAAAAAGACTGGTAACACATCGGTCTCAGCGATTTCCAAAATTTCTGGATGGTCATCAGCGCAAACCTGCCCGAAAATTAAGCCAAAGTCGTTGCTTGCCTCTAGCCGGTCCGTCGCAGGGATCGATAACTTACAGGCACCACAGCCTTTTTTCCAAAGCTTTAGAAAAACTTTGTCCCCAGCCTCAAGATACTTACGCAAATCATCAGGACTCCAATCTTGCACAGTGATCCCTCCGTCTTCGAATTGAGACCCGATTCTGCTACGAAAACATCATAGGTTTCAAGTGAATCCTTTGTTGCGAAGCTGGCTGTTTTGGGTAGTATCCCGACATCTTTGAAACAGTAACTCGTCTCATAATCAAGAAAGGTCCTCTGCGTTTATGATAAAAGCGTTTAGATCAAGGCTCTATGCCGCTCTATGTTTTGTCGCCAGCACACAGTCAGCATTACTTGCAGCCGACACTCTTGTCATCATTTCTCCACACCGGAAATCAATTCAAAACGAGTATCTACCAGCGTTCAAGAGTTGGTACAAAGAGAAGTTTAAAACAGAAGTTTCGGTTGAATGGCTTGACCAAGGAGGCAGTAATGAGGATGTTAAATTCATCAAATCAAAGTTTGCCGCCAACCCAAAATCGTCAGGAATCGATGTCTTCTGGGGAGGAGGAACGACCACCCACACAGAGATCGCCTCAGCTAAGTTAGCAGAAAAAATCAAAATTCCGCCTCATCTTGAGTCGCAACTACCGGCATCTGTTGCGGGAATGTCTCTGACCAACCGCGACCGCACCTACATTACTCAAGCGCTATCGTCCTTCGGAATTTTCTACAATAAGCAACTTTTAAAACTAGAAAAACTTTCGGAGCCTACGACTTGGGAGTCCCTATCAGACTCGAAATACCGCGATCGCATTGTTTTGACCGATACACGTAAATCTGGTTCAGCAAGCGTGATGAATCACGTGATTTTACAAAGCGTTGGCTGGGAAAAAGGTCTAGAGCTGTTAACAGCCATGGCAGGAAATGCCCGACAATTTGCAGGTTCAAGCTCAGATGTCATCAAGTCGGTCGTATCTGGGGACGCTGCGGCAACGCTCGCCATTGACTTTTATGCACTCGCTAAAATTGGCGATCTAGGAGCTGACAAACTCGGATTTGTGTTGCCAGAGGGAAAAACTATTTTGGAAGGAGACCCTGTCACCATCTTAAAGGGTGCGCAGAATCGTTTGGCCGCTGATCGCTTTGTTGAATTCCTATTGTCACCCGAAGGACAAACGATATTGATGCTGCCCAAAGGCTCTGCCGGTGGTCCTAAAGTGGAAACATTAGGCCGCCTTGCGGTTAACACAGAGGCTTACCGCCTGACTGAAGGACGGCGCATAAACACGTTGAATCCTTTTACGGCCAAAGGTTTTTTGAAGTACGACCCTGAAAAAGAGTCCAAAGTTCGTCAAGTCCTTGATGATTTGATTGGGTCACAAATGATTGATACCCACAAAGAGCTTCGCGATGCTTGGGCAAGAGTCATCAAAGCTGGCGCTAAACCAGAGGATATTGCAGCATTATCTAAGGCTCCAGTGAGTCAGAGTGATCTACCCAAACTTGCTGCAAAGTGGTCCGATGCGGTGTTCCGCAATCAAACAATCAACGGTTGGGTCAAATTTGCCCAAAGTAAATATTCCAAACAAGAGAAGAAAATTTAGATAGTTAGTCATCCCCAGAGTGGCTGCCATGGGGCATGCCAAACTGGCTCTTGAGACCAAACCCAAATCCATGGTAGGACCCCGCGTTCCGCTGTCCGAACAGAGTCTGCCCTGTATCCTCACCGTCGTTTTCGTTACGGAGTGTGTCGATGGAAGTCGTTTTTAAAAATGTAACCAAACGCTATGGCAAAACAGTTGCCGTCGAAAATTTAAATTTGACGATTAAGACTGGTGCCTTACACTTCCTGCTTGGTCCCTCTGGGTGCGGGAAAACCACGACCTTGCGGATGCTGGCTGGCCTAGAGCCAGTATCAGACGGGCAGATCTTGTTTGATGGAAAAGACGTCACAACGCTGCCTGCGGCTGAGCGCGGCATTGGCATGGTCTTTCAGAACTACGCTCTATGGCCACATATGACTGTTCGCAAGAACATCGAATACGGGCTTAAACTTCGAAAACTCTCCAAAATAGACATAGAGCGCCGTATTGCAGAGGTGCTACAGATCACCCAGCTATCCCGATTTGCAGAGCGACTCCCGGGGCAGCTTAGCGGCGGTCAACAACAGAGGGTTGCATTAGCTCGGGCACTAGCCATTAGACCAAACGTTCTTCTTCTCGATGAGCCCTTATCAAACTTGGACGCGAAACTACGCCATGAGATGCGCGATAATATTAGTCGGATTCACAAACAAACAGGCATTACAACCGTCTACGTGACCCATGACCAAAAGGAAGCACTCAGCATGGGCACTAGCATCTCGATTATGCATGCTGGTGCTCTGATTCAAACTGGTTCGCCGCGGGATCTTTACCGAAATCCCGAGTCCCCATTCATCGCCGGATTTATCGGTGAGACCAACATCATACCTGGTACTTATAAAAAAGGTGACGACCACGACCATGTTGTTGATACCCCAATTGGAATGGTTAGAAGCAAACGAACTATCGGTAATCCACGGGTTGGAGATCAAGTGTTTATTACGATTCGCCCAGAGGCCGTGCAGCTGTCATTGAAGGGCGCTCCAGCTCGCGACAACCTGTATGATATGACCCTTTCTCATCTCACTTATTTAGGAGAAAGTGAGCAGCTTCAATTTTCCAAAGGTGACTTGATCATCAAAGCTAACCTCTTCAACGCTATTGATCATGGATTAGCCGAAGGTGATGCTGCACAGATTTACCTGCCAGAGGAAAGCACCCTAATACTACCACCAGATCAACACCTTGGAGCGGGGACTTAAGGGATGGCCACCCAGTCTGCAGAAAACACGTCAGCTCTGAAACGGCAGCTCAGTAACCTTGTCGGTTATGGGACAGTCCTATTGACGCTTGCGATGATCGGAATATTTTTGTTGCTTCCGATGTCAAAAGTCATGATTAAAGCCTTTTATAACGGAGAATCTTTCACTCTCGAGTATTTTCGTCTACTGTTTGATAATCACCTGATGGTGGAAGCTATTACCAATTCCGTTTGGGTAGCCCTTGCCACAACGCTGGTCTGTACATTAGTCGCTTTGCCGCTCGCCTTGATTGGCAGCAAGTTTGAGTTCAGAGGTAAAGCCTTGATGATGGGTATGTTACTTGTTCCCATGGTCATGCCACCTTTTGTTGGAGCTATTGGATTCCACCGCTTTTTTGCACGATACGGAAGTGTTAACTTACTACTCTTGGAAGCCAAGATTATCGATGCTCCCATAGAGTGGCTAGCAGATGGCAACAAGTTTTGGGCCGTTGTCATCCTTGGCGTCATGCATTTATACCCTATCATGTACTTAAATCTAGCAGCTGCGTTGGCTAACGTTGACCCGTCTCTTGAAGAAATGGCGACAACACTTGGGGTCAAGAGATGGCGCCAACTAAAAGACATTGTTTGGCCTCTCGCGCGACCCGGTTATTTTGCTGGGGCGATTATCGTCTTCATTTGGTCGCTTACGGATCTCGGAACCCCACTTCTGATTGGCTATCACGACGTGATTCCAGTGCGGATTTTCAACATGGTCAAAGACATCAATGAAAATCCCATGGGTTTTGCCCTAGTATTTCTCGTGATTTTGATGACAGTTGGATTTTTTCTGCTATCTAAAAGCACCCTTAACGGAAAAAAATATGACATGATGGCTCGTGGCCACGTCACGAGCGCTGTGCGCAAAACGGGCTGGCTTGGCACGTCAGTCATTTATGCTATTTTAGTCTCAGTCATTGCGTTTGCCCTTATTCCTCATCTAAGCGTTTTGATCACAAGCTTTTCTCACAACTGGTTTATGACTCCACTTCCTGAGGAATACACGCTCGAGCATTACGCAAAAGTATTCGGTCAAGAACTTCCTCTTCTTGGTATTAAGAATTCGCTATTTTTAGCATCATTATCAACGTTAACTGATGTTATTTTAGGCTGTCTTATCGCTTATGTAATCGTTAGGAAACTGATTCCGTTTTCCAATCTCCTTGACTCCATCGTTATGATTCCTCTTGCACTTCCAGGAATTGTTTTAGCCTTTGGTTATGTTGTGACATTTTCTGGAACCTTCCTTGATCCTATGGAAAACCCGGTGCCTCTGCTTGTACTAGCGTACGCAATTCGACGTCTTCCATACATGGTAAGGTCCGCAGCGGCAGGCCTCCAACAAACTAGCGTTAGCCTAGAGGAGGCATCTGCAACGTTTGGTGCCAGTCGCTTTTATACTTTACGAAAAATAACATTCCCTTTGGTCTTTGCAAATGTGATAGCCGGTAGCCTGTTATGCTTCGCTTATGCGATGCTTGATGTGTCCGACAGCATGATTCTCGCCATGAAAGATCAGTTTTACCCAATCACGAAAGTGATTTATGCATTGTACCTTGAGCAAGGTAGTGGCGAATTTGTAGCCTCTGCTCTTGGAATGATCTCCATGGGAATCCTAACTTTTTGCATCATGGGAGCATCTGTTGTTCTTGGCAAGAAAATGGGAGAACTATTTAAAAGCTAACGTTTTTATGACAATACTTACTGACCGTATTGAACACAGACTCGTCTGAGATGGTTATAAGATTTTGCCAGTAATTTAAAACGCGATTCATTGCCTCCCTGACGATCAGGATGCATATCTAAAGCCATACGATGATATCTTTGCTTCAGGTCTTCCTCGGTGGGAAAGTCGTCAAACCCCATAAAGCGCAGAGCCTCTAGATCTTGCGCTGATTTACCAACAGGACGCCGAATGGTTGGAGACGCGCGTCTTTTGCGAAATTCCTCTCGAACGTTTTCCGCTGCGGCATAGCCATCATTTATTGACTCGGAGCCAAACGATGAGCGCGCTGAAGAACGTCTTGAACCACCTGTCTCGACACACTTAGCAAAGAATCGATCACTTGCTGCCAGCAGGGATTCGTAGACTCGATCAAGTCGCTCCCTTGCACCAACATACTCTGCCTTAACATTGGTGAGGAAAGCCTTCAAAGAGCGAGAGTCTAAATCCGAGTCCAGGGCCTCAGGCATACATTCCAGCCGAGGCCAATGACCGAGATCACCGAGAGTCCATAGATCAAAATTGAGCACAAGTAGACTTTTCCAGAGGCAGGACTCAGTGGCGCGCAAAGGATACTGCAAAAGTCCACGGTTACGCCAGCACGCCACGAGTCCCTCGCGCACCTTTGCGACATCGCCCTCGTCAAACTGTGAAAATACAGGGTCAGCTAATAAATGACCCGAAAAAGGACCACTGCTTGTGGTCGCGCTTCGACGAAACCACGCACCTCGCCGATCAGGACTAAGAATACTCATCCGGAAACTTACCGTGGATTCCAATATCTGAATGCGAGAAGAAATCTCCGTTATAGCATCAATACCACCAGTCTGATGCTCAGAAATCTTTGCCATCAGTGCTTTGACAAAGTCCTGCTTAAATTGCAAATCTCTGATCACCTCAGACAAACAGTGCCCCACCGTGCCATCTTTTATGATGGCCGAAATGAACCAATCTTGAGATTTCTGCACCTGATGCGTCATTGGGATGCCCTATATCAAACCTATGACTGTCTCGCTTTTTGCTCCAACAAAGCCGATAACTTATTTAAGTCATCTGCAATTTCATTAAAAGCATCACCCTTCCGCAGAACAGTGCGATGCTCATACTTCCCCTCGGCAATCATGCGAATATGACGACGGAAGGCGATGGTTGGACCAATCAGGCGGTGAGTGTACACGATTGTCATAACCATGTTAATGAGCACATAGAGAGCTGCTGCTAAAAAAATCTGGAAGGCGGCCGGTGATAGGTACTGCTCCAGTAGGTCCTTCACCTCATCTTTTACGCCAGTTAACTCCAAAATAATATCGGAGAATTTTGCTAAATTGAGATATAAGATCCCAACAATCACAAGGGCAAATACTGTGGAAAGAATAATGCTATACAATCCAAGCTTGATCTGCAGTAGCGGCTGCAAAATATAATTCTTTATACTTCGGGAGTCTTTTCCCCCAGTGACATTTGTTTGACCTTGGCCTTGCTGCATAACTAATGCCCTCCTTTATGTATTTATTTCGTTTCAAACATGAAAGTTAGCTCACCCAACATATTCTCTCGAACCGGCATTGGAATCTGCTTGAGTTCCGTTAGGATACAGTCAATCATAACACCATCAGTGATAGATCCCTTACTTTTAGTCGCCTGCCGAATCGATCCCGTCTTTCCTGAAGACAGTATCTGAAAAACAAGGTCACCTTTCAAGGCAGGAGCCCGTTCTAAGGTTGATACATAGCATCGTCGCAAGCTAGGATCGAATGCAGATATAGCTGCCAAAAAGTCCTTAGCGAATCGATTGTGGCGAAATAGATTCACCTTGTAAAACATACCAATTTGACGGGTATATGACGCTGTTGCTCTCAATGAATTTTTATTTGAATACTGCTCCTCGGCGGCGTCGATCGTCCGCTTTCCTCCGATCATTTGCTGAATGGTTCCAGTGAAACCATTAATAACGGCAGCAACACTGCTATCACCCCTGGGTCCAGCCTCTCGATAGGTGTTAGGCACCATTTCAAATTTGATATTCAAACCAGTCGGTCCAGAAGCAGAGAGGGTCCACAAACCGAGATTTGCGATCATCAAACGGGGTACCAGAATTGTTAAAGGACGATCTGACCTACCCGTCCACGTCCGCCTGATGCCCACGTCATCGGTGAAATCGACTCTCGTGATCTGATACTTCCCAGCAGGAAGCTTCCAAATCTGACGAACAGCGCCATCTTTTGCGACCTGACTATTGGCAAAAGTAAAGAACTGCTGCTGGATGATTCCGTAAAGCGTCACATGAACATGACCCATGGCAGGCCGAGTAAATCCATCTGCAACAGTTTTTACGTAGAGTCCACCCTGCTTCTTGCCAAAATACTCGCCATTCCACTCCGGGATTGCCGCAGCCTGTGCGAAACAAACGCCCGACAGGTGAGTCAATAGAGCGAAAAGCACAATCAGTGCCGAAAATGCTGTATGTATCTGTTTTATCACAACCTCGAAGGCTCCTGCACAGCATCGTAGGTTCGCTCTGATAAGTGACTTACCTAGACCAATAAAAAATCAAATGATCTAAAGCTTGATATCATCGAGTTCATCCACCACTTCGGCCTCCGCGGTCATTTTTCTCAGTTCACCCAAGAAGATTCTTTTGGAGCCTGTCATGTTGCGGCGAACGCCTTCAATAAACGCTACTTGAGTCCAAACCGGCATCCTTGCCAAGGAAAGAGCGAGAGTCGTTGAGCTCTTTTGTGATAATTTCTCGATCAACGTCATCGCCAAATCGCTAAACACCGTGTTCCGAGAGATGGCGAAACTAAAGAGAACTTCAATACCTGCCTCAGATGCATTCGGTGGATATTTAATCATATGATTCAATACGGTGGTCGCTGCAAACATATCGATTGATGATATATTCATCTGCCGTAGCTCTTCAGGAGGACACAATGCCATATACTCCAAGAAATCTCGAGACGCCTGTTCAGGACTTAAAGCTGCCATGGCAGCTGCAAACTCCTCTGAATTTTTTGTCATCAAACCACGCCGCACAAGCGAGTAAGCCGTGGTCATGCCGTTAGCTCGGACGGCTACTGCCATTTCTGGAATCAAAACCACGTCTTCATCATCATCTTGCAAGGCTCGATTCAATTCTCGATCGATCGCTGTGCGCATAACCTTTCCAGGGAGTGCTCCAGCCATCTGCCAGCCCAGCTGCCGCGCTAAAGGCCTTCCAGATGAAACCAATTGAGTAAACAAAGCCTCCTGCGGCTTCACAGGACCCGAAATGTATAGCCTTACGGCGTTCGTCAATTGGGTGTTTTCATATTTAATAATTCCATCTTGGATGGCTTGATACAGTGCTTTCTCCGCCAGAGGCCACTGCTTGCGTCTAACGATAAGCTTGCGCACATCACGAGCTGTTTCGCCACCAAAATCAATGGCAGCCTTCAAGGCGTCATCAAGGGGCATATCCCTTTCAATCACCGGAGCTTTGACCTCTTGACGCTTACTTGAGTCACCAGACGTCGCACACTGACTGAGCATGATGGCTGCGGCAACTAACGCCACTAAGTTGATCATGATGCCTCCTTAAACTTCATTCATCTAGGATTACTCAGGTTTCATCACTGCGACGTCGACCTTGCCACCTAGTTCAAGCTTTATCTTTGCTAAATCATCACCAAGTATACCTGCTCCGTGATCCAAAACAAAGTCTACACGGCATCTTTCAGCATTCTTAATCATAATTTTTAAAATTTTCTGGGAGCGATGCAGATTAAAACAACTATCAAGACGTACACGTGAGACAGGAATGAAGTGATCCGGAAGCTCCGAGCTAAAATCCGCGCCTATTGCGCCCGCAAACCGTTTAAGAACCCGTAATGGTTCACCGACAACGACTCGCTGACCTAAAGCCCCCGAGTTCCAATCTCTCCATAGCTTGAGGTGGGCCCGGACCCTCAACCACAAGTAACCAAGTATGGTAAAAACCAGGAGTGAAAATAAATGAAAAGGAAGCGACAAATCACCCACGACGCCGACTCAAAGCCATGATTGATGCCAACAGCGGCAATACTAAGCAAAAGATTAATAAGGATCCCAGCCCGTTTGATCCAGAACCCACACCAATCACGCTGCAACCTGCAGTGACCCGTTCCACAGGCTGGCCAGTTGCAAAATTCCCTGACCCCTTCAGCATCGCCTCCGCATCAACCAACCCACCACCGAGCAGGGGGCGACGCGCCGTCTCTCCAGCAATTTTTGGATAGTAATACTGAGCGTTCAAATCACCACCCTCAACTTCTGACCCGTACAGCATGGCAGCATTTGCGCCTTTAAGGATGCGTTCTCTCAACTCCAAAAAACTCAAATTTGGATAGGCAGCAAGAAGAAGACCAGCAGCCCCTGCGACAACAGGGCTAGCCATGGAGGTCCCAGACATCACACGAACATTGCTTCCACCAGAAACGGTCGAATTTATACAGCCAGGAGCGGCGATATCCACCCATGGCCCAAAATTACTAAAGGAAGACTTACGCACTGATGAATCTGACGCAGACGCTCCCACAGATGCAACAGCAATTGCATTTGCGAATGCAGCTGGATAGGACCTAATCATAGCGTCCTCATTGGATGCAGCACCAATAACAAGGGTACCACTGCCCACGCGTTTCAGAACGTCGACAAGAATGGCCAGACTTCGTGAGCGTGAATACTTACCAAACGAAGCATTAACAACACGAACCGCACTGCCACCACTTTTTCTAAAGCGAGTGAGATACTTGTAGGCGCGGATTTGACTATCATCCAGAATCATTGGATCACCACTTCCACCTTCGCCCTCATCGACTTCAGTCACGCGTAAAATCATAATCTTGCACATCGGACAGGCACCGGCCACTTCCCATGATGCTCTTGGCTTAGCTGCAATAATCCCGGCCACGTGGGTCCCATGATCGCACTTCCTCTGCTCGGGATTTGGATTATTTGCATCACACTCAACACCAGGACCGTCGGCAAGAACCGGCCAAACCTCGCCATTACCAAGACGCCCCTTTGCTGCTTTTGCCGTATTGCACCCGTGAACATCATCAACGCACCCAGCAGCGCCAACCTGAGGATTCTGCCAAATATTGTCTTTGAGTTGCGGGTGTTCGTAATCGACCCCACTGTCAACCACTGCGATGACAGGGGGATCTGCGTATATTTTATCTGCCGGCACGGCCCCCGCCAAGTTCCCCGCGATCGCAGCAAAGCCCTCGGCAACGCGAATTTGCTTATGCCACTCGACCGTCTTAGACTTATACTGCTCGGCAAGGGATGACATACTATCGTTCGTTGATAGTCTCGAAATCTCGTTGGGCTCTGCAAACCATATGCGTCCAGTATTGTCCCACTCCTCAAGAACGTCTTCTGCAGCGGACTCATCTACAAAATCAACTCTAGTTAAAACCCCATTAGATGCTTCAATATCTTCGGATGAAAACGCATACGACAAGGCCTTCGGGAGCGAAAACTCGGGCTCCCAGTCTGGTGATCTCAAGCCAGTCATATCCACGGCAGATAAGACGTCGATATCACGAATCCTTGGATCACTCAGATAACTTTTGCTCAAAACCCCATAATGGTGGGTGAACTCAGCTGCAAACGATGCGAAATAGAGGTTTGATTTCGCGGACGTATCACGAAACATCACCAGATAGCTTCCTGGCCGTGACTCCGCTTTATCCTGCTCCCCTTCACCCGCCAAGCGCACCACTGGCAAATCCCCAGGAGGCGCACCAAGAAAGTCGGGCTCACCATTGCCGCAAGCTACAATCATCCAAGTCATACTGCAGAAAGCAACACGAGTCCAAAACGGCAGATTTTTAAACTTATGGGTCATGGCCATCATTTCAACAAAATCTGAACAAATTAGCAACACTAGTCGGTCAACGGATCGACCTTAAACCCTTGAAAAAGGCAAAACCAGGGAGGCATCAAATTTTACCTAAAAGAAGCAATAAAATTCGAAATTCCCTATCATTGTCTGAGCTTCTATAGGGAAATCCTCAAACCGCCTTTGCATCCGTACTGAGGATGGTACTTTTTTTGAGCTTAACATGGAGCATGAACTATGATCATTCGTCTCAACCGGGTAATTTCTGCTTCCTGATTGCACTCCCTTTAGCTTCAAGTTATGATTAAAATTGAAGAATTTTTACCTAATCTCGTTGCTCACGACCTTCGTGCATGACGCCAACCCCATCCATTATTTAGGCAAATGACATGGCAAAACTTTTCGTCGTATCAGCCCCATCAGGCACAGGAAAAACGACTTTAAACAATCGACTGATGGCCGAGTATCCGACGATCGAGATCGCTGTAAGCCATACAACACGCTCCAAACGCGAGGGCGAAATCGACGGAAAAAGCTATCACTTCATCGGCAGTGAGGCCTTTCGGTCTATGATCAAACACGGCCAAATGCTGGAGTGGGCCGAGGTATTTGGCAATCTTTATGGCACAAGCAAACTGGAATTAGAGCGAATCTTCTCAAAGGGACACCATGTGCTACTCGAGATTGATGTACAAGGCTGCCAAAGTATACTCCGAGAACGCGCGGATGCCATCACCGTTTTTATTTTACCCCCGGCCATTGAGACGCTCTGGAGCCGCCTCGAGCAAAGGGGTACAGATCATTTAGCAGAACGCTGGAAGCGTCTGTTAACTGCAAAACATGAAATCGAGTCCTGCCACATATACAAGCATTTTATCGTCAACGATAACATGGAACGAGCCTACCGGGAGCTAAAAGCCATCATAGTGGAAGGAGCTGATCCCTCTTTAACCTATCAAGAAGGCCAAGATCATTGCCAAAAACTCATTGATGAGTTCAAAACGTCGCACCTGCTCAGAGACTTAAAAAGCAAGCTAGGTGCAGGATAATGCGACAAAGGGGGTGCAACATTGGCTGAGGCAACACCAAGATCGCCCGAGGACCTGTACCGCGACCTGTCGGCGGTCGTAGCAAGACATATTCCGCATTACAACGAAAAGGTGCTCCAAAAGGCGTTTGAATTCGCGTGCCGTTGCCATGGAGAACAAAAGCGACACTCTGGCGAACCCTATGTCACTCACCCGGTTGAGGTGGCATCGATTGTTGCGACATTTAAAGTTGACGAAGCCAGTGTCATTGCCGCGTTACTTCACGATGTAGTGGAGGACACTGAAGTCAGTCTTGAGACGATTGAAAAAGAGTTCGATAAAACGATCGCAGAACTTGTCGATGGACTTACAAAAATTTCAAAAATCGAATTCCGCTCAAACCAGGAAAAGCTTGCTGAGAATTTCCGCAAGATGGTGATCGCCATGGCGAAAGACCTTCGCGTCATTATCGTCAAACTTGCAGACCGTTTACATAACATGCGTACCATCAAAGCATTACCTGCACCGAAACGCCTCCGCATCGCCCAAGAAACGATGGACATTTATGCTCCTCTGGCCAATCGACTTGGGATGTACGGCGTAAAAAGTGAACTTGAGGATCTCTGCCTTCGGCAGATCAAACCGGAGATTTACGACGAACTAAAATCTAAAATTGCATCAAAAAAAGCACAACGGATGCAATATATCGAGGATGTAAAAAACATTCTAGTCAATGAGTTGATGAAGTATGGATTCAACGCCGTCGAGGTCACAGGCAGACCAAAACACTTTTACTCGATCTATAAAAAAATGCAGGATCGCGGCCTCCAGTTTGAGGATGTGCACGACCTGTTTGCTTTCCGTATTATTGTGGATTCAATCAAAGACTGCTACGAGGCCCTTGGCATAGTACACGCGATGTGGAAACCAATGCCTGGTCGATTCAAAGACTACATCGCTATGCCTAAAGCCAACATGTATCGATCCCTGCACACGACCGTCATCCGACCTAGCGGTGAACCTTGTGAAATACAGATTCGAACCCGGGAGATGCATGAGGTCTGTGAATATGGTGTAGCTGCCCACTGGAATTACAAGGAACGGGGATCAACCATCGCAAAGCCAACCCCGGAGTCACAAAAAATGCCATGGCTGACTCAAATCGTTGAGTGGCAAAAAGAGCTCAAAGATCCCGATGAATTCCTTGAGGCGGTTAAAGTTGATCTTTTTGAGGAGGAGATATTCGTCTTTACGCCTAAGGGAGACGTGATACAGCTCCCCACGAAGGCGACTGCATTAGACTTTGCTTTTGCCGTGCACTCCGCCGTCGGTCAATCCACTGTTGGCGCTAAGGTTAATGGTCGGATGGTGCCGATCAAAAAAGAGCTAAAAAGTGGTGATATCATTGAAATCATAACTTCGAACAAACAGCGACCAAACAAAGATTGGCTATCATTTGTAACGACATCACGGGCCAAAAATCGAATAAGAGCCTATCTTCGAGGCGAACAAAGGGAGAAGAGCAAAGAACTTGGACGCGAGATTTTGCAACAGGTCCTGTCCACGCGGCATTTAGACCTTGATCGCATGGAAAGGTCTGGAGAAATTAGTACTTTGATCAAGGCGTCCCGCGAAGCAAACGTTGACGACATGCTAATTTCAATTGGCTATGGCAAATTGAATACCGATGATCTTCTGGGCCGAGCCTTCCCACAAAAACAAATCAAAACACTGGCCGAAGCAGAGGCCGAGCAAACATCGCGAGACACAGACGATGACAAGCCAGGTGCCAATGTACCGATTAAGAAAACGAGCCGCGGCAAAGGGATCATCGTTTCAGGCCTAGATAACCTTCTGGTTGCCATGGCTAGATGTTGTAATCCTTTGCCAGGAGAAGACATTGTCGGATTCGTGACACGGGGGCGCGGTGTAACCATTCATCGTTACGACTGCCCAAGAGCGCGAGACATGGACCCGGCCCGACGGGTTGACGCCAATTGGGGACGCCTGTCATCACCCGAAGCAACAGCAGATTTTATGACGCATCTTAGGATCGTCACAATTGATAAACCCGGTATTCTTGCAGACATAACGACGATTATCAGCAGTATTGGTGCCAACATACAAAAAGCTCAAGTTCAGGTTGGCAAAGATGCCTTGGGGTATTTAGACTTTGAGGTCATGATCCGAGACTCAGCGCAGTTGCATTTAATTATGCAAAAGATAGAATCTCATCCATCCGTCATGCGCATCGAACGGAAAACACCAGGGTACAATGTAAAAAAGCGCAAAAGCAAAAGAAAGGGTACATCATGAAAGCATTCTTCTCACAGATCATGATCTCAGGCATCACGTTCTTAGTCGTTGCACCATCACTGTTGGCAGCGGGAAGGGCGCGTGTTGAGGTGTCAGCAAAAAAATTAACTGGAGATCTTGTAGAGTTTACCTTTAAAACCATTCCCCTGAATGGACTGAAAATTAACGCTGAAGGCCCCTGGAAGCTACAGATCACTGAGGCGACTCCGATAAAATTCGACAAACCTGAAATGAAACGATCTGAGTGGAAGGAAAGCGATGCAGCATTTGTTCAAGCTGTAAAAGCCTCTGGGAAGGCCACATCAGCTCAGCTTTCTTATAAGCTTACGGCATTTGTTTGTACTGAAGACAAAGGCCAGTGCTTTCGCGAAGTGCTTACTGGCAAAAACGACGTAAAATGGTAACGACCTATGAAACCTAACGCAGCACCACAAGCTTTAGACATTGAAACTATCAAACGTAACGCCTTTAAACCAAAGCGCGCCGTCGTCACCGCTGGAATGGTTTACGCAAACGGTCCTGTCCATCTCGGGCATATCTCGAGTTGTCACATACCAGCTGACATCTGTGCACGCTGGCTGCGAATGCTCATCGGTCACGAAAATGTGCTATTTGTGACAGGATCTGATGATCATGGATCTGCAAGTGAGGTGGCCGCCATCCAGGCTGGTCGGTCGACAAAAGACTTTATTGCCAGTATCCATGCTCAGCACAAGGCGACCATGGAGCGCTACAATATCAGTGTCAACGCCTACCCGGGCACATCGCGCGATGATTGTTACCCGATCCATAAAGAGGTTTGTCAGGACTTCATAAGACAAAACTTCCACAATGGCATGTTGGAGAAAAAAGTTTCAAAACAATGGTTTGACCCGAAGCTCAAGCGATTTCTCCAGGATCGATTTGTGCGCGGCAAATGTCCAAACGCCAAATGTGAAAATGAAGCAGCCTACAGTGATGAGTGTGATCGTTGCGGTGCGCAGTATGATCCAACGGAGCTTTCGCATCCCAAAAGCGCAGTTAGTGATGCGACTCCTGAACTCCGCGATACAGTTCATTGGTGGCTCGACATGTGGAAGGTTTTAGATCCCTTGAGACAATGGGCCTTATCCAAGGAAAAGACATGGCGTCACGGTACTTATCTGGAAGTTGTGAACACGGTGGTTGCCGCAGCTAAATTCGATAATACAAGTGAAGAAAAGTATAAGGAGATCAAAAATCTTCTCCCAAAGCACAAGAGCAAATATGCTGCCGGTAAAAAAATTGTGGTTCAATTCGACTCCATTGCAGAGTTATCACAGGGTCAACACATTCTTTTGGAGCACGGTGTCAAGTCAGAATTGGTGAATGGCTGGGCTCACCGTTCCATATCGCGAGACGTTGCTTGGGGTATTCCAATGCCAGAGGATCTTGATCCAGAGATGGCAGGAAAAACTTTCTATGTATGGCCTGACTCTCTGATCGCGCCTATATCATTTTCAAAGGTTGCCTTGCGAGACTCAGGGCGCGACCCTGAATTGTCAGATCAATTCTGGAAAGATCCTGAAGCGAGGATTTACCAATTCCTTGGTCAAGATAACGTCTACTTTTATACGCTTATGCAAGGAGCACTTTGGTTGGGACATCAACAAAGTCCCTTACATCTTCCCAAAAAAGGTGACTACACGATGACTGATGTGTATAGCGCCTTTCATCTGATGGTCGAAGGCGAAAAGATGAGTAAGTCTCGAGGAAACTTTTATACTGCAGATCAACTAATCCTCGAGAAAGGTTATTCTGCTGATCAGGTCCGTTACTTTTTGGCACTACTTAGTCTTCCTGAAAAGTCCTCGAACTTTGACTTTGGGATGCTAGCAGAACGCAATAAGTTCCTTGCTGGACCCATGAATGCTGCCTTTGAAAAACCGATCTCGGCCTGCCACAGTAAGTTTGACGGGAGTATCCCCAATGGCAGTATAAATCCAAAGGTACAAGACGAATCCCTCAAGATGATCCAAAAGTATCTCCGCTCCATGGAGCGGGCTGAGTATTCAACCCTGCTCTACAGCATCGAAAACTATGCCCGTTCAATTAACAGCATGTTTACTCAGTTCAAACCTCACGATGATCGTTTTCCCGAAGATCAGCGCCGCGATGCTCTGTACACATGCTTTTATGTTCTTAAAAACATCATGATCATGCTCTATCCCTTCGTCCCATCGACCATGGATAAAGTTAGACAAGCGATGAATTTACCGGAATCCGTATTCTGTATTGAGGAACTGGGCAAGCCGCTACCCGCAGGCCACAGAATCGATCAAAAACAGGAGTTCTTCCCGGCTGTTCCTGAGTGAGAACCACATATATTGGACTTTATTGTTTTGGTACTGATTGGTGCAACTGGCCTCGCGTTTCCGCGAGACATAGGCCATTTTCCGCAGGCCGGGCAATCCCAAAGCAGCGCATCAGCGCAGCTTATAGCCAAGTTGGCGTCGTTCAGCAGCGCGCGACATCTTGGCTAGATCGCCCGATGACTGCTCGGTATGATAGAAAAATTTCCGTGACGGACCAAAGCTGACTAGTCTTCGCACCTTGCCTAGCATAGACCGGCAACGATCCCCCACCTGTTCTGCAAAACCGCGCCGTGAGTCTATGCTCATGGGCTTTATAGCCTGAAGAGGGTCCGTTTGTTCACATTGAGTCAAAACTGGACTATGCTTATTCATAAAAAGCCTTACTTTGAACTGAAATGAACTCTTATTGTATTTTATAAAATCCATAAAAGCAAGCCAAAATTGCATAGCAAAAACCACACCCCTCTTCCTGGTAAAAGAAAGGTATCCTGTAGGTTGAGTAGGATTACCTCCGGAATCTGATCAAAGATACCACCAAATTCCGACCTATACCGGGCGACTTGTTCTTGCGTGGGCTTATGAATACGACCATTCCCAAATTCCGCCCTTCCCCCATTCCGCGGTCAAAAAACTAAATTCCACCACGGTGAGCTTCCTGATCGAATGATCGCATGCGCCATCTCAGTCCACAAAGAGCTTGGGCCTGGTTTTCTCGAATCAGTATATAAAAGCAACTCGTCTACAAGTTGGACTCATTATCAATTTTTCAGCGGCTAAAATTCGTATCAGACGGGTGATTCGCAGCACCGAATCAAACGCTGAAGAAGGGAAGAGCGGAAATAGGGAAAAGGAGTTAATACATCAAAATTCACTGCTGTAAGATTAACTGGAAAGTCATAACCTCTCAAAATCATGTTAAATTTGATGCGGTAGCCCTGAGATGAGGGACTCAGAAGAATTAAACAACATAGACTTTCGGACACCTTGTCTGCACACTTCCCGAGTAGAGGTGCGATTCTACCCCATCTTCGCTCACTAGCTCGCATGCGGCTCATAGTGAAAAGAAGTTCTATCCAACACGATCGTGATCACGTTTTTAAACCGCTCGCGACTCCTCAAAAGCCGAGAGTACACTTCAGGAGGAAAATGTCAAAACCGACTAACGAGCCTTCGCCTTCTGCCAAACCTCGGGCTGTAGGCGGCCCGCCTTTGGTCGGGCGCGCATAGACACGGAGACAGGACAGAAAGCGAGACCATGTGATGGACCAATGCGCCTGTCATCGGCATCCACCACTTAAATTTGGCGACGGTAGCTGAGTTCCGCACAGCCACCTCTTTCAACAGAATGTGACGTGTTTTCCCAAGCAACGACTGTCACGAATTAAAAGACTGACAAACCCGCATCAAATCGAACAAGGGGTACTCACCACAATCAGCTCACCGGACTGGTTTGCTGGCAAGTCCTCAAGATTTTGATGATTTTTGGTCTTAATCCGCACGTAAACACCATAGGGATCATCAGCTAGGATACCGTCTGGAATCCGATAAAAGATACCACCAAATTCCGACCTAGACTGGATCTCTTGCCAGGAAGCATCGGCTGGGTTTTGGACCGTTACAATCAAAGCATCTGAAATCTTGTGTAACGGCTCCTCAGCCCCCAGTTGCGCAACTTTTAGGCCGCATTGATTGGAGATCTGTCCGGCATACGACAGATACAGATCGACCGCGGGGGCGGCAACATCCAAAGATATGGCTACGCCATGGGTTAAAACCTGACTCGTTGGCTGTTGCTCAATAGAAACTGCAGTCAAAGCTCCATCTGAGGACGATGAACTGCCACTGCATGATCCTAAGGGTAAACAAGCTAGGGATGCAAAAATCACTGAAAAGAATCGGTACATGGCCGTCTCCTAAATGTCTCTAGATGATTCCGACTACGCCAAACGACTTAGGCGCTGACAGCTTCGACCTTAAAACAAGATTCATCAAAAAGCAGCAATTTTTTTGCCATCGATTGTGCAATCCTGCGTTCACCTAAGCTCAGAAAAATAGCCCAAGTGGGTTAGTTACCCTGTTCTAACCCACAGCGCTCAGCAATGAAGCGTCGCACGCCGCCCATCTGACGCAACTCGCGAAGCAAGGACTCTATGCGACCATACTTACTTGGATTTAGGGATGCAGATTTGCGATAATCACACTCGATCGCTTTAATCTCCGCATCACTCAGATTGCCATCGTCCTCTAGCAGAAGCCCCGCTAAAAGGGCCGTGACAGCTCCCGTTCGATCCCGACCCGCCTCACAGTGAATCAAAAGTCTTTTTCCTTGCTGCAGTTCGTTTAGAGCATCACCTATAAATGAGCAGGTTGCGTCAGCCATAGTCTTCTTAGAGTTCCAAGTATCCAAAAACTCAAGGTCGCTTAAATTCTCCCGTTGAAACGTACGACCAATCCTAAAACCATCGGAACCTCGACAATAATAGCGACGATTTTCATCTTCAGAGTAATTAAGTGAGTAAATAACGTCTGGGTTACCAACCCGGTCGCAACCCCATCCCGAAAAAAAACCTGAGGCTCGCCATACCTTATCAAGAGGCAGCACCGTAGTCCCTAAGCACTCGTTAATACTTGCGCCAGCATCACGCAAATTAAGCTTCGAGTCCAAGGCACCTTCAATTTTAAAAGTCAGGGGAACACCCGACGTCCACCACGTAGGATAGTACGCCCAGACCACGAACCCCAAGAGCAGCAGCCCCAAAAAACCAAGCTTAAGTTTACGCTGATGACTCAACCCATTCTCCTAGCAAAGTTTCTGGGCTCTCAGAAGGCAACCGCACAATTTATAGAGAATCCTCGCACCAACATTGGCGTCCCACTCCCCACCATCTTCAGATGGAGCAACCTCAGTTAAATCAAATCCAATCACTCGCCTACCACTTGCGGCTAGAGTCTCGAGAATATAACAGGCTTCATCAAACGATAATCCCCCCGGAACTGGGGTTCCGGTCGATGGACAGTAGGAGGGATCAAGTCCATCAATATCAAATGACACGTAAACGTTCTCCGGCAGTGACGCTACAATCTCTTCGGCCACCGACTTAAATGATCGCCCCTCCGCTTTAGCACGGAAGATATCTCGTCCATAAAAACACGATCCTCGCGCACCTAATTGGTTCATAAAAGCTCGTTCATCACGGCTGTAATCACGGATACCAACCTGAGTTAATTTTGAGATCTGAGGATAGCTAGTCATCACATTATAAAATATAGACGCATGACTATAGGTAAAACCTTCGTAAGCTTCGCGCAGATCGTGATGGGCATCGAAATGTAGGATACCAAAACCATCTTTGACAGTTTCTGCCAAAGCATGGATTAGACCTTGCGGACTTGAGTGATCGCCTCCCAAGACCGCGACAAATTTGTTCCGTGCAAGCCAGTGTTTGGAAGTCTGATAAACTGACTCATTGACCTTCTCACTACACTCATTTACAAACCGTAGATCATCGGGAGCGTCAACCCGGTGCTCGCATGCATCTATAACCCTCTGCGCAGCCTCCTTTGCCTTCTCATTCAAGGTTCTGATCAAAGAGTCCTCGGGTAGCATCGTAACACCTGCGCGAAATGCTTTGCCAAATGCAGCATCTTCCATGTCAAGCTGATGGCTCGCTGGAATAATAACATCAGGACCTTTCGATGTTCCTGCGCCGTATGACGTGGTCGCTTCCCAATGAACAGGAATCAATACCAACTTTGCATCTTCTGGATCAATCGAAACCCCAAGAAATCCAGCATCAGCGGCCGGGGGTAAACCTTGCTCAAGCTCTGCCATTGCATCCGTAAACTTCATGTATTTGGTCTTCATTGTTTGTCCTTAACTAAAACTACGATTCTAAAATAACGTAAAACGTGACTATCGTTTTGCCCATCGCACTTGACGCGACTCAGGTTGCCAAACCCAAAGCATCATCAATGACGACCTAATGAGACTCAAAAAGCGCTCCACCGTGGGCCTTACCAAAACCATAATGAAGACTGTGTCCCGTCTGCGCGTCATATTGGGCAGCTTCAGGGTTCACCTTTATGGCAGATGCTTTCATCCGAGACAAGGCTTCTTGTCGAGTTAAAGTAGGCTCGTGGCTCAAAAGCAGGGCCATAAGGCCTGCTACATTGGGCGTTGCCGCAGACGTACCCCAAAAACCCTTGTGAAAGTCGAGTTCTTCAAAATTATCAACGCCATCTTTGTTATATCCTGAAGCACCAAGGCGATCAGTGGAGGGGATCCCATAGGCAGAACTACCCGAAGACGGCCCTAAAAGCGCAAGACACGAACCAAAACCTGCATTGGGCACCTTTACATCATTATGATCAATCGAACTTACGGCGATGACATCGGGGTGGGCAGATATATCGGGAAATGCGGACCTACAGTCGTTGACGGCAGAGTTACGCATGGCAAACAAGATCGGCACCCCAAGGCCACTGCGACCAGATCGAGCTGCCGTGGCCAACGCCTCACTTACAATATCAGTTCGCGGTGACTCCAAGGCATAACCCCAGCTATTGCTCATAACGGTCACTCCCATAGCCACAGCGTAGCCAATAGCACTGGCGTCCTCGCTAACACGACCACTCACCACGATCGGTAAGAGTTTACACTCGGGGCAAACCCCGCTGATTCCAATCCCATTTGCACGGGCTGCAAGGACTCCAGCAGTCGCGGTTCCATGGTGGGGTGCTGAACCATATATCAAATTGTTGGAATTTGTAGAAAAGTTCCACCCACTAACGTCATCGACTAAACCATTGCGATCATCGTCCTTTTTATTACCGGGAATCTCTTGCTCGTTTATATACCAGGCATCACTGAGATCACGGTGATTTTGCTCAAATCCAACATCGAGGACTCCCACAACCGTATTCGGAGATCCTCTCGTCACTTGCCAAATCGTCTCCACGCCTATGTCCGCTCCGGGCCGTCCACCAGTTTGTCCCCGGTTTGCCAGATTCCATTGGAAACCAAAAAGAGGCTCATCTGTGGGTCGGCTACGTACATCTAAAGGTAGGATCAAGTCCGGGTGAGCATAGCGAACTGCAGGAGATCCATGAAGAGCTTCCGCCAGCTCCAGAGCAGCGCGAGGAGTAGCGGCTTTGGTAATAAAAGCGCTGGAAAAAGGAATAGGACGCAAAGAAAGACCCAAGTCGCGTTTTAACTCCTCAACATCGTCTGTGGCCACAACCACCGAACTTGTCACAAAACCACCACCCTCCAAGCGTCCATCTCGAAAAAAACTAAATGGAGAAAGCTTCTCCCCAGTTGTCGCATTATTGACAACGCGGTCTTCCATGAGAATCGTGACGGCGCGGCCCTCAATCAATAGCGAAAACTTAGATCCCTGCCGCATATCAAACCCACCACCAAAAGAGATCCTAGTGGTCAAAAACCAAAACAAAAGAATATGCACGAAATATGTAGCCCTCATGTCCTTTTTCCTTCAACTTTTAACTTGATTAGCAATCATAGTCGCGTGACTGGTCATTTGACCCTAGCCTCTTATGGTAGCGAATAGATACCCGATAACCAAGTTCCGATGGCACAAGCCAACCTTCAGCCACAAATCCTTAAGGGGCGGACCTACAGGCCAACCATCTAACCTTCGCGTCCAAGCGAATTATTTTCATTTATTTTATGTACTTAGATCGAATGCGAGCCTATGCCAGTGCCAACACCAATGGACTTATAATGTTTAGTCACTTCAATGTTTTAGATTGCAGAGTTTAAGCAGGATTATTATGCTAAAGGATCTTGCGAGCACCCATAGCTCAGCTGGATAGAGTACTTGGCTTCGAACCAAGTGGTCGGAGGTTCGAATCCTTCTGGGTGCGCCACACTTTTTTTAGACTTCATCTCTAGAGAAACAACAAGACTCGACCGGATCCTCGGATTTTCCTCAGAATCACTAGATGACACCGTGATCTTTGGTATACTTTATGAACCAACTTTGAACGGATACAACCAGACTGAGGCCTTTTGTATTTTATGAAATACCGTCCGCCCACCCTCGAGCGCCAATTCAAAGCATTTCAAGACGGCCAACTTGAGCAGCTTGAAGAACTCATGGCCTCTGAGAAGGGCAGGCTTTTTGATTACCTCATGCGGATGACAGGCCAGTTGTCAAAGTCTGCGGAAACCACCGAAGAAGCCATCAACGCTGTAAGTGCCGTGGCTGATCAAGCAGATTCGCTTCAAGATTTATTGATCACTCTGTACAAAACCGCCCGAAATTTTGCCATCGACGCATGGAATGCCGACACTTCAAGGCTAGAAAACTCATCCTACGCCGAACAGAAATCATCGGAATCAAAATTAAACGATAGGCTATTGGCAAGCATGGTCAGCGCTGAGCAAGTGATAAGATCGCTGGCACCTCACCAGCGTGAAGTCTTACTTTTACATGAAAGATACGGTTTTGCCTCAGACGAAGTCTGTCTTGTTACGGGATATCCACTAAGCGATGTGGAGGAAACATTTCCTATAGCCCTGGCCATTGTTGAATCGGCTATGACCGACCATGCCATCTCAGTGCCAGACTTAATTACAAAATTACATGCTTTCACAATCCCCGACGATGGTGACGAGACTACGCAAAATCTAAGTCTCGTATTCAAAAATCTTAAAAAATCTTCATCAGGTCTACCCACGTCTTGGTCGCGGGTTTTCTTTTTGATCCTCGGCATAATCTTGGTTGTTTTTATGGTTTGGCAAAGAGACTTAACCCGTGATTATCTCCTTGAGCTTTGGAATAAGTTTCAATCACTGAATTAACAAGGTCACTCTGCTGCAAGAGGAATCTGGGTCCACCACTCCTTCTTTGCAAGCCAGTTTCAATTTGGTTTGTTTCAAGAGATTTCAGGACTAAAACGAAAGCGTTAATTACTTTCTTGGTGATGCCGATTGTGGAGATAGCTCCATCGCAACACGTTTAAACTCTCGGCTGTCGACTGATCGCAGTTCATTAGCGAGCGTTGCTCTAAGGTGTTCACTCTTAAGTGGCGCAATCTTCACCATCACATGGACGTCAAAATACTCAGAGACACCCTGAAGATGGGGCACGGTATCATAGCGATCGATTCTGATGCGCTCGTAGTAGATATCCTCGATTTGCGCTAGTTCACCATGGAGCTTTATTGCCACGCTTTCCAAAACTCGCTCTAGATCCTTCGCATGCTGGGTCGCAGCCTGAAGGGGACGCAATTCTACAAGCTTCTGCAACTCATCACGATAACCTGGAAGCCAAAGTTGGAAGCTGTCTTTAATCGCGTTTGTCTGCGATAACTTGACAGCGATAGGCAAGTCGCGCTGCTGTAACATCGCAAAATGAAATCGTGAATCCGCTTGGTTTTTGAGGAGTTTGGCTGATGACTGATTAGCCCAAATCGGTCTTGCCTGCTTATTGCGCTCCACGACAACACCCTCAGGCCTCGTATCGGAAACCAATGTGGAGCACGATTGAAACTGTAAGCTTGCAAGAATCAAAATCCAAAAACAAATTTCATACCGCATCGTGCACCTACTCTAAAACTTTGTTATCAGAAACAACTCAGCCTCAATTGTTTACAGATTACTCCACCTCTGAACAGACCGTTATCCTTAGGTCTCTCCACCTGATTTTTTCTTACCGTTTGATCCTTGATCTTTGTTTTCCCGACTGGATCTGATCTTATCCAAAACGCGCATTAAAAGTCCTGGATTCTCCGCGACAATAGTTCTAACGGCCTCGTATTCATCCATGTTACCCCGAGAGCTCTTCTTTGGAAGACCGCTGCGATGCTCTACAGTTTTTTGTTTAGTTTGTTGTGCCACTGATGACCTCAATTATTTACGTTTTAGACAGCGCTGTCTGGCCCTTCGCTAATTGTACCATGAATAAATCAAAGAAAGTGCATCAGAACACCAAGCTCACCACCCACCGTTTGACGGGACATCCGTGAATCCACTAAAAATCCCTGCGCCTCAGATGGTTTCTGAAACAGTGTCACACTTCGAACAACCGCAACGTGAATGGCTGTATCCATCACAAAGAAAAAATCTGCGCCTCCATAAACCTGAAATGTTTCTCCGGTGATGGAAAACGCCTGCCAATCTCCATCTAACCTTCGCGTCCTCAGGCCATTGAAGCGCTCAAGCTGGGCACCCATACCCAAAAAAATCCGACCTGATGGATCGTAGTTGTAGGAAAATCCAGCACGCACGCCTGGTAACAGCCACGACGAAGCTGGTTTAAACTCATCAGATAGCTTATCTTGCCTTGCAAAGACGTATCCAGCACTTGAACCAAGAAAATAACCGGTCTTACCTGCAATCAGAATATGAAACGTATAATCAAGAATCATGCTTGATTGACTACTGCGGTAGACCTTATCCGTCAAATCACCAAGACGCTTGATATGCCAATCCACAGACTGATAGCTGTAGGAGAGGCTTAGGTTGTGGTCGCGCCTAAAACGCCGGACATAGCGATCCCAAACGTGCAGGGCCAGGCCTCCGTCCGGATCAATAGAGACCTCGCTTTGAGCATAACCATCTGGAATTAATGATAAAAAATAAATAACTGGTAATACCAGGCCATACTTTGACAAAAGTCTGATTCTCATTATGATCTAGGCCTTTACGTTTAATGTCTCAGCCGGTTCACTCCGGTTCAATTAATCATAATAGTTTGAGGTCTTTGATGCAAAGCGATCCTTTTGAGTATCTTCAAAACGCAGGAAATCATCCAAACACGTGGCTATTGGTGATTGGTCCACTAGCTGCTGCTCTTGTGGTGACTCTTGCCATCGTCGTCTACTTAGTCCTGCGCCGACGAAAGTCAGCCCAAGAGCTCCAGGCCAGCGCGAGTGCGGAAGAGGTTGAACTACAACAACACGGCACGACTCAGGCATACGTGCCTACAAAACCAGTGCTCAAAGAACCAATTGCCGGTGATATTTCTGAGATCCGCGCTCAGGATCAAGACTCCTGGTTATCACGATTGCGCAGCGGACTTAGTCGAACCAGAGACGCGTTCACCGGTGGATTGAGTGCAATTTTCTCTGGAGGAGCAAAAATCGATGATCAGACGCTCGAGCGAATTCACGAGGTCTTATATCGCGCCGATGTTGGAGTAAAAACCGCAGACAAACTTGTAGAGGGATTGCGTACTGACCTATCAGGTCAAACAGTCGAGTGGACGAAGGTCACTGAATCGTTATCCCGCCGCGCTGCCAGTATTTTCTCGGAAGCGACCAAACCATTAAATCTACCCTCCGATGGGCTATTCGTTGTCCTTGTTGTTGGAGTCAATGGGGTGGGAAAAACTACAACCATCGGTAAACTTGCTGCTCGTTTTACAGCTGAAGGCAAGAAGGTGATGCTTTGTGCGGCTGACACGTTTAGAGCTGCAGCCATCGAGCAGCTTATGGTTTGGGGAGAGCGAAATCATGTTCCAGTCATCAAACAACAACAGGGGGCAGATCCCGCAGCCGTAGCATTTGATGGGGTGCAAGCGGCCATCTCACGGGGCGTCGATGTTTTGATCATTGACACCGCGGGACGGCTACACAACAAAAATGAATTAATGGCAGAACTCAACAAGATCAACAAATCAATCGGCAAAGGTTTGGCTACGGCGCCTCACGAGACCTGGATTGTGGTGGATGCAACAACCGGTCAAAATGCGGTTCAACAAGTGAAGGCATTCAGTGAAGTTACAAAGGTAACGGGTATTGTGGTGACTAAGCTAGACGGCACAGCCAAAGGTGGCGTCATCATCGGTATTGCTGATCAGTTCAAGATTCCTATTCGTTATATTGGCGTCGGGGAAAAGGCCGCCGACCTGCGCTCATTCGAGAGCGCTGAGTTTATGCGCGGACTTCTGGGGACCTGACAGTTATGACCTTGTTTTACTCAGAGGGCATTTTCACCACAGTGCCACTTTGAGTGATGGGCAGCATGAGGCTGTGGGCCTCTGCAAAAAAACTTTGTAGTTTTGGGTAACGAATTCGCATCTGATAAGCCCAAAACAGCTGCCGGCGTGGATGCCGATGATTTGCTAAAAGATCAAGAATTTGCATCTCATCTTCCGACAAATCGAGTTGCTCCCTGCGCTCAAGAGCTTGCTGTGCAGCATCTCGCACCTTTTGATCAAGTTCATGTTGTTTTTGACGTTGCTCAAACAAATCAAGCTTCTGGTGCTCATGCTCGTACTGCTCCACATAATGATCCCAATTGGATGCCAAAAGTGAAAGTGTTGGGATCCGATGATCAAAATGTCGGATCATGACGAGAATCTGATCCACAGGATGAGCCGCTCCAAGGGCATCTGCAACCTGCTTATTAACCCGACGTTCGTGTTCGTCCAAATCGCGACCCCGGGAAAATGCCTCAATGATCCTCTGTGTCGTGTCGTTGTCCGATAACGGCCTATGAATCAACGGTCGATCCGTCAGCTCATCATGACGCTTACCTTCTACAACAGAAAGCTTGGGAAAACCTCGGCGAAAAGGCAGAATCACCGCCTCGTGATGGGTTGGCACTTCTTTCAAGCCCAGCTTCCATCGACCTAAATCCCATTGCAACCCAAGACTGAGACTCTGAAGCTTGGGAGTTTGAGAGCCGTCGCCGTAACGAGATTTGATAATGCTGCGACCCTCTAGCCCCTCAATGGCTTCACGCACTTCCCGAGGGCTGTGACCTATGATGGAACCCAATTCAGTCTCCGTCGTTATGAGATTTTCAAGACCTGTCATCGCCGCATTTAACAGGTACATAACGATCGAATACTCGCAAGAATTCATCCTAGAAACTGCTAGAACTTTGAGACCAGATTCTCGCAAAAACCTCTGAATATTCGTATTCATTGTGAATTCCCTGAGTCAAATACAAAACTGGCGACAGACTATCCGACGACCACCTCTTATGATACCACGGCACGGCCCATCAGGTGAGTTCAGCTTGGTTTTTTCTGACTTCCGGTATATTCCGAAATTAGTCAATACTTTAAATCACTTACAAAAACTCTAACCACGGCCGAGCCGCCCCCTCGATCGACCTCAAAGCCAAGGGCTATTGAAAGCGATGACTTTCGGCTTTTGGTTTTTTATGGCCGAGCAATGCCTCTTGAGCATTTCCGCTACTAAATATTATTGCAATGAATACAAAACCTTTAATCTATTATCCTTTAAAGTTTATTTGACTAAAGTTTTTTGATAAGATTCCGATAAGACTCTCAAATCTATGGAGGGTGCGTTTTGCTTGCTGAAATCTTTGAACGATTGGACCAATGGGTGACCGATGAAAATAATTCCGCCGGCATGGCCGGCTTTCGCTTGATTCCAAAATCAATTTTTCGAGTTGTCGGGCATATATACAAAGGCCAATGGGTCCATGCCGTCCGGGCCGACACACATTGCATCATGGTTTCAAAAGCTCTCAAATCTCCTAAAAAAACAAAGTGCTGCTTCGAAACTACATTGCGCATCGTCCACCGAAATATTTTTTCGAGCTATGCCAAAAATACAATGTCGATTTGAGCTCAATTGTCAAAGGTTAATGATGAACTACGAAGAACTTATAAAAATGGCACAAGAAAAGGCTAGCGTCGATGACGAGTGCATGAAAAAGCCATATTTTGTGCAAACGATTGCCTGGTTTTGCTACCTGGGGCTGCTCCGTCATAATACGATCATGCCCCATCGATACCATCCGCATTTAGTCGATGTGTTGAAGGCGGCAGAGATTGAGCCGCGCATCCTCGAATTGTTACCTGCGATAATGACAGTAATACCCGATGCTTTGACGTTTAACAAACAAGACGTGCCCCGTGATCTGGCAAAAGTCTTAGATGACATTCAAAAAAGGCGTAAATGCGGCTCTTTTAGGGGCATTCCACCCCAAAAATATTGTCATTGGCTTGACGCTCCTGTGATGGACATTGCTCGCCGTCGCCTTGATTTTCGTCGTGCGCCGAGGAAACGCTCTCACGTCAAGAGTGTATTTAGTGATATCATCCGAGACGGTCGAATGAAGCTCTGTCTTACGCAAGAAGCATTTGCAAAGAAGTTTAACGTTTCATTGAAAGTTTTGCGGGATCTGGAGCAAGGAAAGACGTCTGCATCGATAGGCACTCTTATGGCGATTTTGAATGCCTTAGGACGCACTTTAAGAACCTAGGCCAGTCTTACTGCTGATGGTCGGCCTGCCTCGCAAGGCTAGGGTACATGTGGAGAAGATCTGGCCAAATTCAAGCGCCCTCTTTAGGTCGAAGCGATCTCCCATCTCAATGGTAGACAGTGGATAAAGGTGGTAAAGCCATGCACGTCCTGCCAGCAAATTTGCGCTGGCCTGTTTTAGTTTGCGACTACTGGACCCAGTTAGGATGAACTTCCGTTTTCGCTCTTGAATCTGCATGTGAGCAACGTTCAAAAGTTTTGGAAGCTTTTGAACTTCATCGATGATTACCGCTTTAGAAAGTTGACCTGGCTGATCAATCATGTCTTTGAATCGGCTGAAGTCCATAAGTAGCTGATCCATCAACACATCGTCCAATAGATTAATGTAAATAGCGTTCTCGGGTGGAAACTGGCTCCTAATGAGCGTTGTTTTCCCAGAGCCGCGCGGCCCGAATAAGAAAAAACTATTTGATTTTGATAGGTTACATATACGTGGAATCATAATCCATATTTTAACGCTATATACTGGGCTATATCAATCAACTCCCAAAACCAAAGTACCGATCAATTTTTTGCTGAGGTTTACATGAGTGAACTTGATCAATTCCTCGCCCAACACTGAGAACCTAGAACTCTACGCTCAATATACTAAGCCCACTCACCAAGCTGTTGCCCTGACATGACTTGGTCACCCTCTTTGACTAAGATCACTCCGGCAATACCGGATTTTGCAGCTTTCACCTCAAACTGCATTTTCATGCTCTCAAGAACATATAAAATCTGTCCTGTGGAAATAGCGTCACCTGCATTTACAAGAACCTGAATCACCTTGCCGGGAACCGGCGCCACCATGCCATCACCCTGATTGGTGCCACCACCCGATCCGCCCGACGATAGGCGCTCATCGACCCGCACCCAATTGTGCCCTTGCAATCCAATCCAATGCTCGGTTCGATTCGGCGATTGATGGACAACAAATTGAAATGGCCTCGAGACGCCTTGTCCATTCTGATAGACGGCAAAGCCATAACGACTTACTGATCTGTGATCAACTGGATTCCAGGCGGTGAATTTATTCATGATTTTTATTTCAAGTTTCAGCGACTGGGACGTAGGTTTCAAGGGTGTTAACGCAAAGGCAGTCGCCGTGATACTGTCGGTGGATGGATTGCCTGCAAATAAAGATGCGTCAGCACTTGATTCCATCAACAACCCAGCTTCGAGGGCGCCCATCAGCGCTCCTTCGTCAGGCTCCAACGCCTTGCGCGTTACAGTTTCCCAAGTCAATGCATCTTGCACATACCGAGAGATAAAATGTGTCGTTGCCGGTCGCTGGGAGATCTCTGGATGCCGCGTCAACCAGATCAGAAATGGCATATTGTTGCGAGGTCCCGCAAACAAACTTCGCTCAAGTGTTTGAGCCACAAGTTCTAAAGCCTGTCGGCGATCTCCCGCTGTACACACCAGTTTAGAAATCATCGGATCGAATCGAGTGGTGATCTCATCAACAGCATCTAAACCAATCTCCCAGCGAATGCCACGCCCGGTTGCTGGAACAAAGGCTCGAACAGGCCCTGGTGCAGGGAAAAAATTTGCTCCTGGATCCTCAGCGTAAATCCGCACCTCAACCGAATGGCCTCGTGGTTTTGCATGCTTAAACTCTTCAGGGAGCTTCTCTCCACGGGCCACACGAATCTGCCACTCAACAAGATCTACATGAAAAACCTCTTCTGTCACGGTGTGCTCAACCTGCAGCCGGGTATTCATCTCGAGAAAATAAAATGTAACGGTTTCTCTGTTGGATTCATCAACAAGAAACTCAACCGTACCTGCATTGTCATACCCCACAGCTTGAGCTAAGCTCTTTGCTGCGCGATGCATCGAATCTCGCACGGAATCAGGAAGGTTTGGCGCTGGCGCTTCCTCGAGAATTTTCTGATGACGACGCTGCAGGGAGCAGTCTCGATCTCCTAAAATACAAACATTGCCATGCTTATCAGCCATGACCTGCACTTCAACATGCCGAGGCGCTGGCAAATACTTCTCCACAATGAGCGATCCATCGCCAAAGGAGCTGATAGCCTCTGTGGCCGCACGTTTTGCGTTTTCAGCCAGTGTTGCTTTGGACTCAACGATCCTCATCCCCTTACCGCCACCACCAAATGCCGCTTTTATCAAAAGTGGAAATCCGGTCGACTGGGCAAAGTCGTCAAGTTGACGCAAAGCATGAGATTCACCGCGCGAAAAATCAAGACCATTTAGGCCAGCCAAACAGGGAACATTGGCTTTCTCAGCATGCGTTCGTGCCGTGGCCTTACTAGCCATCGCATCAATAGCCACAGGATTTGGACCAATCCAGGTAAGCCCTGCTGAGATCACTGCTTGGGCAAAAGCGGCATTTTCCGAGAGAAAGCCAAAGCCAGGATGGATTGCATCGGCACCGCTAGTTTTTGCAAACTCGACCATCAATTTACTGTCGAGATAAACCTGGGTTGTCTCCACATCAATGTGGACAAACTTTGTGACGACGTCAGCCAAATAAGCTGGCGGGACTTTTCGATCCGTCAAAGCTACCGTCTCAATGCCAAGTTTTTTCGCCGTTAAAGCAATCCTACGAGCAATCTCTCCGCGATTTGCAATAAATATTCGTTTGATGGTCACTCCATCAGATATGTTGGCCATTTTCAAAGTACCCCTTGAATTTTTTCCTGAAGGTCGGCGTGTCTCACGGAACGAACCCAAGACGCTTTAGTTTTGGCAAAAAAAGATTGTAGTCCATCTTGCCCCTCGGGACTCGTTCGCGCCTTTGCGATCGCCTGAACCGTTTCATCGCATTGGGAGTTTTGCTTCAGCCGTAACTGATCAAACAACCTATTTATTGATCTTTGTGCTTCTGGGCCGCACGACAAGAGTCCTTTCACTTCCTCAAACAGCGAATCGTCTAAGTCTGAAGTGCTGACCTCAATCAAACCGTAATCCTTAGCCTCGTTGACATCAAACGCACGACTTGTAAGCGCCAAACGCCGTAGCTGACCTGACGTTAATTTTCGTAGCAAATAAGGAGCAATGACCGCAGGTAACAAACCTAATCGTGCCTCACTCAAGCAAAACTTTGAGCTTTCATCGGCGACTGCAAAATCACAACAGGCGACCAGCCCAACTGCTCCTCCATAGACCGCACCGCGAATAGCAGCGACTTTTGGACATTCAATAGACAAAAATGTCTCAAACATCTCGCGCAACTTTGCGGCATCCTCAATATTTTCTTGGAACGACAGCGTAGCAGACTGTTTCATCCACCCCAGATCTGCTCCTGCGGAAAAATGCTTGCCCCGACCCGCCACAATCACAATCCGCACATCACTCAGCTGCCTCAAATGACGTGAATGCTCGGTTACTTCCGCCATCATTTGTGACGAAAATGCGTTAGCCTGATCTGGTCTGTTAAGAATCAGGTGAGCAATGCGCCCACCTTGCTCAAGGTTTGTAAAGTCAAGAATTGTTTCTTTATGATCAGTCATAACAAGTTAAGACCTTTATTGATGGCGTTTAACATCATCGAGCACCTCTCGGGGAACCGGAGCAAACTGACGAAGAAGCGCCTGAGCAAAGGTTTTTCCTTGAGCATCAGTCCGTAGTGTTAGAGTTCCACCACCACCCAGAGACGCGTCGAGTAAAAAATTAAACCCACTCATATTATCCAACTTGTAACGCACCACATTACCGTGACAAAGCTCCTGGAAAAGATCCTTCACTCTTTGCGCGGTTAGCCATTGGTCTAACCAATGGAACGCCATTGGACTGCGGGCAAGAATACCTATATTGGCCATATCACCCTTGTCACCCGAACGGCCAAGTGCGATCGTTGATAAGGGCACCGAACCTGGTGTCATCCCGTCTTTAATCGCCTCTGCGACATTTCGTGATGGCTTCTGAGCTAATTGCGTTGCCAAAACCGGAGCTTCGAAATGACCAATCACATCAGCGTCGATCATCCGCTCATCCCTGATACCATTGTCATACAAAGCCACTCGTGGACGTACCGCCGACTTTGGCATCAGCGCAGGCCAATAGCTGACGACCTCCGTCGCTTTTGGAGCTCCACCTAAAACACAAACCCCAGGCGGACCACTTAAAATCAGGGCTGGCACCATCTTGCTGAATTTCCGCAGTTTAACCTGATCGCTATCCCGAGCACTCAAGCGTAGGATCATTTCATTTCCATCATCCTGATGCCCAAGACTTCGATGACAGGCATTCCATCCGAAAAATTCGGTCTCGGTAGCCGCAAAATCAGTTCCAACCTTCGTCCAAAAAATCTCGGCAAATCGCTCGGCTTTTTTGCGAGCATTTGGGCCTGAAATACAGATTGTACCCAAGACCTTAAACCCATCCTGATAAGCCATCGAGACTTTATAAAGCGGCGTTGGTTCATAGCCCTGAACACCCGAGACAAGAACTCGGTCACGCCCGGCTGATGACAATTGGATTGTGGAAAAATCAGCAACAACATCCGGGGTGATGTAGGCCTTAGGATTTCCCATCTCGTAAAATAACTGTTCACGAACCGTATCAACCGAGACAAGCCCGCCTGTTCCGGGGTGTTTTGTTACAAAAAATGATCCATCATCATTCATTTCAATAATGGGGTATCCCATTTTTTCAAAACTTGGAACAAGATGCCAATCGGTAAAATTCCCGCCAGTTGACTGACAACCACACTCAATAATGTGACCAGCCACAATTCCTGCCGCCAGCTTGTTCCAATCATGGTTATGCCATCCAAATTCATGGATCATCGCTGCGACCGTGATACCAGTGTCAGTAACGCGGCCCGTCACAATGATGTCAGGATCTGACTTCAAGGCCTCCACGACAGGTCCAGCACCAAAATAAACATTGGCGGCCTCTATCTTGCCTGCTACGGCTGCAAACTCCCGCCCGTCTTCCATATTCTTGAAGGAGCAACCCTTAGCTCGCAGATCATCCAATTGGGTAAGTATGTCGTCTCCATAGACAATTGCTATCTTAGGCTTAACCCCGAGCCTTGCGGCCAGAGAGGATATGGCCTCGGCACATGCAACGGGATTAACTCCTCCTGCATTCGTGATGATCTTGGTCTTGTTCTTGAGGATTGTAGGCAGTACTCCTTCAAGCATCGCAAGAAAATCCCGTGCATAGCCGAGTTTCGGGTCATGAGACCGTTGCTTTTGCATGATAGACATGGTGATTTCAGCCAGGAAATCCATGGAAATGTAATCTAGGTGGCCACCGTTGACCTGCAACGCTAACGCTCCAGGATCATCACCCCAATATCCACCAGCGTTGCCGATTCTAATCATTTTCTTGCGTGTCATTATGTTCTTACTCCTTCCCTAGGATGATCTAGTTGCCTCTACATCCTAAAGATTCCAAATTTAGTTTCATCCCAGTCATGGTGCAGAGCCGATGCGAGAGACATTGCCAAAATTTTTCGGGAGTGCCGTGGGTCTATAATGCCGTCGTCCCATAACCTGGCTGAAGAATAGTAGGCACTACCTTCTCTTGCATACTTTTCCAAGATCGGCGCACGCATGTCTTGAATTTCAGCCGCGGTCAACGATCCTCCTTTTTTTGCCAGTTGCTGCTGCTTGACAGTAACCAGAACGTCAGCTGCCTGTTCGCCACCCATGACTGAAATACGCGCATTTGGCCACATCCACAAAAATCTTGGATCGTAAGCCCGTCCGCACATTCCATAATTTCCAGCGCCAAAGCTTCCGCCAATGACCATCGTGACTTTAGGAACATTCGCATTGGCTACGGCATGGACCATCTTAGCTCCATCTTTGGCAATACCTTTATGTTCATAGGCTTTACCAACAATGAATCCTGTTATGTTTTGCAGAAATACGAGGGGAATCTGCTCCTGCGTGCAGACTTCGATAAAATGGGCTGCTTTTTGCGCGCTTTCGGAAAACAGAACCCCGTTGTTGGCAATCAGCCCAACAGGGATACCATTAATATGGGAAAATCCAGTTACAAGGGTGGTGCCATAGTTTTTCTTAAACTCAAACAATTCACTTCCGTCAACAATACGCGCTATAACTTCGCGAACATCGAAGAATTTTCTTGGATCAGCTGGAATCAATCCTAAAATTTCCTCGGGATCATAGGCTGGAAGGCGCGGCTCAACGAGTTTAACGGGAGCTCTAGAGCGACCACCCATATGCCGAACAATGTCTCGGACAATCGCTAAGGCATGCTCGTCGTTATCAGCAATATGATCAGCCACTCCGCTGATTCCTGTGTGCACATCCGCACCTCCAAGCTCTTCTGCCGTCACATCCTCGCCTGTAGCAGCCTTCACTAAAGGCGGACCAGCCAAAAAAATGGTGCCTTGCTTACGAACAATTACACTCTGATCACTCATTGCAGGGATATAAGCTCCTCCAGCTGTACAGAAGCCATGTACAGATGATATCTGAGGGATCCCTGCAGCACTCATGCGCGCTTGATTGAAAAAAATCCGACCAAAATCATCTTTATCGGGAAAAACCTCATCTTGCATTGGAAGAAACGCTCCCCCTGAATCCACCAGGTAGATGCACGGAAGCTTATTGTGCAGTCCAATCTCTTGCGCTCTTAGGTGCTTTTTAACTGTGATAGGATAGTAGGTCCCCCCTTTCACGGTGTGATCGTTTGCAACAATCACGCAAGGACGACCTGAAACCATCCCTATACCGGTGATAATCCCACCAGACGGAACAGCGTCATCATAAAGCGCGTCACCCGCCAAAGCGCTAAGCTCCATGAACTCCGTGCTCGGATCGATAAGTCTGCGCACACGTTCACGCGCTGAAAGTTTCGACTCATTTGAAGCTGATGCAGGACGCGCCGCGATCTCGTGGAGTTTGCGTTCATAATCCGATACGGCACCGAGGAGAGCATTATAATTAACGCGGTATTCGTCGCTTTTAGCTTGAATTTGACTCTGAATTTTCATGTTTTATATTCTGCCCTTAAATTTTCTTAACAACTCAGCTCAAACCACGGCGCAGTCCATCACGTCACCCCAGGTTGTAACACCAAGTTCATCATTTTCAAGAATCTGTTGAAAAATGCCGTTTAACACTTTGACGTCACCAACGGCACGGTGACGGGCCTCGAATGTAAGCTTAAAGTGTTCCGCCAACGTATCGAGATTATAACGAGGTAAACCAGGGAACACCCTTCGCGTGAGTTTTAGGGTACAAAAGCAAGGCCACTGAAGCTCATACCCCAAACGATTTGCCTCCGCCCTAAGCATCGACATATCAAACTCCGCATTATGAGCCACTAGAATGGAACCTTTTATAAACTTCAAAAACTTCGGCAAAACTTCAGAAATCTCAGGCTGACCATCAAGCATTTGCTGTGTGATTCCTGTCAAATTAATAATGTTTTGCGTCAGCTCAATATCAGTGCGGACAAAACTCCAAAACTCATCCACAACCTTTCCGTCGAGAACTTTAAGCGCTCCAAACTCAATGATCCGATCCAACTCGGAATCCAGTCCCGTGGTTTCTGTGTCAAACAAAACCACAGGTGTTTCCCGAAGGTCCACAGATGGTGGCAATGAAAAATGCACCATACGCCTCAACGCAAAATCACGGTCTGAGGTCTGATTAAGTATCAGCGCTTGTCCGTCTGACGGAAATAGCGCTTCGTGAAACACAGAATGCCGAAGGAGCATGATCAGTATTCCCTGCGTTGCCGATGTCGAGTTCTCAGGTAAAGCACCCCACCCACCATCGCAATCAAAGCCAACATCGAGTATTGAACCATGGGATCATGAGACACCCACATCACAGCAGATAAGACAAGAACTGGAACCCACAAAATAGCTCGAACAACGTATTGAAGCAGAGGTTGACTTGCGACATAAGGAACCACGACTTGCCCATGTTCGTAATACCAATCAACAAACCGTCGACCCAACTCTGTTGTCATCAAAAATCGGTCGCGAAACCAACGAAGAGGCTTCAAGTTTTTATGCAAAGAAGAACCGTAGGCTGCCGTGGCAATGACACACCTAGGATCAGAGGCCGTCGCCTCGCCTTCGTCAAAAAATTCAGCCCCCGACGTATCAGGTTTTGGCACGCCATTTAGGCAAACACTTCGAGCAAGTCCACCGGGCTCATAATAAGCAAAAGCGACGTACGCTTTATCATTTTCTAACTCAGTGATCGAGCGCAGCCCTGAGGCAGGACTGGCGGAAATTACTTTCACGAATGATGGGTCTATCTCAGCGAGTTTAGTTGTATCTAAATAGGCGTTTGCATCAGAGCAGGTGACACACTCAGAACCATCGGTAAAATCTTCGTTGAATGAGCAAGTGCCATCAGGCGCCTTCTGATCCCCATCACTGTCAGTTGAATCAGAAAAAAGATATGCCGGGAGATCCCCTAACGTTGCCCTATCTTTGTCAATCAATACAATCTTTAGCGCTGAGGGTGTCCCAGATTGATTAGTACCGGTCCAGACAACGGTGCCGCTGGTTGACCATGAAAAGTTTAGCTGCTTATGCTTGGGATCAATCGCAAACCCCTGGGGTGCTGATTTAACGACGGCCGCACTTACCAAAATGGATGTAACCTCCGAGTCGTTGGTCTCAGATGCAATCTTATACTTCACCTGAGCTTTGATCGATTTGCCTCCGTTTTTATCGAGATATGCCTTAAACGTGTCTGCACTCTTCGCCGTTACCCTCAATTTGTAGGTAATGTTGACTAATTCGTTTTCAATCCCTTGAACAGTGGGAGCATCTGCCGACCAACTAAAGTCCGCAGTAGCGGCATCGGGTGCCGTGTTGATAGGAACAGCGGAGGACTCCTGATTTAGAAAAAGCTGCAACCGAGCAAACAAGTCTGTTTCCCCTGACTGCAAAGGTTTTGCTTTACCAACACTCACAGTCAGGTCAAAGGATGTGACGCCTGCTCCGCGTTGAATACTCCCTGAAACCACTGGCTTTTCGAATGCCATGGCAAGGGAGGCGCCTTGCAACCATATTGTTAAAATCAGAAGTAAGTTCCGCATGCTGTTGGGTCCTCCTAGAAAGGTCCTCTTATGGAACCCCTAGTCTAGTATTGGACCTCAGGCCTTGTCGAGGTCAATTGTCAAGCCGTCCCAGGCAGTTATAAGTTTAGGGCCTGTCGGCTGGCCGACTTGATCCCATTGGCTTTGAAACGCACTCATTTGACTCGATGCATGCTTGACAGCACTCTGATACATGCGTCTTAATTTCGCCGGAGTCGCCCACGGATCATGATGAGTAAAGGCTAGAGTCCGGATAGCCTCCCGCAGGGCTAAGTCGACTCCAATATTAGGACTACAATGACCCCAATCAAATCGGCTTGCCAACTCTGAAATCTCATATTGTGCATCAAAAACTAGCAGGTCAAGATTTTGATAAAATGGCAGGTCCTTTCCGAGCTCCCCTCGCGAAATTCGCTTGAACTCCCCATCAACACCGATTGAACACGATCGCCCACCCCCATCAAAACGATAACCAAATGACCCGCCGGGATGATCTAACACAAACGGAGTGACCTTAAGGTTACCTAGATGAAAGGTGTCGTAAAGTTTCAGCTGAATGAACTCAATTTTGCCGCCCAACTGCTCAAAAGTCAGCGGGAAGTTAACGCCGTTAAAATTGATTTTCACGGCCTCAGGAGCGTTACGATGCACATGATAAATTTTGATTGTATATCCAGGGATATGGACAGGTACAAAAAAAGGCAGCCCCATCACATGATCCCAATGCATATGAGTCAAAAAGACGTGAAATTCTTTTCGCCCTGATGGTAAATGATATGTGCCCGCCTCTCTAAGCCCAGATCCCATATCCACAAAAGCCAACTGTTCACCATCACTCACTTCTATGCATGAAGTATTACCACCATAGCTGAGGGGATGAGGGAAGACGCCGCTTGCGAGACCTGACTTGATGGCTGCTGGCGATGCCAAGCCTTTTTTTTCTGCCGCATCGAGCACCTCGTTGATGATGGAAAGAACTCCATCATGAGCCATCCCTTGGGGTAAAGAGCCTCGAGTTCCCCAGAATTTGATTTTCACGTCATCACTCCAAACAGTCGCAAGATGGGGTTACCTCGCCCCAAGTCCATTGATTTCCTCAGAAAGATCAGTTACTTTTAGTATCGGCTATTTTATTAACAAAGGGAACAGCTGGTTATGTCTATGAGGATCGCCCGCCTTGAAGGGGTCGTTTTTTTGGCTGGCGTGATCGATGAACACTCTGACTTTTCAGGGCTTTTGCAAGATTCCGCGCCACTTCAGCTGAACCTATCCGGCATCCAAAGAATTAACTCGGTTGGCCTACGCTCCTGGATGAGATTTATGGTGCAGTGGGGTGATAAACCACTATGCTACATCGAATGCCCCGTCGTCGTTTCAGATCAGATTGCGATTATTCCGGCTTTACGGGGTCTAAAGTCAAAATCAGCTACAATTATCAGCGCCATGATCCCATACGAATGCTTAAACTGTCAGCATCAGGAGGACATACGGATCACTCATTCCCAGGTGGTGCCGCAAGTCGATCCTATAGCTCTTAAACCGGAGTGCCCCCAGTGCATGGGTCCCATGGATTTAGTCAATCCAGGACAACTAAGCATTTTCGAACCTTAGCCCCCCTGTGCAGATATCGGCTCGAGTAAATATCGCTCTTGTCCAATGATTTCCCTTGAAAGTTACATGACTGGCGTGCTATACGTTTCGCTCCTTTTTGGATCAGCTTCCGGGTTGCCACCCTTAGCACCATAAAGAGACGTCTGGCCTAAGGGTCAGTTGAACTTGATATAACTAATTGTATTTATAGTATTTTTGGAGGATTCATGGCAACCACCATTCGCATGCAGCGCCACGGCAACGCGCATCGTCCGTTTTACCACATCGTCGCTGCGAACAGCCGCGCATCTGCAACCAAAAAGTTTCTTGAAAAGCTTGGGTATTACGATGCTTCATCCGAGCCCTCGACTGTCGTATTAGATGAAGCTCGATTGAAGTACTGGTACGGCGTTGGAGCGACGGTGAGCAACACGCTACGCGTTCTCTTGAACAAAAAAGGTATCAAACTTGAGCGAACCAAAGTAACCGCTCCGAAAGCAGATGGAGCTGGGAAAACGAAGGCAAAAGTTGCGAAGCCGGCGAAAGCACCTGCCAAAAAGCCAGCCAAGTAATGTTTTTGAAGTTAGGCACTATAGGAAGAGCTTTGGGTCTCCAAGGCTCTTTTTATGTTTCTGGCCGCGATGAGCCAATCCCTCCCTCTGTTCGCGCCGTACGGATTGGCGATAGTCCAGACACGTCACCAGACATTCCGATTACTTCCGTTGGATGGCATCAAGATCGTCCAGTACTCAAATGCTCGTTGGCCTCAAATAGAACCGAGGCTGAATTACTTCGCGGTAAACCTCTATGGGCTAGAGCCGAAGAGATCAAAATAGATCATAACAAAGAATTCCTGCTCAAAGATCTCGTGGGCCGTGAGGTCTTTGACTCTGAGGGTAAGTCTATTGGTCGGGTTTTGGATGTCGTTATACTACCCGCATCAATCAACATGGTCGTCTTGAGTCCTGATGAGCTCATGGATGTAGATATTCCCGTCATCTCATCATACGTAAATATGAATTTTGAACATAACGGCAAACGTTTAAATCTAGTTGTTCCAGCATCCATTTTCGAAGAGATCTGGAATCCCCGCAAAAAGAGTTAGTCGATGCTACATATGGCTTTCATCACTATTCATCCAAAAATTATTGATGCCTACAAGGTATTTGGAATTTTCAAAGCATCTGAATCTCAGACCATAGCCCACATCACATCAGTCAACCTCCGCGATTACGCAGCTGATAAACATGGTTCAGTTGACGACTCCCCTTACGGTGGCGGCGATGGTATGGTGATGCGACCAGACTGCTTAGATCGCGCTTTGGCTGCGACCCATGACTCCATCGGACGCGACAAAGAGACGCTAGTTATTGCAACGTCTCCGTCTGGTAAAGTCTGGAATCAGGGGGAAGCGCATAGGCTTGCATCTTCTGGAAAGTCTTTTGTTTTTATATGCGGCCGCTTCTCTGGAATTGATCAACGCTTCTTAGACCGTCGAGTGGACCTCGAGTATTCTTTAGGAGACGTTGTCTATGCGGGGGGCGAACTACCCAGTCTTCTAATCGCAGAGAGCATACTGCGCCTGATTCCTGGAGTCTTAGGTCACACGCGCAGTGCGATTGACGACTCATTTGGTGAGGGAATGAAGGGCCTACTTGAGCACCCTGTTTATACGCGTCCCCTCGAATGGGATGGGCAAAAAGTTCCTGATGTTTTATTAACGGGAGACCACCAGGCCATCACGCGTTGGCGCAACGAAGAGTCGTTGAAAAAAACCTCGCACCATCGGCCTGATCTGCTCAATCGTTAAATCAAGCCAAACTCTTAAACTGATTTAGAGGGGCCCGATCCTTTTAAACTCATCTTGGTTATGATACCGATCGCGGTTTCCTATAAATGAACTTGCGTTCAACACAACTTAACGTTGCGTTTGATGGTTTACAACCCACCGCACTCACGTGTAGAGCGCGATAAACCTGTGATCAAGGGTTTTAACTCACCACAGGCTGTCGAGATATCTAAAGTAGACTTGGCAGTTAAGATCAACTGTTGCACAAGTGTGTCCACGGTGAGTCCACCTGCCCCGTATGCTGCCAGCTCTTGCATACGCTTTGCCCAATCTAAAAGAAGTTTAGCACGTTCATGGGCGCTTGCGTTCGGCGTCGACTGTTCAATAAATCGTGCCAGGGGATATCCAAGAGCTGTTGCTATGTCATGTTCACCGTCATAAGTCGGCTCATAACAATCAGACACCTCCGGCGCTTCGGCTCGACCCTCGTAAATATCCATTTGCCATGTCGATAATCCTTTCGATGAATTACCCTTAGTCACCGGGCTAGACGGGTCTCGCGAGACGTCAAGGCAGGAGACACCTGCAAGCTGCTCTTTTGCACTATTACCAGAGAAATAAGCAAATAGATCAGCAAATGTCTCATTGATACCGTCTAAAGCAAGCTGCGCCACATTGCTGCCAGCAGCAAGATTAAGTCCACCCGGCTGCTTAGACCATGGCATTTTGTTGATAAAACTTAGACCATGCCCCTGGGAAATAGACAGACCACTGGCCCTCGCCGTTTCACCCACATGACGATAAAAAATGTAGTGAGCAAACTCATGGCTCATGACAAACGGGACTTCCCACAAGTTAACTGGACTTTCTGCAAAAGATCTCATTGAGGTAGGAAAGATTACAAAGAACGGCCGTCGTTTTTTATCGGTGCCCTTAACAATAGAAAACCCGGCATTATTGGCTAAAACCGCTGCTTTAGTCTGACCATCCTCATCCGTCACTGAACGGACGATTTTAGGCTGGATTAACAGGGACAATGATTCAAGACCAGACAAACTCCCACTGATTGAGTTGTAAAATGCAAACGCTTTCTCGGTGAGGTGAGCCGTTGTCAGCGTCATTGCCTCCAAGGAGTCACGAGAATAAGTGCCATTAGATCTACAGATGTGAAGAGCTGATAATTTCTTAGTATCAATTTCCTGACTTTCACATTTAACTTCACTAGAACTTGATCG
>JBIKKO010000345.1:0-5237 GCA_044360315.1 Oligoflexales bacterium
CCCGTCAGCACCAACAACACCCTGATCGGCGTGTTCGCGGTGGCCAAGGCCACAACGGATGCGGCGGCCCGGGTGAAGCTGAACGAAGCGGTGGTCTGATGCGCCGCGACCTGGCCAGCATTGCTCTGCGCGGCGTGGTGCGGGTGATGGGGGAGCGATCCCCTGTCACCTACCGCCGCGGCGCGAGCAGCTGGCCAGTGCGTGGCGTGTACCAGAACTCGCACATCGGCCTGGATCCAGAGACTGGGATCCAGGTGCGCAGCAACCAGCCGGTGCTGCTGATCGATGGTGCGGAGCTGCCGATGGCCCCTCGGCAGGACGACATCGTGGAGGTGCGTGACGCGCAGTGGCGCGTGCGTGATCCGCAGAGCGACGGCCACACCGGGTGGCTGCTGATGTTGCACCGGATGCAGCTGCCGGCGGTGTTCGAGGCTGGAGTGTTCGAGACAGGAGTCTTCGCCTGATGGCCATTTTTGGACTGGTGCGGCGCCTGGTGAAGGGCACACCGCTGACGGCAGCGGAGCACGACGGGAACCTGAATGCGCTGGAGGAGGCGATCGAGGAGATCGCGCTGACGCCAGGGCCTGCGGGTCCAGCTGGTCCTGCTGGCCCTGCGGGGTCCGCTGGTCCGGCTGGAGCGACGGGGGCGACGGGGGCGACCGGCCCTGCTGGACCCCAGGGAGATCCCGGGCCCGCGGGTGCGGACGGCGCGCCAGGCCCTGCTGGCCCGACTGGCCTGACTGGCCCGACTGGCCCAACGGGTCCGCAAGGCCCGCAAGGTCCCCAAGGGCTGAAGGGCGACACCGGCAACACCGGCGCGACCGGAGCACAGGGCCCAGCCGGCCCGAAGGGGGACACCGGGGACACGGGGCCAGCCGGGCCCACCGGTCCGCAAGGTGCCACGGGTCCGCAGGGCGCCACTGGCCCGGCCGGCTCGGCGGGCGTGGCTGCCGCCACCGCACCCCTGGCCTACGACGCGCCGACTCAGACGGTGAGCCTGCCGAGCATTGGTGACGGCCTGGTTTTGGTGATCAGCAACAAGGGCGAGACTGCGACCGCTGGCACCAACTACGCCGAGGTGCCGGTGCCGGTGCCGTCTGGATCGTTCACCCTGACGGCAGTGAGGTTCGGCAGCCACATCGACAACACCGGTAGCAGCTCCAGCACCTTTAACGCCTACAAGCGCACAGCCGCCGGCACCAAGACTGCGGTGCTGACCGGCAACGCCACGCTGGCCGCCAGCGCCAGCCTGGTCGATGTCAGCGGCACGATCACTGGCGGCACCTTCTCTGCCGGTGATCGGATCGGCGTCGATCTGCTGGGCGTCGGCACTGGCGCCCAGGGCCTCTTTGCTCAATTCATCTTCACCCGCTCCCCTGTCTGACCATGACCGACACCATCAAGACCAACCCTGACACCGGCGTGCGCTACTACGACGAGCCGGGCGCTCGGGAGGGGCAGAGCGTGGATCTGTTCGTGCCTGTAAGGGGCGAAGAGGCGACCAATCCGGGCGGCGCGCGCTGGCCCAACTTGTTTGGCTTGCCCTACGACGGCACCCAGATTCGGTTCTACTTGAAGGGCCAGCCTCAGGTCAGGGAGTATGACCCTGCGATCTTCTTTGAAGAGGCCCGCTGGGGCCCTGTGGACTACCCCAACCCAAAAGTTGGCGGCCCGGTTGGGACGTGGGAGGAAACGCTGGAGGTGAAGCGCCGGCCCGTGGAGGAACTGCTGAACCAGGTGGAGGCCGCTCGGCTGCAGGCCAACGCCCGGCTGTATCCCTCGAACGAGGATCCGATGCTGGCCGTGCTGCTGGCAGAGGCCATCAGGCGCGACCAGGAGGGCACGGCAACCGCCACCATGGTGGATCTGCTGCAGCGGCATCAGTCGCTGGTTGCGGCCGGCTACGCCAACATCGAGCGCGCTACTGAGCTGAAGGCCCAGATCGAAGCAGGCCAGCCATTCGACCTGTCTGCGGGCTGGGTCAATGAGCTACCGGCATGAGTGGCGCAGGGGGCCCTATGTGGGAGGCAATCGGATGCTGATCGTTCAGAGAAGGGGCAGCCTGCTTCTCTATCCAGCGTATGTCCAACACCATCTAGACAAGGTAACGGCCAAAGATGTCGAAGGTGGCAATAGCCAAGGACTAGAGCGCGGCGTCACGGATGCGTTTAGTACAGTGCTGCAAGATTTGGTAGCAGATACCAGTCTTGGTATCAGTGGTGGTGTCATTGCGCAAGCCGCCAGCAAGATCAAGGCCATGCCGTTCATGTGCGGCGCTCGCACCTTGCTGGGTTGCTTGGAGCCCGTTGTGGGCCCAGCGCCAACTCGGTTTGGCACTGAAGGCGGGTGGAACTACAACAGGAAGACGGGACTGGCCGGAAACGGAACAGATAATTACTTAAACAGCAACCGAGCAAACAACGCAGACCCGCAGAACAACGTTCATACCAGTGTTTATGTTTCGACCGCTCGAACCAGTAGCTGCGTTTACATGGGCTGCGATCCTGGCGAGCGAAATACTATTTACGCGCTGGACGGAAATAATATCGGATTCAGCCTTAGGCAGCTTGGTATCAATTACTCCGCGGCGTCACTTAGCACAACTGGGTTTATCGGGCAATCGAGGTCAAATAGCGCCAATTTTGTTGGGAGGGTGGCCAATGCGAGTAATACATTTTTCGCAAGTAGCACTACGCCCAGCTCGGCCGGAACCTTTTTGGTATTTGCACGCTTTGAGGGGGGCGTGGTTAAAAATCACTCGAACGGCCGAATCTCCTCCTACTCCATCGGCGAATCCCTGGACCTCGCCATCCTCAACGCCCGAATCACAGCCTTAATGAACGCCCTCGCTTCCGCGATTCCATGACCAGCCGCCGCACCATTCTCCGCAACAGCTTTGTCGCACGCCTCCAGGCCGCGGCGCCATCGCTGCAGGGCCGGGCCTACTCCGGTCGGCTCATGCCCCTGGAGGAGGATGCCCTGCCGGCGGCGATCGTTCACACCCGCGATGCGGAGAAGGTGATCAACCGATCCGTCTCCGGCTGGAACGGCTACGAGCGGCGCCGCTGCATCGTCTCCATCGTCATCGTGGTGCAGGAGCCACCGGCGGCGCAGGATCAGGATGGCGTGGTCGACACCGCGGACATCGACGCCATCCTCGACGAACTGGGCGACGAGGTGGAACAGGCCTTGCAGACCTGGACCATCCCCGGCTTCGAGTCGGCCGATGCCGAGCTGCTCGACACCAGCTCCGGTCAGCTGGAGGTGGAAGGCAGCCTGCCCACCTTTGCCGCCACGCTTCGCTATCAGGTGGATTACAACACCCCCTACCGCGACTGCAGCAACCCCTACGTGGTGGACGACGACGACATCATGCGCAGCGGCGCCTACCCTGGCGGTCAGGTCACCCCCGGCTGCCCGACCGCGAACACCGGGGAGGCCTGCCCCATCGGCGACGTCCAGCTCTTCTCCCAGGAGGAACCGATCAACTGATGGCCACCACCCCCCGCCGCCGCCGCAAGGCCGCCGATCCTGCCCCGGCCCCGGCACTGCCGCTCACCGCTGCCGACCTGGCGGAGTTCATGGGCGCCCCCGGCGCCGAGGATCTCGACCGCGAGCAGGATGCCCTAGACCACGCCCAGGCCCTGGTGGCCCAGGCCGCCGGCCACGATCTTCCCGAGCAGCTGCCCCATGCCCTCCGCCAGGCCCTGCTGCTCACTGCCGCTCGCATCCTGATCACCGGCGACCCCACGGCCGCGGCCATCCCCCTCACCGCCCGCTACTACCTGGCGACCCATGCTCCAGATCGCGCGGTCTGATCAGGGCACCAGCGGGGTCGGCTCGGCGGAGACCACCGACCACGCGCGCCGGTTGGCGAACATGGCGCGCTACGGAGTGGTGGCCCAGGCCGACTACACCGGCGCCACCGCTGGCTTCCCCGCGATCCGCGTGGACCTACAGGGCGGCGAGATCCGCACCGACTGGATTCCCTGGTTCACCCCCCGCGCCGGCGGCGATCGCGTCTGGGATCCGCCCGAGGTGGGGGAGGTGGTGATGCTCCTGGCCCCGTCGGGTGAGCTGGGCGCCGCGGTGGCGATCCCCGGCCTGTTCAGCGACGGCAACGCCAACGGCGACCGGGCGGGCCTGCAGCGCCGCACCTATGGCGATGGCACCATCGTCGAGTACGACCGGCAGGGCCACACCCTCACCATCGACACCACCGAATCGACCGGCTCCGTGGTGATCCGCACCGGCAGCGCGAACATCGAGGCCAGCGGCACGGTGAACGTCGAGGCCCAGGGCCAGGTGACCATCACCGGCTCGACCGTCCACCTCAACCCGTGAGCGCAACATGCCCCGCGTGATCTGCCTCGGCGACAGCGGCTCCCACGGCGGCCTGGTCAGCACCGCCAGCCCGGACGTCTGGGCCCAGGGCCGCCGCGTCGCGCGCGTGGGCGACACCTACGACTGCCCGGAGCACGGGCCCAATCCGATCATCTCCGGCAGCCCGAACACCACCGCCAACGGCCAGGCAGTCGCCCGCGTGGGGGACACCACTGCCTGCGGCGCTACCCTGGTAGGCGGGGCCACGGCCACGCTCTGCAACTGAGGAGGGGAGACCGATGGCCGGCATGTCTCGCACCACCGGCAAGGCGCTCGGCGGCTTCGACCACCTGCGCCAAAGCATCCAGGACATCTTGTCCACCCCCGTCGGCACGCGGGTGCATCGGCGCGACTACGGCTCCGATCTCCCCCGCCTGGTGGACCGCCCAATGAACGCCACCCTGGCATCGGACATGGTGGCCGCCGCGGCCACGGCCCTCGATCGGTGGGAGCCTCGCCTGAACCTGGAGCGCATCACCGTGGACCGAGTGACGGCCGAGGGGCAGATCGAGCTGAGTCTTACTGGCTACTATCTGCTGGACGGCCGCCGGGTAGAGATGCAAGGGCTGGTGATCTGATGGCCACGACGATCGACTTCTCCAGCCTGCCAGCCCCGGCGATCATCGAGGAGCTGGACTTCGAGCAGATCCTGCAGGCGATGATCGCGGACCTGCAGGCCCGGGACCCCTCCTACTCCGAGATCCTCGAGTCGGATCCTGGGGTGAAGATCCTGGAGGTCGCGGCCGCGCGGGAGCTCCTGCTGCGGCAGCGGGTGAACGATGCCTTGCGCGCCACCCTGCTGCGCTTCGCCACCGACACCGACCTGGACAACCTGGCCGCCTTCTACGGCCTCA
>JBIKKO010000209.1:0-5219 GCA_044360315.1 Oligoflexales bacterium
GGGGTTTGTTGGTGGATTGGCCTATGTGCTCATGCCAAATCCGACAGAGAATATTGATGTGATTGAATATCTTGGTTATGAAACAACGGCCCTTGAGGAGCAGCCGGACACGCGCATCAATTTGCCGTCGACGGACATAGAAGAGATCAAGCAGTTCGTTGGAAATATACCTGGATTGTCGTTTCGTCCAACAGTCCTGAAACCGCTTCAAGGTTGGGGTCCTGAGGGTGCTGCGATCATCGATTATGAAGTGATAAAAGTTCTTGCCGTAAAATATGTGAGTCCTGAGCGTAACAATGAACATCTGTATCATTACATGGTCCCTGGGAAAATGTCGTCCATGCCCTTCACCGGCAAGGAAGCAGACTATAGGGGTTTGAGGTTTCGCCCGTATGCTGGGGAAAAGTTAAATCTTGTGGTTTGGCAGCATACGCCGGACATGGTCTCCGTTCTTGCAGGTCATCGTGGCACTGCCGAATTGTACGAATTGGCGCGAGCCGGCACTCCTGAGTGACGCCTGATATGCCGTTCCAGGACATGCTCAATCCTGAACTGATTATAGCCGCCTATCGAGGCGGCTATTTTCCTATGCCTGATCCAGACACAGGTGAGATCCTTTGGTTTAATCCGGATCCTAGGGCGGTTATTCCATTGGGCAACCATCACATATCTCGCTCGTTGCGCAAGACGGCAAGGAGTCGATCGTTTACAATCACCTTTGATACGGACTTCGTTGGTGTGATCGAAGCCTGCGGCGATCGCCCCTCGACCTGGATTACACCAGAAATTAAAGCCGCTTACACCAGGCTGTTTCGGTTCGGCATCGGACACAGTGTCGAGGTCTGGGATGAACAAAAGCAGCTGGTTGGTGGGTTATATGGACTCTCCCAAGGAGGGGTCTTTAACGCTGAAAGCATGTTTAGTCGGGCCACTGACACCTCGAAATTAGCCCTTTGGGCGCTCGTTGAGCGTCTTAAGGAGTGCGGGCTTACGCTGTTAGAGGTTCAGTTTATGACAGATCACCTGCGCCGTCTTGGTGCGGTTGAAGTCCCGAGGGCTGAGTATTTACGCCAACTTGACCGGGCTTTGGCCCTAGCCGTCAATTTTAAGGCTCCTCATGGGGTTTATAACCTCCTGTAATTAAATAGATAAAAAATTTTAATAAAAATAAATCATTTCATGGTTGACATCCTGAGGTTGCCTTGACTAATAAGGGCCTCGGTTGTCCAATTTTTGGCCAGTTTTTTTATCAATTTTTTTGATACGGAGTCTAAGTTATGCGTTTATTAGTTAGTTTGACAGCAGCATTGGTTCTAGCATCTTGTGGTTCCCCTGATAAGGAAGCAAAGAAGCCCGTCGTTACGGAGGAGGCTGCAAAAGCTAAAGCAGCTGAGCTTCCATCGACAGTTTTGGTTCGTGTGCCCGTTGATGCCAGCGGCAAAGAAGTCCATGACAAAGCTGAGCTTCGCACTATCAATGCCAAAACTGTAAGTGGCGATTCCGTTGCAGCATCCTTTGAGCGCGCATCGGCTCCTGATCAAGTTGTCAATGTGGATGAACTCGACGCTTCCAGCTCAACTGAAAGTTTCTGCGGCTGGCGTCGTTGGCGCCGTTGCACAACTTGTGGCCATGCAAATCAAAACTACAACTATAATGTAAACTATAATTACAACAACAATGGTGCATGGAACTGGGCTCATTATGCTCCAGCATACTATAACTATGGTTACTATTATGGTTATAACTATTCTAACACTTTTAATCAAAGCGGTTATAACTACTATCAGTACAATAGCAACTTCAACGGTAGCTACAGCGGTTACGGCCAATTTCCTACTCAAGCGGTACCATACTGATTCTGAGTTTTTTGATAGCGTTTCTGAGGCTGCGACTTATAAACATTTACATGTGAATCGCTGCTTCGTGAGATAGCCTCCAATTTTAGAAGGTGATTTCCAATGGGAATCACCTTCTTTTTTTTGTGACGGCTAGACTATCTGTGACCCTTAAAAAACCCGGGCGCAGAAGGGGGCGATTGAGGTGGTAGTGTCGAATGGTCTGATTTCTTAAGTAAATCCGGGCTCCTAACAAATAATCTTTAATTTCGAATATGTTCTACCGAAACTCCTTTCGGGAGAGAGTATGAGACTTTGGACTCGGCTACATGGTCTGTTGTTTGTTTTGGTTTGCATGTCGTGCGAGCCAAATACAGCTGTCACGGAATCTAGACCCCCCCAGGGAGGTGATTCTGGTTGCGAGGCTAAACAGGACTGTACGACAGGCGGAGGGTCTGAATCTGGTGGGTCCGGGCCTGGCGAACAGCAAGGCGGAGGCCAGTCGCCTGCTCCTAGCCTTCCCTACATGATGTGGTCGGATTCTGAAGCTGGGTTTATCCGACAACAAACGATAGGGCAGACCGCTTCTTCTTCAGTTCCGATTGAAAATTTCTCTAGTTTAGGTCTTGAGCTCAATGATGGTCATCTGTACGTGGGTGGTCGCGGTGCTATCAACAAGATCAATCTTGCAACGAAGCAAAATATAAGGATCCCAGTTTCGACCCAGGGCGTCGTTGGTGATTTGGCGATCTCTCAGGGCTTTTTGTATTGGTCTGATATCATTCACAATACGATTAGCAAGGCTTCCTTGACAGCACCGGAGCAACAAGCCGTAATTTATAGGCTGGCGGCGGGGCGTTCCGCGATGGTGCGCGGAATTGCCTTAAGCCCAGATGGCTCAAAGGTTTTTGTGACGATTCGCGGTCACCCCTTGTCAGTCCCTTCGCGTCACATGCCACAGTCGCAAATCATTGTGATGAATGCGGATGGAACAAACGTCACAGAGGTCCGCCGTGGTTGGGTTCCAGGTGACGCTGAAGACTATACGAAAGCACCATGGGTTGCTCGTCCTGGAGCTATTGTCGTTGATCAAACGCACGTTTATTACGTTGATCATGAGCATCGGCAAATCCGACGCTTTACATTGAGTCAGCCTTCTGTGACTGAAATCTATGGTGCCGAGGATGCGGGTGGATGGGTTTGGCCGACAGACATGAAAATTGAAAACAACATGCTATTTGCATCGGGCATGCCTTGGTCTAACGCCTGGCGTACGTCACCTGGTGGCTTTTTAACCCATTGTTTAACATCATTTACAGATGTGTCCTCGGCATGTGATTCCGTGGAGAATACAGCCGGACGTCCTTATTTGAGGGCTGTAGGATTTACGATGGATGCTCAGTATTTTTACTACACTCTTCCTGAGGGTGGTGCTTTTCGCGTGAGTCGATCAACCCTCTCTGCGACTCCTGAAGAGTTTCTAGCTATCTCAAGTCATGTAAATTATTCATCGAGTACAATGCGTGGCGTTGCTACTGATCGTGTGTTGGGTAAGACTTTTTTTGGAACATCTGCTGGCCTGGTGCAGTATGATCATGCAACAAAACGTCAAATGCTGATTGCACCGGGCACAGGCTTAATTCAAGACGTCGAGTTTGATCGCTCAAGTGGGTTCGTATATTTCTCTGAATATGGTTCAAACCGAATAAGACGTTGCGGGATTGATGGTCAGGATTTGACAGATTTATTGGCTGGTCTAAGTTCTAAACCAGTTGGACTTGCGATTGATTCGGTCTCGCGTAAGATCTATTGGACTGATGAACACGCGACTTCGAACGTCATGCGTGCCGAATTAGATGGTACTGGCGTGGAACGACTGACTTGGAATACGGCACCCACCGGAACAAACCCACTGGCAAATATTCGCGATATCGATTTTGATCAAACAACGCAACGCTTCTTGACTTTTGCAGGTGGAGATGAAAATGCCATCAGTATCGTTGATGCCGCAGGGGTGGTGGTGAGCGTCGTGGTCAAGACAGGATTTACAGCGATGGCAGGGATTGGTTATGACAGTACCGCCCAAAGAGTTTATTATCCTACGATGCAAGGGATTCATTCTGTTAAACTCGACGGGAGTGATGTGCAGACAGTGTTTGCCGGTGGTGGCTTTCATCGCTATGTTACGGTGTCAAATTGAGTCGCGAATCCGGTTTCTAAAGGGATTACGCAGTTGTGACGAGGGGCTAGCTGGAGGTGCGGAGCCGGCGTTTACGAATGAAGTAGATTGCGACAAAAATCAATATGACACCTGCTAAACTTAAATAGATGCCTGCCTGGGCCTTTCGGATGACGACTTCAAGGTGCTCCAGGTTTGAACCAAATAAGTATCCGACATAAACCCAGAGAGGAACGGATATGATGGCCGCAAATCCATCAAGAAGAAGAAACTTCCAAAACGGCACATGGTAACTACCTGTTGCAAAAAACAGCGGTGTTCTAAGACCTGGCATGAAGCGGGCCATAAAAATCACTTTGTCACCATATTTTTGGACGATGGCTTTAACCGCGGCATCGCGTTTTTCGGGGAGGATCATTGCAAAAAATTTTGTTTTGCGCAGTCTCGTCCCATAATGACTGCCGAGCCAAAAGATGATGCCATCTCCCAGTAGGACGCCAAACATACAAAGCGCAACAGTCATATTAAAATCGATGATATTTCTTGATGCGAGAATTCCAGCTGTGACGAGCGTGATGTCTTCCGGTAACGGAAGGCCAAAACCACAGGCCAACAACACGCCTAGAATCACAAAATAGCTGTGAGTGCCGTATGGTTGAATGAAGTTTAATAGGTCAATTAGAATCTGCATGCTGTTTTGTGACCTGTGGTTAGCCTTTGCCGACGAGTGATTTCAAAAATGACTTTATTGCCGACGGGTGGATCTCGATCAGTCCTGCCAACACGGCCGATGTAAACAGGACACCAAGGATAAAAGAGCCAATAAATATAATCATTACGACGCGGCCGGTAGTCCACTCAACGCCAAACAAATGCGCCCCAAACCGATGATTGAGTCGTTTTCCAATCTCACTCATATCGCTATCAAATTGCGGCAGCGACTGGGCGTTGTGGTTTAAGAGCTCTCGGCCTATTGTGGGCTCGGGCGGAAGGTGTTTGTCCTGATCCATGGGCCTTTGTCTCCCCCCTTGTCTCATTTAAAGATTAATACAAACTACCTTTATTCTACTACGAGAATACAGGAACTCAATGGGCTTGCAAAATGTTTGGAACATGACGCAACGAGGCAATTCTTTGCTGAAGGGCGTCAGGGGCATTAATGTGATTTAGCCGAACGTCAGACAGTTGAGGTTCAAAGCCAGAGG
>JBIKKO010000011.1:0-47072 GCA_044360315.1 Oligoflexales bacterium
CGTAAAGACCATCCAGCAGTCAAAGGTCGGATGACACTCGCAGCCTACGGCGCGCTACCGCATATTTTAATCGCGCCTGGTGGCGAGTTAAAAGGAACCGTGGATAAAATCTTGAACAAGAAAAAGCAAACGCGAAAAATCGCGGTTGGAACCAGCGGCTTCCTGTCTGCTGGCTGGGCGGTCGTAGAAAGTGATGCGGTCTTAACAGCGCCCTCTAGGTTGATCGCAGCTTTTGAGAAGTACTTACCCATTCAATCCTTTGACGCACCCCTAGACCTCCCTTCCATCACAGTGGTTCAGGTGTGGCATGAGCGGTTCCATAGGGATCCTGCACATAAGTGGCTTAGAGAAAAATTAAGGGCGTCTTTCTCAAACTGAAGCGATTGTAATCAATTTAATGATTCAATAACTTATCGCGCAACCTGAGAAATGGGCGTTCTACAACAAAGTATGGAGAACATGAGCCAATCACGACTAGCGCGCTTGCGAGCAGTACAATCAAAAGCTGATGTTCCATGTAATCGGGCACAAGGTGCTTCGCCATGTGAATCATTGCCTTGTGGGTAAGATAGAGCGTAAAAGCAAGAGCTGATATCGAAGCCGCACCAGGAACTCGTATACGAGCCAACCAAAACGTGGAGTTTGCTGTTGACGCCACCAAAGCCCCAAACCCTAGAGACAGAGAAGTGAAAGATAGAACATACGCCGTCGGTTCATTCATGTTTAGAGTAACACCCATAAAAAGGCGCTAGGATAACGTACAAAAGCATCATCAAACCGTGATTTTTACGGCAACGCCTTAGTAGCAGCACTCTCCTTGCCGCTTTTAGGCAAATAGCCAAATACGGACTTTGGACCTCTATGAGATCATATACTAGGGACTACTCACATCACCTTAGTATCAAAGGAGGACGCTGCTATGACTCAATATATCGGATTGGACGCCCACAGTAAAACCTGTACCGCCGTGGTCATGGACGCAAAGGGAAAAATTCTGAAAAAAGAGGTCTTTCCGACCTCGGAACGAGAGCGTTTGAGGTTTGTAAACTCTGTCAAACGGCCTCGGGTTTTGACCTTTGAGGAAATGAATATTGCCCAATGGTTATATGTTCTCCTGAGAGACCGGGTCGATCAGGTTCAGGTGGCTCATGCGCCGCATCTCACAAAACAACGAGGGGCAAAGACTGACTTTTTGGATGCGCAAAGGCTTGCTCACGAAACCAGACTTGGCACCATTACCAGTGTTTACCATGATGACGGTCCGATGTTTGAGCTTAGAGCACTTATAAAGTCCCACCAAGAATTCTACCTAAGACCTGGTAAAATCCATGAACCGTTACAAGGCTTTCTTAAGAGCCAGGGGGCTATTCAGAAAGGACAAAGCTGTATATTCAGATGAGTCGTTACTCGATGACATCAAAAAGCCAAACGACCGTTTTGTAGCCGAGAATATCTTTCGCCACATCAGTGCTACTCGGGAAATAAAAAAATCCTACGAAGACAAGCTTCTGGCTATTGCCAAAAAATGGCCGATTATCAGTAAACTTTGTGACATCCCAGGAATTGGATTCCTAAGAGCGACGATGATTGTGTCAATCATCTGTTCTGGTGATCGATTTACCGACAAACACAAACTTTGGGCCTACTCGGGTCTTGTTCGTCACAAAGAGATCAGTGACGGGAAAGTCTACGGCAACAAAAAAATCAAGGGATCATCGGATTTAAAATGTGTTTTCACAGGGTCAGCAACGGCTGTGCTACGAGGAGACTCGAGTCTAAGAGTTTACTACGACCGGCTTAGATCCAAAGGTGTATCTGATCGCGATACCAAACGAGCCGTCGCGCGCAAGATAGCGGCAATCGTGCTAATGATCATGAAAACAGGAAAAAGCTATGACGAGCGTGTAGCCATAGCTAACGAGGAGACAAGAAGCGATAAAACGACTTCACATTGAGCTTCCTAGCTGTAGAAGCTTCAGTTTTCCTGAGAGCAAAATAACTCCGGACAAGTGATCTTTGCAGCATGGAAGAAGGATGATGCCCAATTATTTTTCTGTCGCGATTTATGAAGACCATCGCTAGGAATGGCACTCCTTCACCTATAACGAACGTTATCATGGTAACCGTCATTGAGCCGGTATGCCCGGAGAGCCGAATGAAGGTGATTCAATGAGTCAACTCACAATGATCAAAGATAACAATTGCTGCGCCACAAGAACTCGCTAACGGAAAGTTGTTTCGTCTTTCAGACAAGGAGAGCTGAGAACGCCGGAAGACCTGTTATCCACCTTCCGTGGTGGTGCCAGCAGTTGGACGCAAAGAAAAAACGTCTGACTTGGGAAAACTGTTTTTTGTTCTTGCTTTTGTAGAGCTTAAAAATAAAAACAAAATCATAGCCTTACGGACATCTTGTCTGCGCGCTTTCCCAGTCCAAATGTCATGCTACCCCACCTGCGCACACAAATTCACCAACAATATCGCCCCTACACTGATCACTTCCGCCTAAAAACCTAGTAACGCAGCAAACCTACAAGAATAAATATCGGCGGCCCAATATACACCGACACCGCGTAAATGATTGGTCTTTGTGGAAATCCTGATATCCAAGCTATCGTAAGCGCAGCGCTCAACAAAACAAGAAAAGCCATCGCTAAAACCTTGCCCTTTCGCGGCTCAGCAGGAAGGCTAGGATCCCAGAACTGATGGTGACCCAGCTCATAGGCAAGCACCATGGCAAGTCCCATATCAGATTTCACAAGATCAAGGAGACCTTGTGTCACGATAATATGGCCGCCAGGCACTGCAAATGCATTTGGTGTCTTACTGTTCGAAAGGTGCATATTGTAAGGAAGCTGTCTCAGCGAGCCACCTGCCGTCATCGCAGACAGTAAATCCTTACAGCGCGAAAAATCCAAAACGTCGGTACCATCGACCACATCAAGTCCAACAAGACTGACAACCCTTTCACCAGAAAACCATTTTGTTTCCTGCTCATCGGATATCCTTCGCGCCACCAGGTTGGCCGTCAAACCTACTGTCCAGTAAATACAAAAAATCACGACCATCACTCCGAAAATCCAAGTCAAAACCTCTTGTCCCCAAGGATCTGCCAGGTTTAACCTCACCAGATTTCACGGGGTTTTTGCTCCAAATCATGCCTGGCGAGACTTTGTGGTGCCAGGTCCTACAAAGAAACGAACGTGCCCAGATCGTGATGAACCTAACGACTCCGATCCTCCGCCAACCGGCAAACCATCAACTGGTCGGGCACCTTGCGAATATTGGTTGCCGTGGGCCGAGCTTTTTGCGCAAAACAGTGGGTGTCGATCCCGAGATTTGTTCCTGCGGCGCAAGAATGATTGTGGACGATGCGATTACAGACGGCAAAAAATTTACCGAGACGCTGGCAAGACTCCGAATCGTTTCAACGGGTCCACCAAGGAGACGGCAATCAACGAGTGAACTTGATTATGTATGTGACGTTTAACAGCTGGTGCTTAGTAAACTGGTGTGGCTAGAGTGTAGCCTAATGGCAGTCTGCCAGCGACAATAGCTAGGTTGTTAGGCGGAAGTGATCAGTGTGGGGGCGATATTGTGGGTGAATTTGTGTGCGCAGGTGGGGTAGCATGACATTTGGACTGGGAATGCGCGCAGACAAGATGTTCGCAAGTCTATGATTTTGTTTTTATTTTTCCTAGGTCCAAAATGAGAAGATAATGGCACTTGGTTTGCGTTTTTTAATCGCGGTGTGACGATTATATTTCCTACAATTCCGGCGCCGGAGTTGGTAGTATTGCTGGAGTGATTTGCACTTAAGCCAACATCGTGATTAATGCACCGTGTTTTCAGGACTTAGTAGAGATTAGAGGAGAGCGCCCATGACAAGTGAGACTAAATCCTGGGACCTTGGGAACGGATATGAAGTCAGGATTGTTAAGCACGAGGACATTAAAGATCAGCTGCAAATCGCTACGCGGGAAGTTTTTGGCGACAACGGAGCAATCTTTTTCACACCCTCAGAAGAGGAAAAATCCCTTATATTGTCGTTGAATCAGCATATGGGAACGCCCCTCCGCCTGTTCTTCGGACTTTTTTATAATAATGAGTTTTGTGGATGGCATTTTGGAGATCAAACAAACTCTCATGACTTTTATATGCGCAATTCTGGGATTTTGGCCGAGCACCGGCGAAAGGGGCTCTACGCAAACTTGCTTAAGTGCGTGATGAAACACGTGCTGGATCTGGGCTTTCAAACTATTTCCAGCAAACACAATGCCACCAATAACGCCGTGATTATTCCCAAATTACGCGAAGGCTTCATCATAACAGGTTTAGAGATTAGCGACCGATTTGGAACGCTTGTGCGCCTAGAATATTTTTCAAACGCGCAGCGACGTCACTTGATGGATTACCGCGCTGGGATGTCAGGATATGATGATCGAATTGCCACCCTGCAAAAGGGTCGATAGACGGAAAAAAATTTTGAGAGGGATCTGATTTGGTTCCCGGAACTCGTTTGCTCCTATTGGCTGAATCTGATTTCTGAAGCCCACCCAACGGTCACTTAGTAAGCGTTAAAAGCCCACGCAAAACGCAGCAAAAATGCCGCAATCAAACCACCTTGGCAAGGATCCCACGCGTTCGCTAAGCTTTGCTTAACCCACCAAGGACGACAGGAGTTATTGGCCATTAAGTCCTGCGCCACACGGCATTTTTTGATGCTGTTCTACCCTGTAGAGATTTCGTCTGGCGTAGCTGTTTCAGTGTATCGGTGGATGGCGTTGGATGTCGCGTGGTATTGGCCTGTACTGCAAGGATTGCCAAGCGGAAAGGGTCGTTGGGGATCGCTGTACAGTTTTGTTGCGAGACTTAGATGGAGTTCATTTGTAGGTCGATTTCTATTTTACCGAATGACAGACACGTCAGGAAAGTCTTTTTTAAATTCCCTTTTACCGCACTACTAGATCGAATAGATCCAAACAGCAACGCCTGCTCCGTGCCAATAACACGCTAAAACGATCTAACGGTCCGAAATTGCCGATAGCTCAAAAATCAAGTTGCTCACTAGATTTCTCGGGGTTTTTGCTCCAAATCATGCCTGGCGAGACTTTGTGGTGCCAGGTTCTACAAAGAAACGAACGTGCCCAGATCATGATGAACCTAGCGACTCCGATCCTCCGCCAACCGGTAAGCTTTTTCGCAAAACAGTGGGTGTCGATCCCGAGATTTGTCCCTGCGGCGCAAGAATGATTGTCGACGATGCGACTACAGACGGCAATAAGATTGCCGAGACGCTGGCAAGACTCGGAATCGTTTCAACGGGTCTACCAAGGAGACGGCAATCAACGGGTGAACTTGATTATGTATATGACGTTTAACAGCTGCTGGCTTACGGTACTGGTTAAGATCTGGTGCGGACTCATGGCCGTCTACCGGCGACAAGAGCTAAGTTTTTAGGCGAAGGAGATCAGGATGCGGTCGATATTGTTGGTGAGTTTGTGGGTGCATGCGGGGTGGAATGACATCTTGACTGAGAAGGGGCGGAGACAGAATGTCCGGAAGGATTTGATATTGTTATTGTTTTGCCTAGGTCTGATATTTCAGAAGCCAAATGACATTGAGCGTATCAATGTCATTCAAAATGAGATCGACAAGCTGCGCATGAATCCAAACAATCAAAACGTCGTGCGCGACCTGCACAACCAGCTGGCGTTTTTGATTCGCAAAGCACGAAGATTACCGCGCATGTATCAGACAGACGAGCGTTTCGTAAAAGGTTGAAATGATCGGAAGTGCGTTCAGGCATTTTCTGACTGCGCTTATGACGTAGCTTTGTTTCTATTGAGATGTCCACCGCCCTCGGAGCCTCCCAGCGCGTGGTGCGGTGATTTTTTTCAATAGACTTCTTTTGCGGTGGTTTGATTTCCTATAATTGATGACTTGCAATGAAAAGGCTGTCCGGCATTGAATCTGTTCGGAGATGTCAGTTGACCCAGGATTCCATTTTTATGAAATACGCCGTCAATCTTGTGCCATGTATCGTACCGTGATAGACGACTCGGGAGGGAAAACCAAGGTAAATTTGGTTCCAAATGATGGATGAGATGAAGATTTGCATTGAGTGGAAATAAAATGAATTTAGTGATTGGTCCGACCGCTACTGTGTGTCCAAACTGGTGTGATGGGCGTTGATAAATAATATGCTCACTTAAACCTTGAAGTTTCGACAGACAAAATTTTACAGTGGCCATCGGCAGTAGCCACCCCAAAAAATACAATTTTAATCCAGTAATCAAAAGGAAACCCATGTGCCATGTGGCGACACGAATGTTCGGCCATAGATTTCCACTCCGGGCGTCATCCAGAAGTGACGCTGCGTGGAATTGCAGGAAGTGAAAACCGCTGAGGTCGAACACGGTATTACGAATCAGTTGCCGTGGGGATAGGGGGACGTATCGGTACTTCTGTTGGTGATAATATTTCACCTCCGGATCCAGTGCAAGGTTCCCCAGAAACTTATGATGTTCATAATGAAACCTACGGTATCCATCAAGGGATGACAACAATGGCAGTGAACAGAAAAATTCCCCAATAAAATGGTTGAAGAACTTTTTGTGAAATAGCTTGTTATGTACCGCCTCATGCTGAAGTAACTCCAGCCGCATCTGCACGCCGCTTTGGATCAGGGTGTTTGCCAGCAGGGCACATACCAATAATTCTTGGCTGATGAGTGACTTGTGAAGCGTGAAAAGGCTGACTGCAGAAACAGCTGCCAAAACCATCACGATAGCACCGTTTAAGATATCTAGTTTACGAGAGCGTCGACGGTTCATGCACCGCAATTCCTTGGTGAGGACAGTCTTTTTGACTGTGTTCGTAAAAAAATAAATTATCATCGCGCAGCAACGATCCTCCGTTTTCTGCGTGGAATTTGTGCGTGTTGACTCGATAATCGGGTCGCACTTGCGAAAAGTGCTGTTTAACGAAGGCAATCTCTTCCCATAGAATTTTGTTATTGGGGAAGGCCCCGAAATAGCCATTATCCAGTCGGACGATATGTTGACACTTGTGGTCGTCGGGACTTTCCACGAATGTGGTATTGAGATAGCCGGGGTCAGGATGACAAAAGTCAACCGTGAACAGATATTCACACTTCACGACTTGCCTGTCCTTCAAAAATGCTCGACCATTAAGCTCCTTCAGAAAGTCATATTCGATCACGGATATATGGTAGCCAAGTTGGTCCCATGTCTGCAATTGATCTAGTTCCGTTGCATTGGCGTCTTTTTTCCAGATGAATGCATGGATTGGTAGACGATAAAACACCGCGCCAGTGTCGAGGAATGCGTGGAATCCAAGGGCTCGGCCCTTGATGCTCGATACCGCGAACAGGTGACAGTTCACTAGTTCTCCGTGATGACTCTCCTGATTGTAGAGAAACTCTTTTTTCAAAAAGCAGGCGATTGGTCGGATATTATGATTTAAAAGCATGGGAAACTCCTTTGATGGGAGATTTCATAACATGATTGAATTGATTAAAAAAATGATATATTTAAAATAATAACGTTCAAAAAAAAGAAATAAAAATTTTGACCACAGGGCAAAACGGCGCAATGAATATCAACCACTTACTTTATTTCAAGGAAGCAGCTGAGCGGGAGCACATGCACAGGGCTGCGCAGGCTCTGCACGTCAGTCCCAGTACCGTTGTGAATGCTATTCGGGCATTGGAGTCCGAACTGGGGCGTAGGTTGTTCCGCAAGGAAGGTCGCAATATCAAATTGACTAGCGATGGAGAAAGGCTGCTGGAAAAGACAAACTCCATCTTAACCAATGTTTTTGGACTTAAGGATATTTTTCAGGGCAAGGACGAGCTTAGGGGCCATTTTCGCATCGGTGCAACTCATGATCTCGCCACGGATTATGTCGCTCGTGTTTGCGGGCAGATCCAGAGGAATCACGAGGGAGTTAGTTTTGAAGTGTTGAGTCTCAGATCTTCAGAAGCATTAGTCCATCTTCGTAGTTCAGAAATTGATTTGACATTTTGCTACAGTCCGGAGAATCCACTTAGCGTAACTGTCGATGAGATTCATTTCGGACGACTCGTGATTTGTGTTCGTAGGGGACATCCGGCGGTTGATCTTAGTGCTCGGGAATGTGTGCGCATGTTAAACGAGTGTGGTGCCGCATTGCCCAGAGCATTGCCCGGCATTGAAGACTGCGCGAATCATCCGGTTTTTACTAAATGGAAGCTCAATCCGAAAATCGCGTTTCGTTACGACAACTACGATGTTTGTGCTCAATATCTAAGATACTCCAACTGTTGGAGCCTTGTGCCACATTGGATCGTCCAGAAGTATCGAGGGATACTGCGAGGGGTTATCAGCGATCCCTCTGCAAATGTACGTATAGCAGCAGTATGGCCCGCTACGCGAATGCTGCCATCCCCACTTCGCCTATTGAGGGACGAAGTGAAAAAGTTGTTCTGAATGGAGCTACCTGCTCACCACGCAGATCTCGAAATGACTTGCAAGTTTATTTTGTTGTCATGGAACACTGGGCGCGGGGAGTTTTCTATTGCACCCTGGTGGTGCCGTCGCTTTAATGCTAAAACGTCATGGAGACATCACGGTAACATTCGAGAAGAAAGCGCTTTGCCTCGCCTGATAGGAATATGACGTCAAGAAATGCGGGGTAAATAAATCCGTTGTAGCCGGTCTCCACTGCCTGTTCTGAAATGCCAAACCTGACGAATTATTCCGACCGATGTTCTTCGTGCTATTCCTGCGATTTTTCGTGCCATCGATGAAACATCCTTGTTTCTTGAAAAACCAGACATCCATAATATACAGACCAGGATCATCGCCATACATAGCAACCAATTGCCGACGATCTCGCTTTATAAACATCACTACATCGCCAGCGTATGGGTCAAACCCTAATCGTTGGCACTCACCCAAAAGCCCATTCCACCGTTTCCGGAAGTCAACCTTGTGATAGAAGATCACTACCCTGCGAACCTCTGAAGGCAGCATCACTTAACACTAACAAAAAAATGTCGGCTACTAGACTTAAACTCGATCGTCCAAGTTTTACAGGGAACAATTTCTACGGTTTTTAACTCAACGGGACGTGAATTGCCCGACGTGTTTAGCTTCCTCGTTTTCTTTCTCTTGTTCCCTGTCTCTGACTCAGACCGACTCAACCAGCCATAAAGCGTTCGGTCTTTAATACCGAGGGCCTGCGCCATAGACCGAATAGATCCTTTACAATGGAACATCGTTGCTTTAAAGGTCCGTGATTACAACGCTTACGGATATAGAACCCCATAATATCCATTTGCCACAAGTCGTTTAGATTTGGCCTGGCAAACCGCTCCCATTCATCCAACTCAGACTCGAGCTGTTGCTCTGTCTCTTTATTCTTGTCGCCTTTGAAATGATACGCTGATTCAGCAGCCCCATGGCAGCATGATTATTTGGACGTTACGCTACGTCCGGCAATTATTCCGCTAAATTATGCACTCTACTGCGAAATAGACCGAACTATTTTGCAGTAGAGTGCATGACATGTTATCTTTTTTCGTGTAAAATCGGTTATATTTTGAGATAGGCCTATTTATTTTCTCAATTAGATAGGCCCATTTTCATGGAAGGGTACTCATTATGAAACGTTATGTTACAGAACACATCACTAAAGACCTCAATGAAAAGGTCGTTTTACTTACCGGCCCCCGCCAGGTTGGCAAAACCTGGCTCAGTCGTCATGTGTTTCCCGAGAAGGAAACTGTTTACCTTAACTTTGATAATGAAAGTCATCGCCGGTTCATCCTTGATCAATCATGGCCTCGAGACACAAGTCTCGTAATATTTGATGAGCTTCACAAAAAAAAGAACTGGAAACGATGGATGAAGGGCGTCTTTGATGTTGAAGGAGTTCGTCCTCGTCTGATGGTAACTGGCTCCGCCCGAATGGATGTTTGGCGAAAGGGGGGCGACTCCCTGGCCGGCAGACATTTTTTGTATCGTCTTCATCCAATATCTATAGGAGAAGCCCAGAGTGGACTCGGTATGAGTCCTGGTGACGCGTTGACGCGAATAATGGATGTTGGCGGATTTCCTGAACCTTTTTTGAACGGCGGTAAGGCCTACGCCCAAAGATGGCGCAGGTCTCACCTCGAGCGGATTCTAAAGGAGGATTTGCTTGATCTTGAGAGAGTCAATGATCTTAAATCCATAGAGATTTTGGTTCAGTTGCTTAGTGAGCGCGTCGGAGCACCCGTATCAATGTCGTCTATCGCTCGCGACCTTGAGGTGTCACCACATACCATTAAAAGGTGGATCGGAATTCTGGAATCCTTATATGTTATCTTTGTGATCAGACCCTGGACGGCGAAGATCTCAAAATCGATTCTAAAAGAACCAAAAATATACTTCTATGACACTGGCCGTGTGCGGGGCGACGATGCCTCTCGCTGGGAGAACCTCGTCGCCTGCCACCTCATGAAATCTGTGCACTATAGGCAGGACATTCTTGGGGAAAATACAGAGTTATTCTATCTGCGAGATAAGGAAAAGCGCGAAGTTGATTTTGCTGTCGTCCATGAACGCTCACCAGAGCTACTTGTCGAGGTGAAAACAAGTGACAGCGCCGTAACTCACCTGAAATATTTCGCGTCCAAAACCAACGCCAAAGAGGCCATTCATCTGCCTTTTGCGGAGGTGCGAATGCCAAAACAAAACGGCGTTGTAAAAACAGTGAACAGCGCCGATTGGCTGGCAAAACTTATTTAAGGCCAAACCAGTTATTTACTAATAATCGTCATCATACGGCATGCGTGGGATATAATCTTCCTACTTAGGAATAGTCCTCCGCGAGGAGGTTTTCGGCGACTGCCTGGTGATCGTGGTTCGCTTAGTTTTCTCATTTCGGACAAGTATCTTTTTAATAGTAGAGAGATTGCGTCTGCTGCACGGTAAAGCCAGTTGTAAAGTGACTCGGGGGCCTTTTTCAGCGGTTATCCTGGAGATTGATTTGCTAAAATAGATGCGGGGAACTTACCAACTTGTTCGGTTGCTTCATAGGAGAGAAGTGCAATTATCCCGCAAAAAACCGCTCTAGAAACAGATCCCCATATCGTTAATTCTTTTGCTGGGTATGGTGACCGATGTTCACCGGTCCCTCGTGAATGATTTCGTTGCCACTTTTGATAGATAGCATCAAGGAGATATGCCTCTTATGCTTATCCCGCACAAGCATGTCTCTACCGTCAAGAATGACCAACTCCATTCCTGGTCGTAATGACAATTTCCAAATAGCCAATTCTTTTTCTTTGACGGTTTCGACCAGCTTATAGGTCAGCAATCCCCAATCCTTGTTCCACGTCATAAGAAAAAGTTCACCATCAGCCTTCCTGCCGGTGATCAACACTCCGTGTTTTGTCTGAGCTGGAAGATTTTGAAATTCTGGGTAAGTATCTGTTTGTTCCGCATATATGAACTCGTCTCCGTTTGCGACATTTCTAAGACAATGATCTGCAGCATACGTTACGCTGTTATGGTACGGGCGAAACATTGAAGGGAAATCTTTCTTGGGATTGTCCCCGGCAAAACTATTGGGGAACATTTTGCGCAATTGATCAAGGAACGGCACTAATTTCTCCGCTTCCTTTTGAGTATCAGGGAACTCTATCGACGAGACAAACGGTCCTTCCCATGTACCGAGCCAATCCGTGTACGGCTTTTGGCACTGAATTTGGTCACAAACAGCATCCTCGCCGTAGACTTGCTTGCAGATTTTCTGAGTCTTGGTATCAGCTGCGAACAACGAAGTCGTGAGTGACGCTAGTGGGAGAACGAGGAGAAATAGATTTTTCATTTTAGGTGCCTCTGAGATCCCAGTTAATAAAATCGATGTCTCTTTAAATAATTTTAAAGCAAAATTCAATATATTATTATTAAAATCAGTTTTTTATTTGTTGCTGTTAGTAAGGGGGGTGCTCAAAAAAGGAATGAGAGAGCGCACAAAACCAAGATCTGGCAATAAATTAACGAGAAACTAGCAGGCTTTGGTTCACAGTCGTTTGAGGTTTAAGTGACATTATCCCGAAGGACGATCCGACTAGAAAAAGGATGTCGGATGTTCCGTGGGGATTCGTTTAGGCCTTACCTGGCGCCGGATAATCGGTTTTAGTTGTGTTTTAATACAAGACTCAGCTACCATTAGAGGACACTGTAAGTCTTAATTATTTCAGAGAAGTCGATGCCGGGAGGCTGGTAGATGGGAAGCCAACATTCTCCAGAACGATCAGAGCGTTTGTCTGTGTCAGATCCGGCTAATCCTTGGGTTAGTGGCTGGTACGTGTTTGAGGATGGCAATGTTGTAGGCCCCTTAGAGGCTCACGAGGTTTTTTCAAGGCCCGAAAAAACCGATTCCGGACATGCCCGGATGATCAGCCGCAAGGGATTTACGCAGTGGTATCCCCTCCAAGACTTTGCAGCCATTCATGCTATGGCGGGTCGCTATTCGGACTACTTAACTCAGTCAAAATCAGATACAAGTCAATTCGCAGCCTCTAAAGGGGCGCCACAAGTGATCGCCAAGCAAATCCCAACACAGTTAGATCATAAACAGGTCGCTGCTAATCTTTCAGCAAAAGACAGCCTGATACAGGACTTTGAGACGATCGGTTTGGCTCAACGCGAGATTTTGGCTGCGAGAACAAATGATTATTTTGAAGTTACTAAGGACGCGCAGGCTGCAGAGAGTGAGTCGCAGCCCCGCGCAAAGAAGCTGAAAGCAAATGATCGCAAGCGGGATTTGAATGACGATCGTTCAGGTAAAAAAAGTTCGGGGCGTCAAGCAAAACAGTCAGCCACAATAGCTACGAATAAATCCGTGCCAGGCCCGACGATTTCGCTTGATCAGCAGTATCTAAAAGTGGCGAGTCGACTAAGGCTTGGACGGCCTGAGTCTGTCGCTATGCAGGCTTTGGTTTACTTTCCCTTATCTCTAGGTGTCTATTGGTGGGCTTGGCTAACAAAAGTGAGCGAGGAAGTGAGTTGGCATTTAAACGGCGCAAGTCGTATGAACCTGATTTTACCGTTGTGGATGTCAATGATTCCAGGTGTGCATATGATCCTTGCTTTTTTTGTCGCACGCATGGTCTCGCAAATGGAACGACAAAATGGTTATCGGTCCATAAATCCTTGGATCGCGGCGTGCGTGGCCTTATGTCCGCCTTTTTATATCGTGATGATTCAATCTGCTCTCAACAAGCATTGGCGTCTTCATGTTCAACATAGTTTGACCCAAATATAAGGCGACGATTCGATTTAACTGTCTGTCTTAGATCATTTGCCGATGCAGAAATCACTAAATACCTTATCAAGTATATCTTCACTTGATATGTCGCCAATGACTGATGACAATGCGCGAGCTACTTCCTGAAGCTCAAAGGCAAGAACCTCATGGCCAGCGCGGGCTTTGTCTAGTTCTAAGAATGTCTCAAGCGATCGGAGTGCAGAGCTTAAAGCTTGTTGCTGCCTAATCGATGTAATAAATGGTTTTTCCTCGAGTCCTTCAAGGTGATGATCGACTAGGTTTGTGAGTTGGCGTCGAAGGTGGTCAATTCCAAGGCCAGTTTGGCAACTGATGGCAAGCATGCTGCTAGCCCAGTTCGGAGTGCCAAGATCGGACTTGGTCATTACCATAATGTTAGGCTTTGCGAGCGGTCGTGTGATCTCCGAGATGGATAGTCGTTCTTCAGTGGTTGAATCTGAAGCATGCAAAGTTAAAAAAGCATCAGCCTCAAGCAAAATCTTTTTTGCAAGACTTACACCTTCATTTTCCACGATGTCGGCTGTTTCACGAATTCCTGCTGTATCAACCAGCCGGATGAATCTACCGTCTATAAGACATGATTCCTCGATATAGTCGCGGGTTGTTCCTGCGATTGCGCTGACGATGGCTCGTTCTTTTCCAAGTAAGGTGTTTAGAAGTGTGGACTTTCCTGCGTTGGGTGCTCCGACGATCGCTAGCATCAAGCCGCGACTAGCGACGTGGCCGCTTTGAAACGTAGAGACGAGTTCTTGGATCTGTTGGCGCACGGAATCAAGGCGCGATCTAACATCATGAAGACTGATCTGAGTCGTATCCCCTTCGTCAGGGAAATCAATCATGGCCTCTAGGTAAGCCATGGCTCCAATCACCGTTTTGCGCAGTGAATCAATGCCTTCTTTTAGTCGTCCAGTGTAAAGCTGTCGGCCTGCCAGCCATTGCTGCCTTGACTGAGCTTCCACCAAGTCCCGAATACCTTCTGCCATCGTCATGTCAAGCTTGCCGTTTAGGAGTGCGCGTTTCGTAAACTCGCCAGCTTGGGCTGGGCGCGCTCCATTATGAAAGAGGACTCCCAAAATCCTTTGGATTATGTATGGACCGCCATGGCAATAAAGTTCGACGGTATCTTGTCCCGTAAATGAGTGCGGTCCTTGAAAAAAAATAACGACAAGGTCATCAAGGTGTTCTCCTGTCGATGGATCTTTAAACAATCGCAAAGACGCCTTGCGATCTTTAATAGGGGGGATATTACCCAGGGCTCCTTGCACAACAGCCCAGCAGCCAACGCCAGATAGGCGTATAACAGCAACGGCCCCGGGACCGGAGCCGCTGGCTAGTGCTGCAATAGGGTGTTCGTCATGAGGACGATGCATCGTGTTTTTCAGCCAAAGCTTATTAGGCGTTGGCCTCGGGGTTTGGTTCTGAGCTTTGATCATTCTTTTTACGAGAAACCAAGATCATGAGTTTGCGGCTAGGTCCGTTGCCAATTGATTTTGTGTAAACGCGGGTGTCATTTTCAAGAGCCATATGGATGATCTTACGGTCGGCGGCACTCTTATAATCGAGAACACACTTTTGACCGGTAGATGCCACTTCATCAGCTTTTTCCTTTGCAATCCGAACGAGTTCTTCCTCCCGACCCTTTCGGCTTCCTTGTGCATCAATAAAAATCCGGAACGGCAACTCCTGCCTTAGGCTGCGGGGTTTCTTGCGTAGGATATGTTCAAGACTTTCCACAAATTTCGTATTTGTCTGAATAATCTCCGCAATAGATGCGTTGTCTACTTCGAGCTTAAACTTTCCATCGATCATGGATGACGTCACTTGAACAGTTTCGCCGACAATTTTTTCACACAGATCCTTGCAGAATTGTGTGATGTCTTTTTCCAGTTGTGCTTGTGCTTCAGGGGTTAAAGGTTCAGCTGGGGTGCGATCCTCGCGTGGTGCTCGGTCTTCGCGTGGTGCTCGGTCTTCGCGCCGAGGCCTGTCATTACCGCGTGTGTGGCTAGGTCCTTTGGCTTGTTGTCGATGGTCGTCTCTGTTGCTATGTCGACTCTGACCACCTTGTGCACGGCCTCCTTGTTCGGCGCCCTTGCGTTCCGGTCTTTCATTTTGGTGTTTCCTCGGCGCTCCACTTGATTTAACCCACGCTTCGATTTCAGCCTTTGCACCCATGAAAAAACTTACAAGGCCAGCCTTGGGCTCCTTGATGACTTTGTATTCTAGACCTTCCTTGGCCACGTTTAGTTTAACGCAGGCCAACGTGATGGCCTGCTCCACGGATTTGGCCTCAATACGGATGGGATTGGTGCTTCGGTTTGTGTTCATTTTTAGTTAACTCCTGTTGTTTTTACGTTCATTTCTATTTGTGAGCGAACGCTAAATGTTCGCGAACTTCTTGTTTAAATACTGCTGCTGCGCAATAGACATAATCGTGTTTGCGAGCATGTACAAAACGAGACCTGAAGGAAGTGTGATCATCATGACGCCGAAAATGATTGGCATGAAAGACATTATTTTTTCTTGCGTAGGATCCATTCCAGTCATGGGCGTGAGTTTTTGCTGCAGATACATCAAGCCTGTCAGGATGATTGGCGTTACAAAGAATGGATCTTTAATCGAGAGGTCAGTGATCCAACCGTAGAATGGCGCGTGACGTAGGTCAATGGAAGCCGACAGTACCCGAAACAACGCAAAGAATACTGGGATTGTGGGAAGAATCGGTAAGCAACCTTTCATGGGGTTAATCTTGTGAGTACTCATGAACTTCATGAGCTCCATCTGCATTTTCTGTTGGTCGTTTTTAAATTTTTCCTTGATCTTCGCCATCTCGGGGTTCAGTTTTTTCATCCGTGCGGCACTGTGGGCTGCTTGTTTGGTCAGCGGAAAAAACAGGATTTTCAGAAGGATGGTCAAGACTATAATAGCGATGCCGTAATTGCCGGTAAATTTGTATAGACCCTTAATCGCAAGCAGTAAAGGGTGAGCAATCATGTCCAGCCAGCCAAGACCAAGGGTTGTTCTTAGATGAGGATTAAACGCGGTCAGAAGCTCTACCTCTTTGGGACCAAACCAGACATCATAATCAAGAGTGACGGATGCCTTCGGTGCAACTGAGCCAAAATCAGCAGTTGCAACAGTTAGGATCTCACAAAGAGGATTTGTTTGAGAGCCTTTACCGGAGAATGCTGTGCGGTAAGAAGCATTCATCTTTGGGACCAGCGCAAAAGCAAAGTAATGAGTGTCAAACCCAAAAAAGTCTAGCTTACGATCCTTAATCGATAGATTCATCGACTGGTCTTTGCAAAAGTCTTCCATATAGGTGAAGTCGTCAGCGCCATCGAGTTGGCTGAGAAAGCGAGGTTTGTCCTCTGGCAGTCCTGGAGCAAAAAAAGACGATTGTGAGTGATCAGTAGGCTCGCCGACTTCCATCAAAAGATTGGAAACCAACGGCATTGGTGCGTCTGCTGTATTTGTATAAGTTATATTGAGCTTCCCCGCGTAGCCTTGCTGAGGAAGAGTCCATGTCTGGTCAATCACCCAAGTGCCATCAGTTCGAGTGAATTTAAAGCCATTTTCAGTGCGCTTTCCGCTAAAGGCTAGGCCCGATGTGCGAACGGGCGCCTTATCGACATATGCCTGGACGGCAGCTGGTCGTTGAAATAGCTCGACGACGTCGGAGTCTTTTTTATCATTTGTAAGCCGGTATTGTTTTAGTTTTGCCGATACGGGAGAGCCCAGATTTTGAGCAAATGTGAATGTGATATTTTCTGTATCAAACACGAGATCCGAGGGGGCCATGGCGACAACGCTCGGCTCTGTCTTTACTTGAGCTGCTGGCTCAGTCGTTAGCGTTGAGGCTACAGGCGTCGTTGCTGTTGCCGTTGTTTGCGCCGCAGTCTCGGATTTGTCTGTGGCAACAGGTTGGGCAGGGCGACCGAAGTTTGGATATTTTTTCGTGAGATATTGATTCCAGGCAAGGTAGAGCGCCACGCATAAAGCGATGGCGATAAAGGTACCTTTGGTGCTGCTCAGGTCTCGTTCTTGGCTTTTCATGGTAGGTCGACTCCTCCCGGATGCCATGGGCCGCACTTCAGTAGTCGGCGTGAAATTTTAACTAAAGCTCTTGGCCACGGATCTCGTTCCAAGCTTCCGATCGCGTAATGCGAGCATGAAGGATAGAAGCGACAGCCAACACCGAGAGCAACAAGAAAAGGAGAAAGGAGGATTTGGTATAGGCGAACAAAAGCTTTTAAACACCAATTAATCAATTCAAACACTCAATTTAACTCGCCTAACTTCTTTATGAGGCGCGACGAACAGGATCGCAAATGATCCCGCAAATTTAAATTTACATGGCCTGCGTTGTCGACAAGGGATGGACGAGCAATCACAACAAGGCTTCGACCGTTGAGAGCTTTGATTTGCGACAACTCGTTACGAAACAGTTCGCGAATGGAGCGTTTGATTCGGTTTCGAACAACGGAGTTACCAACTTTGCCACTCACAATCAACCCTAGCCTTGATGGACCCAAGGAGACTGCCTCTGACGCAACCAGAACAAAATCCCGACACACTACTTTAACGCCAGCTCCATCTAGGGTCGCATCAAAATCCTTCTTCGACAAAAGGCGCTGCGCTTTCGTAAACTGGGCCATGCACTACCTTTCTGTCCCGACAAAAACTCCAACGACTTCAATGAGCCCACACGGTATCTCTGGCCTCTTGGAGAGTCAGTCATAGACTAGATCGGTCTTGATTGTTTTTACTTTTCGTAAGCCGTCACTGCAATTTTTTTGCGGCCCTTTGCGCGGCGCAGCGCAAGCACTGCTCGCCCGGAGGCGGTTTTCATTCGAGCGCGAAATCCATGGGTGCGAACACGACGCTTGTTGTGTGGTTGGAACGTACGTTTCATAATGCGAAAACTCCAGTTGCTAAATAGACGTGTTATTTCAGCTTGTTAACAGTATTCACGTCAGTTGAACGGGGCAATGTACCAGAGACCTTCAAGCGATGCAACCTCGGATACGACAAAGCGCCCTTTCGATGTGACGATCCTGGGGTCAATGTTCCCAGAGTCGATGGGGGAGGCGGCCCCGAAATTCGCCAGCGGCCTCAACGAACCTTGTCTAAATACGAGAGCCAGGCGCGATCTCAATCTCATTTAAGCCTATGATATTACTGTATTTGTTAATAAAATCTTTAAAATAAGTTGATTTTTAATAAAATTATATATATAACCTGCCTGCTTTAAAAAACTCCGTTATTAAACACAGAATCCTTCGAGGGGTCATTCATGACGTTTCATCGTCAAGCCGTCAAGTCCGTATCTGTTGGCTATGTCCGCTTTCTTGTGTTGGTTTGCGCCGCGGTTAGTTTGGGTCTTGTGCAGTTGGCTGCTTCGGCGCCGGTCGTTGCCGCAAGCCTGCCGACCCAGAATAAACTAAGCTATATAAAGGCGGCCTCCATCGAGTCCATCAAAGGCGTCTCTGGCAATTTACGGCATGTCCAGCTGACCTTTGACGAGGGCTGTGGGGAGTCTTTGCGGGGGCTTCTTGTCGACGAAACCAAGACAGGTATCTATGTGGCGGCGGTTTTGGATCGCTCTGATACATATTGCTTGTCTTTACCAAAAAAGCGAATGGTAACGTTGAAGGTTTCTGGTCAAAAGGAATTTAAGACTCTTACAGTTGATGACGTGGAGCGGGTTAACTTAACCGATGTCTCTGATGTGACCATTTCATCTGGAAGTATATCGGTGGCTTGGCAGGACACGTGTCGGCCTTATGTCGGAGTCGTCCTGAGCCCAGTGCTTGGTGCTGATGGCGCGCCTAAAATGAATTTGATGGTGGCAAACCTTCCTAAAGCTGGGATGTCCAAGACAACATTAAAGCAATGTGCACGTCAAACAACTCACAAGAGACTAACGAGCATTAGCCTTGCAGACGGGTCTTTGATGGCTGCGCCAAAACCGGGCAAATTAGAAAGCTTATTTAGTTTAAGAATCATTGCGCCCGAACAGGTGACGATCAGCGAAGATCGGGCCCTAGCGATAACATGGATGGGGACCTGTCGAGATGTGCCACTCGCAGCTTTCTTTGGCGGTAAGGATGGTCGTGAGGTGGCAATCGTGACCGTTTTTGCCCCGAATGCTCCATGCGCCTACAAGGGAAAGCGTTCTTCAGTTTTCACGCTCCAGCACTTCCAAGTTGCTGGGGCCCGGTCTCTCGAAGCGATGACTCCGGAAGTCGCCAGAACTTTTGTCGCTTCATCGGGAGCATCTCTCACTCTTAGGTCAATCAGTGCAATGAAGATAGCGCGCCTTGGTCACGGTGACTGGCTTTTAGCGTCGCCATCTGCAGGCTGCGGCGAGAGCTTCGGGCTGATGGTTGGGGCTGATGCGGCTGGTAACGCTTCGATGGCAATCCTATCTGCCGGATCTCAGAAGATATGCCGTGTTGATCATGCGAAAACTTCAGCAACCCTTACTGCGCCTTTGGTTGCACGAGCTGATGGACCGATTCCTAAGATCTTTTCTTTGAAAGTACAAGGAACATCGATTCAATAACGTTAAGCCAGTCACTGTTTCCTTAGAATGACCGCAGAAATGTCGACCATAACCAATCCACCACCGTGTGAAGAAGAGCTGGCGCGGCCAAGCTTCGACGACCTGTGCGCTCGTATACATTTGCATACGCAATACCTGCAATGGTGGCTAAGATGACGTATCGCCAATCGCCAATCGGGTCATTATTTAAGTGACTTAAGCCAAAAATGATTGCTGTTAACCATTTGCCAGCCACGAGCCTGTTGATACCACGTGGCCAGGAAAACGATTCCAGTACCGGTTGCATAAGGCCTCGGAAAAGTAACTCTTCTGGCAATGCAATGGTTAGGTATATTCCTAAGGCTTCCACGGGATACTGCCAGTAAGCTGTTACCTTAGGGTTCCAAGCAAAAAATCCGGTCATAAAGCCAAGACCGATGGCAACTGGCGTAAACCACAATTGATCGCGCACCGTGGCCTGGACGTCCGATACTCGAGGGACGATGCGAAAGCTGTCAGCAGGATAACGCTCTTGAACACCGGCCAAAGACATCGCAGAGATTGCGAGAACACACGAGATCCAAACGTTTAGCATATAGGCGGCCCCGCCGTCTGGCCAAGGCCATATACTTGCTAGTAGCCCACTATCAAAGGGTGTCCATATCACTAAAATGATACTCATCAGCCACCACGGCTGCTGTTTAACCGACATCCTTCTGGCCACGACTGCTAGAAGCATCGGTACTGTCATCATACCGAAAAACTTCAGTGCACCTTCAAGTAAACTTCTAGTGGTCGCGAGATCTGTGTAATGAAGACCAAGCATGTAAACCAAGTAAGCCAGCATAGCCCAAAACCATGTTGCAGCAGCGATGAACTTGGGTGTTTTCGGAAGTCTAGTTGCCAAATCAAGTTGATTTGGTCTTCCTGCGATAAGAAATCCTGTGCAAATGATTGCAAAACTTATGATGATTGCAATACTTGCGGCGTGCCAGGGGATGCCAGACATGTGCAGAATACTAGCTGCGATCGCTGTTAGAATAATGGAAAACGATATCGTTGACTTCAAACTTGATGTCCTATACCCGGTCTTGTGGGTCGTCTTGGCCAAATTTTTAAACGCGAAAAATAGTAATGCATGGTAGCCACGCGTGTACAGCGATAAGTTAGCCGCATGATTCAAATTCTTATGGTTTGGTGAGTCAATTTCTAAGAGGCTTGACTCACCAAGTTTTCCGGGTCCGCTCCTACCACGCGTTGGATTGACGCCAGACTAGGAGAACACGATGCGCAATCAGTTGCTGGCACTGATGATGCCTGCGACATTTTAAGCTGTACGATCCTGGCGCGTTGTTTTGTTGAGAGAAAGCGTGTAATGACTCACAAATCGGTGGCGTTACTCGAAAAAATAATGTCCAATCGACCTGTTAAAGATCGTCTTTATAGACAGGAGATCCATGGAAGAACCAGCGGAAATCAGTTGCCCTTTTTGCGGAGAATCATTTACCACGTTTGTTGATATTTCGGGCGGAAATCAACGATACATTGAAGACTGCCAAGTATGCTGTAGGCCGATTGAAGTGAGGGTATCGATTAGTAGCAAAACAGGTCGATTCAGAATCGCAACAGCTCGCGACTAACCCTTGTGAATGAGCTCCATAAATGCAGTCCTTAGAAAAAAAATTTGATGATCGTGACTGTCTCGTGGCCTACGTCAAGGGTCTTTCTCCATGGGCTCACGGGGAGCCAAGCCCGATAGGCGGTGGCCGTAAAAGTGCCGAGCATCAGTTGTCCTATATCGATCCTATTGCCTATGCAGGGACAAGAAACTTCGGGAGTGGGAAGGTTACGAGACTTTCGCCCTACATCCATCATGGTGTTTTGAGTCTTAACGAGGTTAGGAATAAAGCGTTAACCCTGTGCGAGGACCCGAGCAGCATTAGAATGTTTATTCAAGAGCTGGCATGGCGAGACTTCTGGCAACGGGTGATTTCGCTTCATCCTGAGTGGGCTTGGAATGATGTCGAAGCCTATAAGACAGGATTTTCAGCAGGTGACTATGCTGATGAGTTGCCTAGAGATATAGAGGTTGGTCAAACCGGTGTTCAGTGCCTGGATGCATTTATCAAAGAATTGATTTACACGGGTTACATCCATAATCATGCACGCATGTATGTGGCAAGTTACGTGGTTCACTTTAGGCGAGTGAAGTGGCAGGTAGGAGCGCGTTGGTTTATGAAGCACTTACTAGATGGAGACCTCGCGAGTAATAATTTATCATGGCAATGGGTTGCGAGTACGTTTAGTAATAAGCCGTATATTTTTAACCTGGAAAATGTGTCCAAATATTTCCACCAGTACGTCAATACGGAGCCACACCTAAATAAACCCTTAGACGCAACCTATGAGGAACTCCAAGAAAGGCTGTTTCCATGCTTGGGTGACTTAACATGAATCAACCTTTGATTTGGCTACACGAAGAAGCGCTGCGAATAACTCATCCTGTGTTTACGTCTGCCCCCGCCGGGACAAGAGCTGTTTTCATTTGGGATGATGATTACCTGCAAAAGCTTGGTTACAGCCTCAAGAGACTGGTTTTTATCTACGAAACCCTTTGTGAATTGCCTGTTGATATTTTCTACGGCGAGACGGTACGCGTGGTGAGCGATCTAGCGCCTTCAAAAGTCTATATTCCCTCTAGTCACAAGCCGCATCTCGTTTCTTTGATCAATGCGTTTAAGTCTGTCGTGGAGGTTGAGGTTTCACCAGACGAAGCGTTTGCTCAAGTAGCGATGACCGCCGAAGTAAAACGCTTTTTTAAATATTGGAAAATGGCTGAAACAACAGCATTGCGCAAAAATGGTGGCTTGGATGCCTAAGGGGATCAAAAAATCAGACTTACCCTCCAAGATATGCCAACGCTGTGGCAGACCATTTGCGTGGCGGAAAAAGTGGGAGAAGGTCTGGGATCTTGTCAAATACTGTTCGACTAGATGTAAAAGGCCTTAGCTTAAATGCCACGACTAGAAGGCAATTCCTACGCGAGCGGCGTAGTCTTTGGATGGGCTTGCGATCAACCTGTACCATCCCCGGATTTCTCGACTAAAAATTTAGACTTGTTGGCGCCCTTGTGCATGAATAGCAATGATGCAGCCCCCGCTCTCGCGGAGGGCTACTGCCGATCGCTGGCTTTTAAAAATTCTGTAGATATCCTTGAGCTAGACATTACAGCTAAGTGCGTTTAATCTGGGCTGTATTCTTTTTTTGAGAATCGGAGCAGAGTGCGCGTTTTGTTTATCAAATAACTTGATCGGGAGAAGTATGAAAGCTTGGAAAAGAATTACTTCGTATGGCTTGTTTGTCTTGGTGTGCCTAGGGTGTGCAGCAAGAAAAGATCGGAAGAACGAGGCTCATTTTGGTATCGCGGACTTGGTAGGAATTTGGAGTGTAAAATGCGCGGCTTCGCAGTTTGGACAACTAGCAGCATACAGAATTGCAGGTCTTCAAATTACTGCTTCCGGAAACTTCATTTACGAGAACTCACACTATGGAGACGACAAATGCACTGTGAAGTATTATGATGAATCCAGTAACGGCAGCTTAACCATAGGCGATTCTGTGGATGCGACAGGTAAACGAATCATAGTTACAGGCTCCCGCGGTACCGGAACTGCTAAGGATGCCGTGATCGTGAATGTGTTTAATACGTTAGGCGTGTGTGGCTACAAGAGTTGGGTTAAAGATCAGCCGAAAGACCTCATGGGTACGGAGTGCATCGGATGGTCTGAGTCAAACTCGACCGACGGTATTAACCTAATTGATACAACCGATGGTAAAAAACAAATTCAGGTATTCAGTCTCGCCACCGGTGGCGATAAGGCAAGAATGGCAGGTGACGATTTTACCAAGGATTAATTTTGGGGCGCCGAAAAAATCCAAAATTAAACATAGCGTGATCAATACATCGTCAAAAACTGCGCCAAAAGCTAGTTTTGATTCATTTGCTAAATATTATGGTTTCAAAAAATCGGGCATAGCTGATCGTTTAATCTTTTGCAGCTCAAGAAGCCTTTGATCTCTCCGCGGGCTTGCTGACCGGTCTTTCATTTAGACAATGTAAAACGGTTGTTTTATTGACATGGAATGGTACTTGATGTGAAGAGGCCTACGCATGAATTTTAAAGTTAAGTTTGCGAAGCTTTTGATTCGACGGGGAATCAATTATTGGGGTCCTTTTCTCGGCTCCGGAATTAGAGTCGTTGATGGAGATAAAGATCTGACAAAGATTACAGTTGAGCTGCGAGAAACATGGTTTAACCGAAACATTGTTGGTGTTCACTTTGGTGGCTCACTTTATGCGATGTGCGACCCGTTTTACATGGGTATATTACTACATCACTTGGGACAGGACTTTATTGTGTGGGATAAACAGGCATCGATACGATTTTTGCGGCCCGGGAAAGGCCGTGTTCGTGCTGTTTTCGAAATCCCACCTGACGAGATTAAGCAAATTCGCGAGGCGGCGATTTCAGGTGGGAAGACTGAGCCCGTATTCAAGACAGTCATTCGCGATTGCGAAAATAATGTGGTCGCGGAGGTAGAAAAGAAACTCTATGTTAAGAGCAAATCTAAACACGAAAAGAAAATCTAGTGGTCTAACCTCTGGGCGTTAAATTCTATCCAATCCGCCACCAGCGGATGCCGTGATCTCCGGAAGAAAACCATATTTCATCGTCGTTTCGCTTTAAAGAAACAATTATATTAAAAATGTTCCGTTTTGGAACATGTTTTTTACTTTATTTCAATTTTTTTCATAGAAGAAGCATGCGATTTAATTGGTACCAGCAAATGTTCGCTGGTAAGCAAACTTGGCAAAGGAGTATCAAATGAGGGCAATGCGTTTTGGGTTCGTCTTAGCGAGTGCGGTTTTGCTAGTGATGTTAAAATCGAAGGCCGCGATGTCCAACGGGTTAACGAGGGCCGATACCTATAAGGTTAACCTGTTTTTTAGTGACTCATCAGCCTACGAGGATGAGTTGACCTTGGTTTATAAAGATGGAGAAATTAGTGGAACCATGCATGTGCCAAATGATTTTGATGCGCCGATTGAGGATGCAAAATTTGGGGATGTGAATCAAGATGAACTATCTTTCCATATAACGCTTCCGCCAAAGTATGACCAAATGTTTCCGGGTGGATTATATTACAGGCTACAATTTCGAAGGTCTGATCCTTGTGTGTTTGCTTTCTGTCCAAGTGAGAGGGTCTTGGATGACTTTATTGGCAAGGTTGAGGTGCGTGAGCAGGTAAAAACAAGATTTATTGGCTACGTCGTCGGCTTTAAAAAGGCTGTTGCAAGATGAAACTAATATCCCAGTCTTTCGTAAGACAACATCTTGACGTGGCCAAAGCAAGCTCACTGATTGCGACTGGGTTTCTAGATCTACGTTCGAATACCATTGATAGTGGTGATCGTACCGTATTTGGGTCGGCGGAAGCCTACCCGGTGATCGGATTTATGCCTGCATGTGACCCTGATTTTTTTTGTGCAAAAGTTGCGTGTGTTTCCTACGAAAACCCTAGGATGGGCGTCGATAGTCATCAAGGCGCTGTTTTGCTGTTTGAAAGACCAACGGGAATGTTGCGAGCAGTCATCGACGCCACTGCTCTCACTGCAGTTCGGACAGCGGCGGTCACTCATGTTGCTTTAGGTCGGTTGTTTTCCCCTGAACGAAAGATCAAACGAGCTGCCATTGTGGGAGCTGGTGTTCAGGCATTTCATCACATCAGGATGTTAAGCTCATCCTTTGGAATATCAGAATTCGTCTTAGTTTCTCGTTCTAAGGAAAGGGTTGCGTCCCTAAAGGAACAATTCGGTGGCGATCTTACCATCGAGCATCGTAGCTACGGCTGCGCGCTGCATGACTGCGCCGTAGTGGTCCTTGCAACCCACGGCGATGAGGTTTGTCTTGCGTTAAGTCAAGTTGGTGCCAACACCGTGATCATTGGGCTCGGTTCTTGTAGGCCTTGTGCACAGGAGATTGCATCGGACATCTTGGACCGATGTTTATTTATCGCGGATAGTTTTCAGGCGTGCGCTAGGTCATCTGGAGAGGGGCAATATATTGCTCGGAAAGAGAATGCAAACTACTTGGAGATGGCCGATCTTATTGGCGGATCTGATCAGTGCAAGGAGAGATCTTTAACTGTAGTAAAGACAGTGGGTCTTGGCTTTGAAGATCTTGTTTGTGCTAAATATCTTTATCAAGCGGCTTCGACCCAGCCTGGGGTGACTCAGCTCTTGGAGTTTGGTGGTGCACGTGCATATTAAACTGCCAAAATACGAAGACGCCAAGCGTGCAGAGATTCTTCAAAAAAAACGAAACATCTCATCGAACGTCACAAAGATTGAGGTATTTCGTAACGATACAGACGGGATTATTTTTTTAAAGCATGAACACAATTTGCCGCTAGGCAGCTATAAGCTTCGCGGGGTTGTTAATGCACTTGAGCATTTTCGTCAGCACCATGGAAAAGACCCTGACCGTTTGATTGCAGTGAGTGCTGGAAACATGGCCCAAGCTGTGGCGTCACTGGGACGGGAATTAAACATTCCTGTGAAAGCTATCGTGCCTGATTCCGCGCCAATAGTGAAAGTTGAAGGGATTCGGGCACTAGGCGGGGATGTTGAAACACTACCGATCGCCGATGTCTGGGAGCTCATAGAAAATCCTGTGGCCTATGCACATGATTTAATGTTTCATCCCTTATTCACACCTGGAATTCTTGATGGTTATGGGGTCATTGCTTTGGAAATTCTCGAAATGCCTGTTCGACCAGACGCTGTGTTTATTCCTTTTGGTGTGGGTGGATTAGCACTGGGGATCACTAGCATTTTGAGGCAGTGTGCGCCTGAGATCGCCATCGTCTGTGTTGAGTCGGAGGCGTGTCCGACTTTGGGTTCTGCGAGATGCGCAGGAAAGCCTGTTTATGTTCACAAAGAAAGGACATGTGCAGACGCCATAGGAACACCACGCGTCGTTGAACAGTGTTTTGAAGCGATTAAAACTCTTGGTTTACATAACTGTGTTGAGACGGTGACGGAATACCAAATTAGATCTGCCGTAGCGTCACTTTATCTTCACTACGGCGTAAAGGTGGAAGGAGCTGCGGCCACAAGCTTTGCAGCTGCTTTAGGTACAAAATTCAAAAGGCCACTGGCGTTATTAACTGGTCAGAATATTGATCAAATCGTTTTTGACGAAATTTTAGCAAGCTATCAAGACCAGATGCTGTAACCAGGTTGCGCTTTGTCACCACGTCATGGTCCAAACGTTCAGTTTAAGACGGTCGATCTGGCCACGGGAAAGGTGGTCGCGATGAATGAGGCTGACGTCTTTACATCCCAATATCATTATGATGGTGTCTTTTGGTGCTGGCTACGGTACGGTCTATCATTTCCCGGGGATCTTCCGCCGGAGTCAATGCTTATGCGTTTTGCTTCACATGATATCGAAGTCATTCGAAAGAGTTTTGGTAGCGACAGTCTAGAGATCGTAGTTTAGGGTGGAAGCTACGGAGTGATGCTTGGACAAACCTATGCATTGTTGGATCCAGATCATGTTCGTCAAATGATTCTTGCTGCGGCATTTTCATCGGCAGATGACTTTAACGAGGCCCAACGGAAGTACCCTTCGCTGGCCGTCACAACCCTCCCGGGTCTGGAGGAAAAGTTTAAGCTAAGTGAATCAAAGGATCTTGAGTTTGCTAATAGATTTCTGACTTGGAGTGTAAGAAAGTTTTATAGTTATCAGGGCCGCGTGAAAGAAATTCCAGAGGCGCTGTCTGAGATTTCACGCTTGCTTGAAAACAATCAACGCTCAGAGGCTATGGTTCGAGTAGCTCCCGATCGATGGGTCAGGCCTTGGATGACTCGATCAGTCGCGTGTATAGAAATCTTTAGGGGTGATGTGCTGTACGACGACAAATTTGAGATGTTTCCATTTAATTTTCGTACTTGCTCGTAGTTTGAAGGTCTGTACGACTATTTTAATTATACAGACGCACTAAAAAATATCAGAGCCAGAACACTTTTGCTGTCTGGATTCTACGACCATGTCACTCCTTTCGAGGCGAAACAGCGGATGTCAAAAAAAATTCCAGATAACTACCTATATGTGGACATACATTTAGGGCACGATGTAATTTCGAAGCCGGTTTGTCAGATGCCTCTCATTAATGCATTTTTGAGCAATGCCACTAATCGAGAGCTGCAAAAGCTGTCTTTAGCCAAAGAGTGTCGACCGCCTCCAGCTATTGAATAAGATTAAACGCTGAATCAACGAGAGTTCAGTTTTTTATTGGATCGATGGCTAGCCTAGTTTGATCTGACTCGCGCTAAAACTAGACGATTGTATTTAGAGAAATTGTTCCCCTGTCCACGAGAACAGGTCAAAGCTCATTTGGTAGGTGTCTTCTAATTTTGTGCCCTCGGTGAGGGCTTGAGACTTTTTTATCAGGTCTAGAAACTCTGCTTTTATCTTGTCCCGGATCTTTGCATTAGCAGAAAATGTCGCCGAAAGGCTGTAGTCTCTGTCATGGGGGATGCGATTAAGACGTTCCATACAAAGTAGCTTGAGTTGATTGCGCCATGGTTTGTAAGCCGGAGATGTTTTGGGAAGGTAGATACCATCGATGACGACCCGTATTTTGTCAGAGCAATACTCAATCATCCTTGAGGGCATTTAAAACCTGAGGGTGGGGCAAGAGGAGTCGATCCGGTGAGCGTCCATTGCGTAGTGCCGTCAAGAGCACACGGACTGCGGTCAATTGACCGTGGTGCCATACAAGTAGCTATGACAGTCTCGGATCACTCCTCTGTAAGCGATGACTCGAGTATTTTCGAAACTATTCACGACGGCGTGTGTTAGGTCTTCCCCACAGCAGTTCTAGTCCTGAATCATTACGTGAGAAGCTGACTTCTGGTCCGCGTCTTAATCATGTGTTGGTGGCCGACGTTCATCCGAGATTATATTGATTTATTGCATCGAGAATGACTTATCCGATGTCGCGACTTCCTCGTGACGTGTTGCCATTATAGGGGCCAAATCAGAGCTGAAAGAAGTCCGCTAAGTATTCCATACTTGAGGCAGCCCTGTTATTGGAACGGCGTCACTGTTGGTGGGTCGATGGCCACCGCGCTTAGAGCATTTTCATGGACGATTGTCTGATGCGGTACCCATGAGCTTCTAGAGCTTTGCAGGTCTCGGAGAGTTGATTGGATCTAACTAGAAAATAGTCTGTGTCGTATGTGGAGACGGCGAGGATACTCACATTGGCCTCAGCTAGGACGCTTGAAATACGGGCTAACACGCCAATCATCGAGAACTCTAGCGGCCCATTAACCCCTAACAGATTCCAGCCACCTTCAGCAAGCACAGTCTGAGGCGCGGCGGCCTGTTCGCAGATAATAGACAATTCACTATCGGTTTTGGTCACCGAATAAAAAGCACTGCTGAGCATCCAGTCAGCTATTGTACCTTCGGGCTCCATTCTGCAAACTGAGTAAAGATTGGGAAGAACACTTATCGTTAGCATCTAAGATACCTCGGTATAAATGGCATTTGATTTGCGTTTGATATTATCTGCTTCAAGCCTGTCGATGTAGTAGCAATAGACATCGGAATCATCAATTAACGTGCTGATCCACTCGTGCAAGATCTGGCCGGAAAATATCTTCGTCGTGCAGGCAGAGTGAATGTCTTGTTGCGAATAGGATATCCGTTTTGATGAATCAATATCTTGTGAGGCATACAAATAAGTTTGTCTTAATTTTGTAGCGGCTTCGGTGACGACGCGGTTTCGTCAGGAATAATGGCAGTACATTCGACTTCGACTCGCGCGTTAAATGCTAATCCACTACCCGCGAAAGCACTTCTTGCGGGATATGGGGCTTTCACGAATGATTTGTACACTGCATTAAATTTCGGCCAATCCGAGATATCTGCTAGCATAACCTGACATTTGACGAGGTTTTCGAGACTGAGATTGAAGTGTGCCAAGACCAATCCAATATTCGTTAAGGTTTGCTTGCTTTCAGCTTCAATTCCACCAGGAACAACGGCGCGACCTCCAGGGGGAATTCCAATCTGGCCTGCAAGGTATATCGTATTTCCCACGCGAACAGCCTCAGAGAATGGTAAATTTAGCGGAACGTTTTCTGGCATCGTGTAGTGTTCAATTGGACTGGCAGCGGCAGCTGACAAGGATGCAGCTGATATAATCCCTAGTAATCCCTTGGAAATCATCGAATTTGTTACTATCATGATCAGATTCCTTTCAAATAAGTTTGGAACAGCGCTCGTGAAGTTTACTTGACCTATAAATTAGATTTCTCCACGAGAATTTTTCATCGGTTGTGGTTCGCGAATCGTCGGTGTGTGTATTATTCGACCTCCTAACGTTCAACAAAGTTTAGATCATGTGAATAAGAGTCATTTAGCCGGCTTAGTGCAATAAATGCAATCAGCATCACCACCGCTCCGACTGTAGCGACGGCGGGGACAAATCCAATGAGTCCTTTAATTTCCTGAATAACAAACGCCATCGGGATGACGGCTCCGCGAACGAAATTAGGAGCCGTCGACGCAGCTGTGGCACGAATATTCGTTCCGAACTGTTCAGCGGCAATCGTGACGAAGACGGCCCAATAGCCAGTTGTCAGACCAAGACCCAAGTAGAGGGCGTAGTAAAATATTGGTGTCATCTGTCCCGAGCCGAGAAATGTGATAATCAGAATCGTCGTTGCGATCAGGCATGCAAAGATGACCTTGTTCCGACTCTTGATTCTCTGACTTGCAATGCCGCTAGCGAAATCGCCAATAGCCGCGCCGGCATATTGGAACATGACGCCGGTTCCAACAATTAGTGTTCCTTTTATGCCTAACTCAGATGTGATTTCAGGGCCAAATGCTAGCAGTACTCCTAGTACAAACCAACATGGGACACCAATTGCAATCGTGCATACATATCGTTTAAGACGATCGCGAGAGCTGAATAGGGTGAGAAAGTTGCCGCGTTGAACTCCGGAATGTTGTGCCTCTTTGAATATTGGGGAGTCCGAGATCTTAGCACGGGCGAACAGCAATGCTATACCAAGAAGCCCGCCAAGGCCATATGCTAATCGCCAGTCTAATTGATCGGCTGTGATGGCGGCAAATATTGCACCTAATATCCCGAAGCCAGCAATAAATCCTGTCGAGTAGCCGCGAAGCGATACTGGTAGGCTCTCGGTGACAAGGGTGACAGCTGCGCCCAATTCTCCAGCCAATCCGATCCCAGCCAAAAATCGTAGGACAGCGTACGTCTCTTTGGTGGTGACAAAAGCATTTAGAATATTTGAGATTGAATATAGCGCGATTGATCCAAAAAGTACTGACAACCTGCCTCGTTTATCACCTAAGTATCCCCAGATAATACCTCCTAAGAGAAGCCCTGCCATCTGATAGTTTAGAAGGCTTAGACCGATATCCGTGAGTTCCTGTCCCTGATATCCCAGGCTTTTCAGGCTTTCAATTCGTACGATGCTAAATAAAACTATATCGTAAACGTCGACAAAGTATCCCAGAGCTGCAATGATCACGGCTTTGTTGTAAATAGGGTGCTGTGCAGCTGTCGGCCCGCTGCTCGCTTGAGGTGGTGATCGATGTTGACTGGCCCAAAACTCCATGAAAAATCCCTTCCACCATTTGATTAAAATAGAAGAGTTTGAGCTTACGAGACAATCTATTGATTGAAAAACAAATAAAAATTATGTGAGCTAATAGTATTTTTTATGGCTCGGGCTTATGGGAGTTCTATCCGACAAAAGTCCATAAGCTCATCAAAGAAAAGCCGAATTATGGGTTGGTGTTCTTCCTCTCCTTTTACAATAGAAGCGCATATACGGTGGTTTCCAAAGTTGGTCGGTTTAATTCCCTTTATTTTCAAAGGGCGCAGACGACCTTCGTTTACATACGAAGCGGCATTTCGCTCAGGTACAACCGCGATTCCTAGTCCGATCATTGCAAGGCGCATCGCTGCTTCAAAGCTATTGAGTTCAAAGAATTGTTCAAGACTGAATCCGTGATTCATCAGAAAAGCAGGAATTGACAAATTTTGTCGGACATGCGCCGAAGCATCCGTTAAAATCGGTACGTTATTTGCTTCTGTAAGGGAGATGACGTCGCGCTTCAGAATTGGATGTGATTTGGTGGCATCGCTATTTCCAATAAACAGTCCCATAACACCGGTATAAACCTCTTCGCTTTCAATATCGCGATGCCTCAAGGGTTCAACTGACATTACTATATGATACTCGCGGCTAAGTAGTCCTTGAATAAGTCCATCTACCCTTCCGCTGATTAAAGAAATAGATACCTTTGGATGTTTTGTACCAAACTTTCTTAAAAATGGCGGCCACACATGGATAGCTAGTGTTTCGTGTGTACCGATTCGCAAAAATCCAGTGTCTTGTTGATATGGATTAATGGCTTTCGCCTCGACGGATTGAATGTCTGCAAGAAGACGCTGACTAAAGTCAAAAAGTATTTTTCCAGAATCGGTTAACCTAATGCCACGCGCTTCGCGGTGGAGAAGTTTGACGTTGAGGATGCTTTCAAGAACTCGAATGGAATGTGAAGCAGCGGCCTGAGTCATATTTAGGAGGTTAGCCGCTTTGGTTATAGAGCCTGACCGGCCAACGTAATTGAGGATCCTTAGCTTCTCAATATGATCATACAATTTTCCATAGGCTTCCATAGTCTTCATTTCTTGAAATATCGAAAGTGTATAATTAGCTTTGGATCGTTTGCCTCAAGGCGAGGATCCTTGTCAGGGGCTAATTTATTCTCTTCTGGTCTTAAATTCAGTCCACAGTAAAATTAGAACGATTATTGCTAAAAACACGTTTCTGTGGCTCCATTGTGACGAAGTCCATTTTGAGACTATATCAATCTTCCCTGTCCAACACTAGGTGATATGTGTATCGCGGCACAAGTGATAGGTTAATTTTTTAAAGATATTTAGTCTAACGACTGGTCTGGAACTCAGTTAGTTGTAAATGCATGTCATAAGGTTGTACCTGCCTTAGCCGGTGTTTCACCAGTGTTCAAATGTTCATAGTCTTTCTGAACTAATTGATGATGAATTCCGGCTCTTGCTGAGTCTGTCTTTAGTTTTTTGAGGCATCGTAAAAAAAAGACTTTGGTTTGTCCCTCGGTCAGATATAACATTTCAGCAATTTTTGCGTGAAAACATCGCGTCTATTCTGCCATAAGTTCTCTAAGAGTGCGCTCTCTTCTCTTCAAGAACGAATCCGTAACCTGGAAATGATCTGTCTCTTCGTAGTGTATTGAGCTTATAGCCCCATCAGCAAAGGAGTAGATCATCGCGTTGGGATATGCCATGATAATGGGTGAATGCGTGGCGATGATTAGTTGGGACCCTTTTCGAACCAACGAATGGAGAATGGCTATCAAGCTGAGTTGTCTTTTTGGAGAGAGTGCCGCTTCGGGTTCGTCGAATAGGTATAGGCCGTTGCCATTCAGCCTGTTCATGACGAGGTCCAAGAATCCCTCGCCATGAGATCGCGCATGTAAAGATCGCTCGCCATATGCCATACCCACGCCGAGTCTATCAATTTCATTAATTACATTGAAGAAACTATCTGCCCGATAGAAAAATCCGTCAGTTGGGCGTCTAACCCCTCGGATAATCTTAAGTGCCGTAGTTAGATCGCGGTTCTGAGACGTAGTGGAAAACCTGAAGTTCTTCGTGCCCCCTTCGGCATTAAATCCGACGAGACAAGCGATGGCTTCAAGAAGAGTCGACTTACCCGAGCCATTCTCACCCACAAAAAAAGTTACCTGCTGATTAAGTTGAAGGTGGCTGAGATTGCGAATAACGGGAACGTTAAATGGGTATGCATCCCAATCCGAAACCCTCTCTCTTTCAAGCGCGACGTCACGAATAAATTGGCTCTCCATCCTTCTGAGTCCTCCTTCATTGGAAACAGTAGCCGTTGACCGAATTCGTGTCATGCTAAACGACAATGAGGATCAAAAAATTTAGAAGCCCTCGTCAAAATGCAGAGCCGATACTTGGATGCGGTAACTGAATCAACGGTCAAGGTGATATTTTGTCGAATGAGGCTTGGAGTCGTGAGGTATGATGAGCGCGTCTCGTAACGGCCAGAGGGGAAACATATGAGATTGACAGCAATAGGTTTTTATGGTAAGCGCTGCCTGGCGGTTGACTAAATCTGAATGCATGGTTGTAGGTCCCCTCTGCCCGCTTTAATGGGCTAATTTGGAGTACATATGATGGCGTTAAAAACGTTGATAGGCTGCGTGGTTGTCATAGTCTCATTGCCGATCGCAAGGGCCGATGATTCTCAGCCATACAAGAATTGTCTTGAGGACCCAGCTCGGCAGGAGGCTCGTTCGCGAGAGCTTCAAGAGATTGTAAATGCCGATCAATCGGATAGAAGCGCTGCGCCAAACATACCAGAGGGGCAATGGCCAGACATCTTGAATCGTGATTTAAAACGTCGAAAACGAGTCGGTGAAATATTTGGTGAAGGCTGCTTCAAAAATTCCGCTGATTATGCCGCTGCGGCACTCGTATACCAGCATGGTGATCAGCCAGATCATTATTTCCAAGCCTACATCTGGTCGAAACGTGCTGTTGAGCTTGGTGACGCATCGCAAAAACGGCTCATGGCACTGGGTGTCGATAGATTCCTCGTAAATACTGGTAAAAAGCAACTCTTCGCGAGTCAGGCAAGCCGTCCTTTCGATTCGAACTGCTGGTGTCTCCAACCGGTCGAGTCAGCCTTCCCGGATGCAAAGCGCAAAGAGTTTAATGCATATTCCGTAAAAGAAGCGCTTCAATGGATAGACTCCTTGAACGCGGGAAGAGGATGCCCTGCTGCGACAGAGTGTGTCAATTCTGATCTTACGCCAACGCCCCCAGGTAGTGTCCCGGGGATTTGGTAAGGGATTTTGGTCAACTTACAAAGCAGTGGTTATGAGTCGTGCTCTGGTATTGGTATTTATCGCCAGTGCTTTCATTAGCCCGTATATCTTGGGCTGGAATGGAAACTGGTGGAAATTCATACCATCAGCCGTAGCCATCGGTACGTTTTTCCGATTTGTGGCTCCGACTCGTTATCAGGAATTGCTGGGAATCAACTTAATGCCCAAGCAGGTATTGTTTGGGCTTGCAATTGGAATAGCTACTTTTGTTGTATCGCGCGCACTGATTGAGTCAATTTTATTACCGTTGGGAGATGTTCCTGGCAGCTCAAGCTGTCCTAGTTGCTTCGAGTTCGGTAGCTGTCCTGGTGCTTACCGTGAGATTCATGCTAAATAGAAAATTAGGTCTATTATAACCGGTCTCTAAGTGATGACATCGGACGGGGAACGGACTTTTCCGCGCAGAGCGCGACAGCGGAAGTCAAAGCCACGGCCGCAATCGAAAACACAACAGATCATTCGCACGAGAGAGCCCCAGAAGTTCGATTCAATGAAAAGGCATCCGAACCCGGATGCCTTAAAAATCTTAAATCAATGACGATTAACGCTTACTGTTATTGGCCATTCTTTCGAGAACTTCGTTCGGATCTTTACCACTAGAAATTGACTGCGAGTTGACGCTCTTTGATTTATATTTAGGCTCGACCATGACATACACGTCTGCTCCCATTTTTCCAGGTAAAATCGGCTGTTCACTTTTAATTACGATTGTTGACCCATCACTACCTTTGAAGCGAATTTCTCGGCCGGCAGCATGGCCTATTTTTTTTCCTCCAGGAAACGGTTGGAATCCAATCATTAGGCCGCCATGCACCGTCGTCATTGCGATGAATTCACCATCTGCGGTCAAATTGATGGCCCACAATTTGCCTGCGCCGTCGTAAACCACACCATTTTCAATAGTTATCGGAAACCGACCTAACTCTTTTTTCGATTGCCCATCAACTAATATAGGAACTAGCCTAACTAGGACACGTTGTTTTTTATGCAGTGGCGAGACCCACGACACAGCTGAGAAGTCCTTCACAATCAGTTCGTGGCGTCCAGTTGAACCAATCAACTTAGCATCCCTGCCACGACCATCAAATCCCTCTCCCTGTTCATAGGCAACCTTGATGCGGCCGTCAGCCAGCACGGTCCACTCGTGGTTAAAGAAAATAGGGCCTTCAAATGAGCTAGACGTTTGCCCAGATGATGATCCTTTTGAGCACTTTTCGCTCTTGTCTTTTTCAGATGAATCACTAGGGCCGGCGAGACTAGCGCTCCCCCTAACTCGTTTGTCATAGTCAACGACATGTTCACCTGATTCATCAAGCACCAGGACCTCTTCCTCGATCTGGAGTCGTTGGCAGATCTCCTGTGCGGTAAGAGGCTTTTTAGTCTCAGCCGTTCCTGCCGAGGCCAAGATAAGGACAAAGGTACTTGGAATTAACTTGGCTACGTTGATATCGCTTAAAAATCTCATTTCTTTTCTCCTAGCTCGTCTTGTGACGGCAAATTTTTGTTTCAATCTGATTTGGCAACTAAATGCATTTCGGTTGCATCGACTCCAGAAAAATAATCCGCTTGGCTTTCCTTTTGAGAAAATCCCATCCATGCTGTGGCCACCACAAAACCAATAGATGCAGCGACTACCCATTCAATGACGCGGCGATTAAATGAGATCGTCACTTCATTCGCCCCACTAGCACGATCCCTGGCAAGCTCTTCGTCGACGACGGCTCGCCACGTCTCTAGCCTCGCATCGCCAGCTTTAGCATTTTTTAGGGGGCCAAGAAGTGCGTTCAATTCTGAATCGATTTGGTCGTTGTCTTTGCTTTTCATAGGGGTTCCTTACTTACCGACGCTGAGATGGTCAGCTCATTTCGAAGTTTAGCCTTGGCACGGTGAATATGACTTTTTACAGTGTTTAAGGGTAAATTTAGCGCCGATGCTACATCTGTCAATGGCAGATCCTGACTTACGAGAAGTGATATGACCTCCTGTTCTGGAGTTGAAAGCTTCGTGATTGCGGTTTTAAGACGTTTTAGTTCCTGCTCCTGACTCAAGGCATCGGCGATGTTAGAGATCTCGCTAACGACCTCATTGTCCTGTAAATCATGGCTCGCGGGATCTTCTAGTGATCGTTTATTATCCCTAAACGTCTCCCGAGCAATGTTATGCGCAATGCCGAATGCAAGTGCGGCCAGATTACCCCGACTCTGGTCAAAGTCCCTCGATCGAACCTTGCGAATCACCCTGATCATAACGTCCTGAACAAGATCCTCGGCCGTCTGCGCATCAAATCGCGCAAAGAAGTACCTGAAAAGGCGGGGACCTTCGGTGTTTACAAATGAATGCCAATCAGGGCTCATAGCGCGCTCACGGACTTCGGGAGTTAAACTGATTCAACCCTATATTGTACTGAAATAGGATATTGGTTGCAGATTTTCAGAAAAAATTTCAGCTGGTATGGCCGGATATGCATTCAGAAAATCATACCAATTCATCTTGATCAGAGAAGTGGCCCTCCAAGTGGCCCTGTGAGGGCCACTTCTAAAAGACATTGTGGAAATTTTTGAGCCGTCAAAATCATCTTCATATTAGCTTGTTAACACCCCCGCCGCCGCTCGTTCCCTGTTCGCAGGCTACCCCTCCACGATGTTACTGGGAAGGTGGCCGTTTTAGGGGCAATTCTTAAAAAGGCCAAGAAGACAGGAAAGTTACCAACTGATGTCAGGCAGCTGATTCACAAACACCTGGGGTTTCAGTAGCCTCCGAGAAAACCTGTCAAAAAATAAGCTGACAAAACATAACATGCATGATGATGTAACTACTCTGGAGGTTTGATCCATGGCATTGCCTGAACTAACAAAGAAGCGCGTAGAATTACTGCTCACCGACTTTTGTGAAAAGCGGGTTCCACCTCACGTGCGGAATCAGGTGAAACTTACTTTTGAATTCCGGGGTGACGCGGCCACGTTGTTTGAAGATCGTCCAGTATGGAATGATCCTTCTCGTTGGACGCATCTTCCTGTGGCCCAGTTTCGATTAGATCCTGGAAGTCTCGAGTGGTCATTGTACTGCTGTGATCGCAATTCCAAATGGCATTTATACCAAGGAGCAAAGGCTACGAGCGCACTTGAGACACTACTTTCTGAAGTTGATCGTGATCCAACTGGAATATTTTGGGGGTAAAATTAAGGATATTTGGACAACGTCGAAGCCCGCATTGATCAAATTAATCGTCCAAAATTCGAGCAACACCGGGAAGAACTGTTGCGATCTCAGACCGAATTAGCCCAAGCACAGAAACAAATTCAAGCTGCCTTTGGGCTACATGCCGACATGGGCCCAGACGTGGTAAATGAGCTGTTCTGTGAAGAACTTTTGAGACTAAAGACCAGAAAATCTACCATTGAGGCTAGAATTCACGAACTGGAGTCGTCGATCCTAGTCAGTACCGAGACCTCTGACAAGTTCTCTGACTCAAGCGAACGAAAACCGGGATGATGCGGTCTTTTGTTCGGATATTGTAAGAGATGGTCGGGGTGGGCAGACAAACTGCAAACCACTGCAATATGATGATTATATTGATTTTCCATCACTCTCGAAAGAGGGAATTTCTTCAAGAGCAGCCGAATTCTACGTTTCTGGACTCTCTTTACGCCAAATTTCAAAGCACCTAAACAAGTCAAAAAGCTTCATCAGAAAGACACTTTTAGAAGCCGGCGTGTCCTAGCCATCTATCCGAATCTTTAGCACCACCGAGGCTTCACTCTGGGAACACTCCCTTTGGATACCGCAACCTTCGTGGGCAGCTCACCATGGACGCCAGAGAGATAGAGAATGTCAATTCCATCATGGAACTTTGGACCAGGGGGAAGTCCTATTCAGCCATTGCGGCTCATTTAAATGGTCTTGGTCTTAGGAACCGAAGGGCAACACCCTGGGAACATTCACTCGTGCGCTCCATAGTAGAACGCAACGTTGGTGTTGTTCTTGTTGTTGGCTTCCGGCCTCTCTCTAGATTAACCACCCAAGCTTAAAACCCATTCCGCAGATTTAGACCCGATCCCTGCAATCTTTTGGTCTACAAGCGAAATTAAGATTGGTTCATAATCTTTATTTTCACCACAAAATACTTTCAAGCCTGCTAATTCAGACTCGGTGGTTGCTCCACTTTTAACCTCAATCGCAAGTCGCTCACCCCCGGGACCATGAACCACAAAGTCCACCTCCGATTTACCGTGCTTCCAGTAAAATACGTCCCATCCGGCCTCTATCAGTCTCGCACCGACGACGTTTTCAAAATAATAGCCGAAAACTTCTGGCGTGAGCAACGCTTCAACGGGCCTAGCAAATGCGCGCGCTAGCCCATTATCGTGAATAATTAATTTCGGAGAACTTTTTTTCTCGCGGATCACATTCGCAGAGAATTTATTGACTCCAGTAACCAGAAATGCTTGTCCTAAAAGTGTCAGGTAGTTTTGAATTGTCGGTACACTGCCCTTATGCTGTAATTGTCCCATCATTTTTTGTAAGCTAATAAGCGACGCTGGCATTCCAGCGGCCAAACCAAATACCTGTCTAAGCAGTGCCGGATTATTTACAGGGTGAAGCATCAGAAGATCGCGTCCAATAACTGACTCAACGATTGAGTCGCGAATATAGGACGACCACCGTGTAACATCGTGAAGTAGGTGCATGGACCCAGGATAGCAACCAAACTCAATATATTTTCTCAAATCTAAACCGAAGGCATCTCTCGCTTCGGCATAGCTCCAGTGTGTAGCGCGGATCAATTCAAATCGACCAGCCAAGGTTTCACTTAAGCCCTTCTCCAAAAGCAGTGCGCTTGACCCCGTGAGCACAACCTTTAGTGCGTGGGGCGATTCATCCCATCGCCGCTTAATGACTTCACTCCAGCCAGATATTTTCTGCACTTCATCGATTGCAAGTATACGGTGGCCTGACGCAATAGCCTGGTCCCACCATTGGTTAAGCATTTCGTGCGACGGGGGCGTCGGCGAGTCGGCCGACTCGTAAAGGCCATGGCCACCCATGGCAGCTCTTAAAGCCGTGGTCTTCCCAACCTGTCGAGGCCCAATCAAAACCTGAATCAGAGGCTTTGGCTCAGCCAGCCTAATTGTCAAATTTGTAGTCAGAGATCTCTTATAAGTATCCATATTTATTCAGATTAATAGATTTAATTATTTTTGTAAAGCATACTTTACAAAATATATTCTAAGCACCGGTGGATTCCATTTCATCACCGACTCACGACCTACTCCGACACGCCACTACGTCGGAGCAACCCTTTGCGGGCGGACGTGAAATCTTTGCAAAGTTTATATCGCGAAATGATTAATCAATACGCAATCAGTCGGCTGTCCCAGATGGCATCTTCTGATATTATGAGCTCGTCCCTGTTTGAAGGATGCTCTCTTGGCACATGGCAGTCTGGCAGCGACAAGAGCTAATCTATTAGGCGGAAATGATGAGGTTGGAGCAGATATTTTTGCTGCGGTTGCTGGGGGGTGCTAGATTAGACTGACATCTTGTCTGGGAAAGCGTACAGACAAAATGTCCGTTAGGCTCTGATTTTGTTTTTATTTGTCCTAGCACCTTAACGTGGATAGTTGTCTAGGCATTACGTTCACCTACCGGCATTGTACTGCTCAAAAATATACTCAAATCGACTGGGTCATCTTCGATGCTTCTTGTAGATCCTATAACTAGGATCGGTAAACTGTTTCTTTAGCGGAAATATTTTTGGCTTCGGCTTGCATGTTGATGCTGCACATGCAAATTCTGGCAAAGCGGTAAATCCGAGTCCGTGAGCCACTGGTTCTAGAATGCGTCTAATCTGATTGATAAATCCGCGAATGAAAAAATCATCCATGCCTCGAAACTGATGATCCCCAAAAAAGTGGACAACGCATTCTTTACGCTGCTTTTGCCACTTTGTCCTCCTCAAATTGCGATGGGCTAACATTTCCGAGAGCGGTATGAGCCCGTTTGCGGTTGTAATCGATCTCGATCCATTCAAAAATCTTGCGGCGCGCTTCTTCGTGGGAGACGTATTTTTCCCAGAACATATGCTCTGTTTTAAAACGACCAAAGAATGATTCCATCATGGAGTTATCCCAGCAGTTGCCTTTACGGCTCATGCTGCGGATTGCCTTTTTTGAATCCAAATATTCGCGCACAAGATCTGATGCGTACTGCGCACCGCGATCCGAATGAACGATCACGTACTCACCAGCATCTCGGTTCTCATAAGCGCGTTCCAGGGCCTCTTTAACCATTTCTGCGCGCATGTTATTCTCCAATGTCCAACCAACAACTTTTCTGGAAAAAACGTCTAGTACAGTGCAGAGATATAAGAAGCCTTGTTTCGTCGGCACATACGTGATGTCGGTCACCCACACCTGATCAGGCCGCTGAGCGGTAAAATCCTGCATAAGGTGATTGGGGACAATTTTTAGATTGTGCTTGGAATCAGTTGTCACTTTGAACTTCTTCTTGGTCCTAGCGCGAATGTCGTTCTTCTTCATCAATCGTTCGACTTTGCTTAGGCTTACATCGGGTTCCAAACCTTTTAAAATACCGTGAATACGAGGACTTCCGTAGTTCTGTTTCGATCCGATATGGATCGCTTCAATCTTGCGGACAAGCTCGTATTCACGTTTCTCCTTCTCACGACGGCAACCGCGATTCTTCTTCCATTGATAGAACCCACTCTTCGAAACGTTAAGATTTTCGCAGAGGAATTCGATCGTGTACTCGTATGCTTCACTTGTCGTCATGAACTCAAATCTCATTCGGATAGGTTCGCGAAGTAAGCCGTCGTTTTTTTTAGAAAATCGACCTGCATTTTAAGCTTCCGGATCTCTTCATTCGCGGCCTTGAGCTGTAAGGCCTCTGCGCTCATTGCTGGCTGTGCCTTCAATGCCATATACGCCTTAACCCAGCCGTTGACCGACTGTGCTGTGACCCCAACGTCATTTGCAACCTCGCTGGCTTTTCTGCCGCCGTCCACAACTAACTTGGCCGCGTCCATCCGAAACGCTCGGTCCCGGTGCTTCTTAACAACCTTCTGATTTGTCATCTGATTTTACCTCACCTTAGAGCCCATAAGACTGGAGACACCTTTAAAAAGGTTTCTCCAGACCTCTTCCAAACCCTTGTTGTTAAAGGTCTATGGGCTGTATTGTACCATACGTGTCAACACCCTATCTTGAATTCGGGTTGTCCACTAAAGTGGGGGACTTCAAACTCCTTCGGGAAGTTTTCTTGTAGAAGTAGAGAGGCATGATGAAATCCATCTGGATGATTGATAAATCCAGAAGAGTGAATTCTCTAGGGTTCCTCCCTCAATAATGCTTTATAGGCTTTTTGGTGAAAAGCTTTAGAAGGAGAGAATTAGATTGTAAAATTGAATTGTAAAATTGAATTGATAACGGATTTCTAGGCTAGAAAATATCTCGATTAAACTTGCTCCGGCGACTACCGACCGACAAAATATCAGCCGCTCCTCAGAAAGAGCGAATGAAAAAAACTGGAACAAGGATAGATACGTAGGATTTCCTTGAAACAAATCCTACGCATCGCTCATAATAAAGAATAGCCGCTTCAAAGCTCGCTTTTGTATTTTTATGAGCATCCTCAGTTCAATACCGATGCTTACTCCCCCGACCAGATATCAGCTTTGTATCCAGAATTGATACCCTGGAACATCCAAATTTTATTAAAGTAACTTATTGCGGTGTGGTCTTCACGCTCCGGAATCGTCGAACCTGTCGATACACTTTCCCAAATCACTCCGTCTGGAGATTTCCAGACCCCGGCGTTAGTCTTTGATCCACCCACAGTATAAATCTCACCATCATGCACCAATGCAGCAAAGCTAAAGTTTGTGCCGGTAGGACGTTTATCAAGAACCTTTTCCCAAGTCGCTCCGTCTGCAGAGCGCCAGACCGACGTGTCAGTGCCTTCACTTAAGAAATAAAGATAATGAGACGTTGCAACGACATTAACATTTGCCGTAGCTGTGAAGCCCGCAGTCTCAGTCGCTTTCACCCAGGTCACACCATCAGTAGATGACCAGACATCGCTTTTCATCGCCCAGCTGCCACCGACGGGTTTTGTGTTACCACCGATCACCCACATTTTGTTTTTGAAAACTACCATCCCATGGCCGCGGCGCGGTCCAAAGGCTGGTGAGTTGGTTGCTGTCGTCCACGTTGCGCCATTGGGAGAATGAAGTACATCTCCCAAAGGAAACCCATTAAGATCATACCCACCAGAGATCCAGATTTTATCGTTAAAGCTCAAAAGCCCGTGGTTTGCACGCTCAGCGCCGCTTCCTGTTTGGACGACTTCAGACCAGTTAGCACCGTCTAGAGTCGAATAGACTTTGTTTTGAACGGTGATGGGCATTGGGTCCAGAATCACACCGCCTACCATGTAGAGCTTACCAGCATGTTTGACTACTCGATGATCGATGAGTTTTCCCATGCCACCATCGGCATTTTTTTCAGTCCAAGACTGAGCTGCTACAGTTGACCCGCTGCTAGCATCGAAGGCGTTATAGACTGTTTTATTACCTGCTTCGTCTTTTACAACAAGGGCTAACCGCCTATCTGCATCTGGATCCAAATAAACTGGAGCAGAACCAACACCTTGAAAACGGCCAATAAGCTCGCCGTTTAGATAAACTGATTTGAGGTCACTAAAATCTGTGCCAACAGCTGCACCAAAAATTTCATAGACTAAGTTATTCTTCCCAGTTGTTTCATCAGACGCCAGTGCCCACAAAGCACTAACGCCTGATCCCAATGCTGCTCCTTGAACGAAAGATGTTTTCGATGCAACAGGAGACATATGATCGGTGTAGCTTCGGTAGATATCACGCATCTGGAAGTTTGTAAGAGTTGGGGTTGTTTGGTCAGAAATCATCGCCCGTCCACTTTCCGCTAGAAAAACGCGGCCGATAGTATGAGGCGTCATACCAGTAGATAGTAGAGATATCGATCCACCGATAAAAGACTCGCCCGCATCGAATGAATAGGCGTATCCAGCATTAGTACCAACAAGGATGGTCTTTCCGTCATCTGATGCAGCTACAGAATAAACAGTATTAGATGGCAAACCAGCGGCGGTTTGCTTATTTACAAACGTTTTTCCGTTGTCCAAAGAGTAGTGCAAACGAGTTGAAGTTGCCGCGTAGAGTTTACCACTTGGTGTCACAAACATCCGCGAGACACTTTGCTTAACGGAAGTATAGGTTCCATCTAAACTTGAAGCTGTGTAGACCTTACTATCTGTCGCTAGAAGATAAATCTGACCTTCGTTCGTCACAAACATTTGGGTAAATGCATTTGTACCGAGACCAGTAAACGCAGTCTTTATAGAAAACGAATCGCCGCCGTTGTCGGAGTAAGATATACCGGTCACGTGCAACGCATACAGCCGGCCGATTTTCCTGTCATAGAAGATCCAGCCAACATAATTGTTATGTAGTCCATTTAACGTAGTTTTATTCGCCAGCGTTACACCTAGGTCATTAGAAACGACTAGACCTTGCTGTGTTGCTACGAAAAGTTTCTGCCCCACTACCTCAATTTTGTAAGTGAAACGAGTAGGCATGCCTGTCGATGCGTTTTTAACCGTCGCTGTCTTTCCACCGTCTCTGGAAAAGATAATCCCTTGATTTGACGCAAAGTAGATACTGCCTTCAGATTCGACATAGTCTTGAATCAAAGTTGAATAAGGTAGATGTGTTGTAATTGGCATCTTCTCGATAGTCTGATCGACCGTCCAACCATAGTCCGCTTTAACTTCATTGCCAGAGGTCACAGATTTTATGACGATAACGTGCCGACCGTTTGAAAGACCAGTAATAGCTAAAGGTGATGTACAGCTAGTAAAACTTGCTCCGTCGACAGAACAACTAAATGACGATGCAGTAAAATGTTTCGCAGCAAATGAAATACTGGTGCTAGTGTTGAAAGTCGGATCCACTGGCCTAGTGGTAATCTCGATACTTGGCACCGGCGGTGGAAGTGGTGCATCTGGTGTGGGATTTGCTCCACTAGTAACAATCGACGGCACTGGCTCTGTTGCCGCATCCGGCACCGACTCTTCATCATCTTTGCCTGCCGTTACTGCAAGCATTTCCTACGAAAACCCCACCGATACCATGGCCCAGTTGTTCACCCCAACTGAAGCCTTCAAATTGGCTGATGTGACTGCGGTCTTAAAGAAAGGCTCCACCGCCTCCATAGAAACGGTGATGTTGCGACTTCGAGATTCGGCGTCAAATGTGCCTGGTGCGAGTGACTTAGCAACAGCATCCATAGCCGGTTCAATCGTCGGCACATCAAATACCGAGGTCAACTTCCGCTTCTCCGCGCCAGTCCAGCTGACAGCCAACACAACCTATTGGCTCATCATAGATCCGGGAACGAACAATATCTCCAACGGTACTCTTGCAACTTATTTTTACTGGATTGGCTCCTACAGCGACACGTGGTCTGGTGGCAAGCTTATATTGGGGACAGATAGTTTCAATTCTTGGAATGATATTGGTTACGATGCCAATTTTAGCGTCAAGAAATGCAATGTGATTCCATAGTTCGGCCGCTACTACATTTTGAACGAATAAAAATCCTATATTTCTGGGGTAAGCGCAGTCGTAAGATTTAAGTTTAACCAATCAAATAGCTCCTGGAAAAAATTACCGGACCCCTGGATCGGTACGCCTCTCGCGTTTACCCAGAATCTTTTTGGAGACATCTATACGATTGAAGTTGATGATGTGAGCGCAAGAAAGCCTGTGCGCATAAGGCGCTATACGCTAGAGGCGGTAAACGGTAGACATTATGCGGGTACCGTATATACGGACACCGATGGCAACATACTGCGAGGCAAGGTCCGTCCAGGTCGATGGTGGGTGGTAGTTCCGCCTTTGTCACAGTGAAATAAGTAGCATCGAACATCTATCAGTGCGCTGCAAGTAAAGGGATCAACCCATTACTTCGATGGTCAAGGTTAATATGGTCGGCAAAATCCTTTAACCTATCCATTAGGGTTGATAATCTACTTTATAGCAGTGGAGCCTGTGGGCTCTTAATCTCAAATTTATCAAATAGATCCCGCCATAACTTTCAATCCCTGCCCGGTTTTGATAAAATTCACCCTTTGTTATTCCTAAAAATAATTTCATGGTAAGCGGAAAAGTGGACGAAATGTTGACTCGCAAAATGTTTGGACTTTGTGCTGTAGGTTGTGTTGTTACAACTTTGGCGATAACCGGCTGTGGTAAAAAAGATAAAAAAGACGACATATCAAGCGGGCAAAAGGCGGAAAATGCTGCAGCCTTAGTCCTAGAAGTAGCAACAAAAATTCAAGCCAGCGATATTGCGGCTTACGGCACGACAACTCAGATAAATAGTACCACCGGGACTACCATGCTCGCTGACAACGACATGTCTTCGACTTATTGGAGCACTGGCGCGACGATTGATAACATGTATTGCGGTGGCGACCAGTCGTGTGGAGGTGAGTCTCAGTTTTCTTCGCCAAAGGATTTTTTTGACGATCAGTTAAACAAAAATTTTAAAACTTTGCCTGGAAATGGGAACCGCGAAGGCGCAGCGGTGGGGGTAATGGGACGACTTAAGAACAGCATGGACCTGGCCTGCACCCTGGTTTTTCATCTAGGCACTGGAGGGGGACTCCCCGCGGCCCAAACAATTAACAAAACAATCACAAAAGCTATGATGACCCAATCCAATACGTTCTGCGGATCGTCCATGGAATTACCCGTAGATTCAGTTGAGATCTCGTTTACGGTTACTGAAACAAGCGGTCTGTTCGCACGCCATATTCATCTCAAATCACCATTTTTTGAAAATCATGTGTTTTTGTTCGACGATGGGACAACAAAGCGAGTCATGAGTACTGAGGTCAGTGATGGTGGAAAGCTAACGTCACGCTGGTACTTAGAATACAGTAGCGCAGCAAAAATCAGTAAACTCGAGGGATTTGAACGGGGATTTATTAATTCAAGCTCTACCGAGCAGGGAACGTTCACCTACTACAGGCTTACCGCTGATGAAAACACA
>JBIKKO010000210.1:0-5183 GCA_044360315.1 Oligoflexales bacterium
CATGGAGTTTGTCGAAGGGTTCACGGACTTAGAGCAGTTTGATCCCACGAGTCACATAGCAGCGATGATTGAGCGTGAGACTTTTTTCAGACTTGCAGCTTATGAAATCATTAACAACAAGTCTGCTAGGAAAGTCCGCGAGATCATTGCAGACTTCCAAGCTCACACCAATGGCGACGACGACGAATGGTTTGACTCTGATGACGATGATACGACTTTTTTTGAAGACGAGGCGGCCTATCGTTGACAAGCTTCTTGCCGTGTTCGATGTCATATACCTCTTTTGCCCCAGGACCGACGCTAAACCACTCGCCCTGACGTCATACTGGCCTCTTGGACTTTTCATTGGTGAGTGCAAACCCATACTCGCCATCAACCCATACACTGTGCGAGATGGGCGACCAAAATTTTGATTTCGTCTTCAACTCCAACGCACATGGTATGAAATTTTAGTTTAAATAAAAGCTGCGAATTTACAACATCCGTTTGTTTCTTATTCATGACTTTTCTACTGATTACTTAGTGAGATTGATTTTTCACTTGCAAAGCAGCAACCGCAAAACCTGGCCCTGCGAAAGATTCAAGACGGAACAATTATAGCGATTGATTTAGGTGACATCACAAAACCCCATTCAAAAACACTCGAGTGCGACCATTCCCAAATTCCGCCCTTCCCCCATTCCGCGGTCAAATGATGTGACTAAATTCCACCACGGTGAGCTTACTGATCGAATCATCGCTTGCGCCATCTCAGTCCACAAAGAGCTTGGGCCTGGTTTTCTCGAATCAGTATATAAAAGCAACTCGTCTACAAGTTGGACTCATTATCAATTTTTCAGCGGCTAAAATTCGTATCAGACGGGTGATTCGCAGCACCGAATCAAACGCTGAAGAAGGGAAGAGCGGAAATAGGGAACAGGAGTTAATAAATTAAAATTCACTGATGTAAGATTAACTGGAAAGTCATAACCTCTCAAAATTATGTTAATTTAGATGCGGTAGCCCTGATTCCAAGCTGGAACATGGTCGACGCCTGCTTCATCGCTGCATCTCTCGCGCCCTGTTAAGCCCCGCCTCCATCCTGGTAGTCTGTTTTTGAACAGGCCACCAGAAGGCAAAAGAAGGCTCCCGACTCTCTTTACAATTGGCTCTATCGAGCTGCGGATGCGATCGCGCTATTGCTAAAACGATTTGATATTTACTCAACTGACCAGGACTCAATTCATATTCGAAAATTCACCCAAAATGTCCACGAGCCTCGTCAACGTCACAAGATACGATCGACCACAAAACTCACAGCGCACTTTGGCATCTTGCCCTTCAGCAATCAAGCTTTGGATCTCATCACGACCTAGCATGAAGATCGAACGCTCAACACGTTCGAGGCTGCAACGACATTTATATTTTAAATCAAAAGGGTGCTCGACCTGATTCATCCTGATCGATCCAGTGTAGTTTTGCAAAAGCAGCTCTGCTGAACATCGTTCCCGCAGCAACTGGGAAAGGGGGCGTGCTTTTGCCACAAAACCTTCCAGAGCTGATATCACCCCGTCACTGGCTCCAGGCATGAGTTCAAGCAAGACTCCCCCTGCCGCCTCAACTGCGCCATCTGCCGTTAGGATGACGCCAAGAGCTGTTACTGACGGTATTTGATGACTCTGCTGCAAGTAGTAGGCGATATCATCGCCTATCTCACTTGAAATGAGCTCGACGGTTCCCACATGAGGGGCTTTTTCAAAAGGCAGACTTCTAATCACATGCAGAAGTCCGATACCTAGGCCACCAGCAACATCAATACGTCCATCTTTCAACGGAAGATCAGCTTCAGGATGGTCCACCCAACCGCGGCATTCTCCCTCATAGGAGGCTTCCGCATACACGGAACCTAGAGGACCATTCCCCTTAAAGTGTAGCCCTACAACCTGGTTATCTCTCAATTGTGCTGCCATCAGCACCGCACCCGTCACCGCACGACCTAAAGCCATTGTAGCCAACGGACCCGTCCCCTGAACCTCACACATAGCCTGAACAACATGTGTTGAAACCACCGCCGTGGCGCGAATGAATAGGTCGTCACTGTAAAAACGGCAGACTCGTCGCACCTGGCATCCTCCCTTACGATCCTTATATTTTGACACAAACAGGCACCCGAGAGCAACGTGAAAGCCCCTAATTTCTCTGAAGAAATTACACGACGGCGACACCCAGACCGGTACTCCCCATGACAATGTGTAAAATTTCCTGACAGGAGAACAGCGCCTTCACTGCTCCATGCTACTGATGTAATTGAGTTATTTGACGAGCCAAATTTGGCACAACCCTTGCTCCAACTCGTGCAAGCACTGCTCTAGACTATTGAATACCGAATGGAGCCATCTGCTATTTGAGTGGAGAAGACTATGAAGAACAACTTAAAACTCGCTTTTTTTGTGACATCAATGCTCGGCTGCACGAGCACTGGATGGGGCCAATCGGTGACCCACAACTATGTGAACACCATTCGTTCAAGCGCCGTGAGTCACATCTTCGTCTCTCAATCAGTGGAAGGCGAGTTTGGCGAGTATAAAACCTCCGCTGGTAGCAACACCCTGTCTCTGAGCACCAACTCCACCGCCACTTCGAAGTGGCGTGGCTACAACATCAGCCAAACCCTCGGCATCGAGATTTTCAAGTTCATCCAGTTTAACGTCTCTCACAGCATGATGAGCATGCGGTCAACAGCTTCGAGTCTCGAACGTATCGGCGGAAGTCGATTTTCAGGCGGCGCGAAATTCGTTTTTCTTGCACCACTTGCCAATTTAGAGGCTGGCGGCGGTGTGATCGGCACAAGATACGACTACCAACGTCAAACTAATACTTCCGACTTTTACGGCACGGGATTGTACTATAGCCTTGGATTTAACTACTTCGTGAGCGAGAGGGTTTCCTTCTTTGGTCAAGCAAAATCAATCGAAGAACACTCGGTGCGTTCGGGAGGAGACGTCGATACCAAAACAATCAAGTCGAACACCACAAATATTGGGACTGGCTTTACACTTTGGTTATGAAGCTTAAGACAACATCGTCCGTGAGGGCTAAACACGCTGACCAAACAGCCTGTGAAAATTACTTGCAATACGCTCTTTTGCTTGATCCAAGGTCCAGCCTCTGTAGTCAGCGAGTCGCTGCACAGTACCAACAACATGAGCTGGCTCGTTTCGTAGCCCTCTCTTTGGAGCCAAATAAGGGGCATCGGTCTCCGTTAAAATAAGCTCCTCGGGAAGAATTTTCAGCATCTTCTGGAATCCTTCGTTGACGGTGCAATTGGCCGGAATAGAAAAAAACCACCCATAGGTCTCCGCATAGAACTTTGCCAATGACGTACGCCCACCAAAACAATGAAAATTGACCTTTTTCACCCCGTAACTTGCTAGGATCTCACCAGCCCTAACCTCACACTTCCGTGTATGGATGATCAATGGTAGGTCAAACTGCATACCGATCTCGATCAATTGCTCAAAGATACGTTCCTGGCCTGGCAGATATTCAGACCCGAGATAGTATCCATCGAGGCCACATTCGCCAATGGCCGCCAGCCGTCCTGCCGCTGCTTGACTACGAATGAATCTCACTTCGTCCTCAACATCAAACTTGCGCACCTGAAATGGGAAATCATCTGGTATCGTCTGACAGACTGCATCTAAAGGATAAATACCAAGCGCGGGCTTAATAATTGAATCAGCCTCGGCCATACGTAGAATCATTCGATTGCTGACTGGCTCAAGACCGTTGACGACGATCGCCCCTAAACCCGCCGCGCGCGCGCGTTCAATGACCTCCAAGCGATCAGAATCAAAATCCTCGTGCGTTAAATGGGTGTGTACGTCAACAAAAAAAGACATGAAAATAACGCCTTATACTGCCCAGACCTAATGGGCAAGAGCCTGTATTTCAACGAATCGATCCAGCTCTAACTCCTCCTGAGGAATAAATTCAGGCTGGTCATCGCTGGCGATCACGCCATCACTAGCGGGGGCAACTTTTGCCGGCTCCTGCATTTCTGCTTGTACCACGGACATGGGTAAATCCCAACGACCATTGAGCGGCTCTGGTGTACTCACTTTCAGATTTGCTGCCTGGACCATACCTTGCATAACATCTATCGCTTCTGTTACAAAAGCATGAGTATAATACAGATCTGAAACATTAAAAACGATTGGAATTCTGACAGTTCGCCCATGTTCGATAGCCAGATCGATCGCAGACTGAATTAGATCTCGGCTCGACGCCATATCAGCTATTTCCGCGTGAATCGAAAACCGAGGATGATCAAGTTCAAGACCATTGACCTGTTGCTGTTTAAAATCCTCTAAGGGAAGACGATCCGCATACGTCTGATTCCATTCATAAATGGGAAACCGTCCAAAGCTTGCTTTCAGTTGGCTTAATGCAATTCCTGACCAATCCTTTAACTCGCCAAGCCTAGAGGCCGCTTCATGAATCGTTGGCGATGTCACTCCTTCTTCAAAATACACTGCTTCTGGTCGACCAAGACCGTTAGATCTAACAGCGGTTTGGGAAACCTCAATCATCTTTTTTATGTCCATAAACGAGTAGGCTTTAAAACTCAAATCTAGACCGCAATCGACAGTACAATCGGCCTGGGAAAGTTTTCCGCCGAAGAGAGGAGAGGACGTTTGAAAAGTAACGCCAGCCTTGCTTGCAATACTTTTCCATGGCGCCATATGTAAAACAATATCATCCCCTGGACGCAAAATAGCAAGCAGCTGAGCTCTGAACACCTCAGCTCCAGATGCATCTCTTAAAAAGGGCGCCGCACTCACCGCATGTACCAATCTTTGATCCGGAACAGCACGTCTAATGTCATCAAGAAGACTGTCAACAGGAAGCGACTGCAGCCTCCCCTGCCACACGGCAACCGGTAGAATCTCCACCTGAGGTTCTGCCGCAGCAATACCTGCAGCAACCCAAAAACAACCAACTTGAAGGAGATAATTTAAAAAGGAATGCATTTTCACGTTTGAGCTACCTCTATCATTTCGCAGCGGGATCTATAACGTTGTCACATCCGTATTCGGTTACAGCAATATAAACTATAGACGTCAGCAATAACCGCTACACCTGTGACTCAGTCAATTAGCTGTAAAGACACTGAAATATTGTCTTTTTTCGATTTATTTAAG
>JBIKKO010000068.1:0-15886 GCA_044360315.1 Oligoflexales bacterium
TCCCGAAGTAGAAAGAGTTGAGTTTTTTCGCAATGAAATCTACCAGGCTGGACTACGGGTCATGGTTCGTTACAGCAAGGGCCAGGATATTGGTGGCGCCTGCGGTCAATTGGTGACTTCGCAAAATAATAGCTAGAATCCTGGATGATTCCGGACTTTACCTAGGTCCAAGCTCTTTATAAAAAGCAGATAAAGCAACGAATTGCTTAATAAAAATAAATATTGTGTCGATATTTCTCTTGGTGCGTCAGACAGGGAGGTCTGTGAGTGTCGACCGGGCAAACGCCATCACTATCGTATAATGCGCAGCAATATCGCGTACGCATTGTATTTTCTCGCGCCGATACCTTGACGTCACAAGATCCGCCCTCTGATTTGTTACAACGCGCTCGTCAAAAAATGGAAAGCGTCAAAAATGAATCTAAGATTGCTTTCTTTATGATCCATGATGAAAAGCTGAAGACAGTATGGACGGCGCTTCGTCGCGCCTCAGATCTTCCGGAAAGCTTCAAAGTGTCACTAACGATTGCAGCGGGATCGCCACATATCGAAGGACTAACGATCGAACATTCTCCGCCACCAAACTCAGGTGTAATGGTGACTTGGAAGAAGGAAGTTGAACTTGAACAGATCCCACGTGAGTGGATGAAGACCAGCATCCTCCATGCGGCGACCAACTTTAAAATTGATGGAGGACTCTTTTATCCTCAATTACAGTCGGCCTTGGCTCGTGTATACTCAGGCGAAAATCTTGAACGGTTTCTGATCTCTGCGGCCACTGCGATGCCAGACCTATCTATGGACGGTAAGATATTCAATGTAATAGCGAACAAAAGCCGCGGCGAAGTGATTGTTTTGGTTGGCGATATAGTTGCCGCGCAAAATGAACAGGTGATTGACAACATCTGTGCCATGGTTCGTCAGTCCATTGAAAAATTAAAGTTAACTGGAATCAGTCGTATGCGTTTCATCAAGAGTGAGATGACTTTACGAATCAAAGAAGCGTTGAACGGACCAGAGCGATGCGGAGTAGGATTACCTCTGGCTATTTTAGCTGCTATACCAGTTGATCCGGAGATGGCTGGTAGTATTAAGATACCGCCAAGGCGATACCTAAACATCAGGGCAAGTGATGACAAGATGTCGGCTGTGATTACCAATTTTGATCGCAAACTCTATAATGAACCTGGGTTTGTCATGACGCGTGATTTCTTGGACGAGCAGCTCCGGTTAAACGGATTAAAATCTGGGGTTCATGATGACTTGTTTGCTGAGCTTGAGGATTTGTTTTCAAAGCGAGGTGATCTAAATAATAGGCAAGCCACCCGGGGATGGTCGGCTGTGGCAGGAGCTGACCCCTACCTTCATATGGTTTACAAAGATGCTCCGCCACGTTCGTCCGATTCAGGACCAATCAATATTAGAGACGCCCAGCAACGAACGATTGTTCAGAAGGGATCGTTTTTTGCCGAGGTTCGTTATCAGAAGTTACCAGAAAATGGTTTGACTGTTTTAGGTCAAGTCTTACCCCCTCCTGACGGACCTGCGTTGACGATTAATGTTGGCGACGGTGTTGAACAACGCGACCCCGGCAAGTTTTTTGCTTTAACCGATGGGGTGCCTAAGTTTGAGGAGAATAACCTTTCTATTGTGTCTCAGTTGATACATGAGGGTGATGTAAACCTGAAATCCGGTAACATATACTTCGATGGGCCTGTTGAGATTAAGGGTACGGTTGATGTTGGCGCCGTTGTCAGAGTGCGGGGCCCCCTCAAGATTCATGGCTCGATCATCGGAGCTTTCGTCAGTTCCAAAGAACCCATTGAGGTGGTGGAAAGTATAGTCACTGGTGAAAATGGAAAAGTCATCTGCGCAAGCCATGTTAAGGCTGACTTCATCGAGAACAGTACGATCGAGTGTGACGGCACTCTAACGGTCAACCGATCTTTGATCTCAAGTCAGGTGGTGGCTGGATCCGTCATTCGAGCGCTTGCAGCCGATGGCGTGATCGGCGGCGGGAACATTGTCTGTCAGGGCTTAGTTCTAGCGCCAAATATTGGGTTTGCAAAGGGAGCTCGCACCTACTTCACTGTCGGCGTTGATAATAAAATCATGCGTCGCATTGGTATCCGAGAACGACGCCTCAATTCGTTGCATGCTGCACAGGATAGGTACAAAAACGAGTTTAGGGAATTGGCTCAGAAGCGGGCCAACCAGCTGACAGCAAAGCACAAAAAGCAAAAAGAGGAATTGAAAAAGAAAATGTCCCAAGTTCGCCCGTTGATTGAGAATGCCGCCCTTCAGTTGGAGCAAGTGAAGGCGAGTATGACCTACAACTCTGATTCCATTATCGCTGCGAGTAATGTTTTTGCTGCCAACTGCACGATTGAGATTGGTGGTCAAGGCTTTGTCATGGAAACGGATATGATCGCAGCAGCAGTCATCGGAAGAGTGATACGGGATACTCATCTTGTAACGTTTGATGAGATGAAAAGCGAAATCGAGCGCAAGTTGGGTGAAGTGCCGAGCGGATCTCCTGAAGAGGAAAAGAAAGCCAGCTGATCTTGGCAAACATGGACGGGTTGATGTTTGCGCTTAGACATGCAGATGTTGCGCGTGTTGGGTCTACGTATTTCCTGCGCTTGCTGTGATGATACGCCCCTTGGCGTACAAGACGGCAAGGGGCTTATCTCCAGACACGTTGGGGCCAACATGTCATGCATTTTAGATCTGCCCGAGGGCTAAATTGCTAGGCATTGACAATCTGTTGGCGGTTTAGCATCGGCGCACCTTAGTGTTGATGAGATCCGTCAGCGCCATGGGCGTGACCATGGGCTACTTCTTCTTTTGTGGCATCACGAACAGTGTCAATTTCCACATCAAAGATAAGTTTTTGTCCTGCGAGTGGATGATTGGCGTCGAGGGTTACACTATCAATGGAGATGGCAGTCACGGTGACCACGTCACCATTTGGCCCATGAAACATGTCTCCGACATTGATATCGCCCTCGGGGAGTTGATTGCGCTTTACGTTGAGGATCCGCGCGATATCTCGCTCGCCGTAGGCATCCTTCGCCTCCACTTCCACGCGGCGTTTATCGCCCTTGGTCATGGTCATAAGAACAGTCTCAAGACCCGGTATGATTTGACCAACACCAGTCATGAAGGCTAAAGGCTCATTGGCCTCAGATTGATCTAGTGTAGCGCCTTTGACATCAGTAAGTTTGTAATGGAATGCAATAACTTTGTGGGACATGGGTGACTCCTCAATTTTTGGATGAGTCACCCTAGCAGATGAATAAAGATCAGTCACCTAAATATGCCTTGCGGATATCATCGGACCTCAATAAATCACCCGCGTGGCCCTGGGTCTTGACCTGGCCGGTCTCTAAGACAATTCCGTAGTGAGCTATCTGTAGTGCTTGAAGGGCGTTTTGTTCGACCAATACGATCGTCATTCCCGTTTTATTAATATCAGTAATGATCTCAAATATCTTTTCAATGATCTGCGGAGCCAGGCCTAGGCTTGGTTCATCTAACAGGAGAAGCTCTGGCTGGCCCATGAGAGCTCGAGCAATGGCTAGCATTTGCTGCTCGCCGCCTGAAAGTGTGCCGGCAAGTTGGGTTCGACGTTCTTTCAGCCTAGGGAATAGTTGATAACCATGGTCCATGTTTGCTTTGTAGGCGGATTTGTCGGGTGCGGCCCAAGCACCAAGATCCATATTTTCCTCCACCGTCAAATTCAGAAAGATACCTCGTCCCTCGGGGGCTTGGCACAGGCGTTTTCTTACAATTTCATGAGGAGCTAAATTTGTGAGGTCTTCACCTTTGAACAGGATTTCGCCAGATTTTGGTTTCACCAAACCCGAAATAGCGCGAAGGGTCGTTGATTTTCCAGCCCCATTGGCACCCACCAGCGTGACGATTTGACCCTTTTTGACTTCAAAACTCACGCCGTGCAGGGCCTGAATGATGCCATAAAAGACGTTTACATCTTTGAAACTTAAAATTGTTTCATTTGGGTTGGTCATGAGTGGCCGCCTTACCTAAATAAGCTTCGATGACTCTTGGATTTTTTTGGATCTCCGATGGTTCACCCTCCGCAATTTTAATCCCATAATCCAGCACAGCAATTCGTTCACAAATTCCCATTACAAGTTTCATATCGTGTTCAATGAGAAGAACTGTTGCGCCGAATTTTGAACGTATGTCTCGAATCGTATCCATGAGCTTTACGGTTTCTTGTGCATTCATTCCGGCAGCAGGCTCGTCTAACAATAGCGTTCTTGCTCCAGTTGCGATGGCCCGAGCTATTTCGAGGCGACGTTGATCACCGTAGGGCAGGCTTGATGATACTTCCTGGTATCGTTGCTCGAGCTTGAAAATTTTGAGGATTTCCATCGCATCATCTTGCTTTTTCCGTTCATTATCGAGGAGGGCCCGACTATGAAAAAGTGTGGGTAAAAGATTGTATTTTTTGTACGACGGGTTTTGATCCATCGCTACAAGTATATTTTGCATAACAGTTAAATCTTTGAACAAACGGATATTTTGGAACGTGCGTGCAACTCCAGTTCTGGTGATCTCAAATGGCTTTTTGCCGTCAAGACGTTTACCAGAGGGACCATGGGATATTGACCCAGACGTTGGTTTGTAGACGCCAGTCAGCATGTTGAAGACGGTTGTTTTCCCAGCGCCATTTGGTCCAATTAGTCCGAAAATGCCTCCAAGCGGTATCTGTAAATCCAGCTCACTGACGGCCTTCAAGCCACCAAACATAATCGTTAATTTTTCTGCCTTTAGGGCATAGGCCGTATTCATGCGGCTTCTCCCTTTCTACTCAGGCGTTTTCGAATGATATCCCCGATTTCGCGAGTTCCAAAGATTCCTTTGGGGCGAGCAAGCATCATGACAATCAGTACGATCGAGTAAATCACCATACGTAGATCAACGCCTGTGATTTGCTGAAGAGGGCGAAGGGCTTCTTTTAACACAGTCAAAAGAATTGCAGCAACCACACTACCCGAAATAGATCCCATTCCGCCGAGAACAACCATAATGATGACTTCAAAGCTTCGATTGAAGTCAAACGTACCTGGGTTTAAGGTGGTAAGGTAATGGGCAAACAACCCCCCAGCGATACCTGCAAAAAATGCACCCATTGCAAACGCTCTGACCTTGCCCTGAGTTGTATTGACTCCCATTGCTGTGGCCGCGATTTCGTCTTCTCGGATTGAGAGAAGGATACGACCATGGGCCGAGTGGACCACGCGCCATACGCACAAGACTGTAATGACTACAAACGTGTACACCCAGCCAAATGTTGTAAAAGGTTTGATCCCCGACAGGCCTCGCGCTCCCCCTACGGCCTCGGTGTTGAGGAGGATCACACGAATAATTTCACCAAATCCGAGCGTCACGATCGCAAGGTAATCTCCTCTAAGCCGAAGCGAAGGTAGCCCAACAATGTAGCCAACCATAGTGGCAGCAATACCACCTAAAACTAGCGCTAACAGGAAAATGAGTACTCCTGATGTCACGACAGATCCTGAAGCCTGATCGATCAAAAGATCGGGGCGACTTTCGGCGATTGAGGTTGTAATGAACGCAGATAAATAACCGCCCACAGCCATAAATCCGGCGTGTCCCATCGAAAACTGACCAGTAAAACCATTGACCAGGTTTAAGCTCACCGACAAAATCACGTTGATGCCAGCGAGAATGACAATTTGAAAGATGTAAGGGCTGACCGTGGTTGGTAAAAAGTAATTTAAAATCCAGACGACTCCGAGGGCTAAGGCCCACCATCGCAGACTGGCAAGACCAGCACGGTTGGGATGATCATCTGTGTTATATGAATTGGTCATGACGTAGTACCTTGCTGTCGTCTCTCTGATTAGACTTTTTCGGTGCGGTGAACGCCCATTAGGCCAGAAGGCTTAACGAGGAGAATTACGATTAAAATAGCAAACGCTAAAGCGTCTTTGTAAGTGGGTGTGCCATATCCAGATAAAAGGGCTTCTGCTAGTCCAAGGATAAACGAACCTAGTACGGCACCAGTGACATTACCGATTCCACCCAGGACCGCTGCGCAAAAGGCCTTTAACCCAGGCAGAGCGCCCATTAATGGTTCGACTTTGGGATATGTCATCCCTACCATCACTCCTGCGGCACCGGCCAGGGCAGAGCCAAGCATGAAGGTTGCGGAGATGACTCGATTTGTTGGGATGCCCATCAGACTAGCTAAGTCGTGGTTAAAGCTCACAGCACGCATAGCTCGGCCCAGTCGTGTGTTGAAGATAATATGACGCAAAATAAGCATCAAGGTGATGGCTACCGCAAAAACGAAGACTTGTAACGGGTTGATGACTAGAAGGTTTTCGTCTGAACCGAAGGTCCACGACTCAAGATTTTCAAAAAAGTCAGGGTATGCTTTAGGATCGGAACCAAAAAGTATTTGGCCGGAGTACTGAAACAACAATGACACGCCAACGGCCGTTATCAACAGATTGATCCTAGGTGAGGATCGCAGTGGGCGATAGGCGAGGCGTTCCACAAAATAGCCAATGGCGGCGCAGATGATCATAGCAACCAAAACCACAATCATGGCTGAGGCAATCGCCGCTAAAGTGGAGGGTTGGTCGGCGGCTCCGTTTAGCATCTTGTTAAAGAAGCTGTTGATTGTTGTTCCAACCATCTGCGAGGTATACAGGCCGGTAAACGCCCCAAGCATATACACCTCGCCGTGTGCGAAGTTAATCAACTGGAGAATTCCAAACACCATGGTGTAACCCAGAGCGATCAATGCATAAGTGCCACCTTGAGATAGGCCGTTGATCAAATACTGGATGAATTCTGCCATGGTGTATATTCCGGATTAGTTGGTTAGCCAGTCAGTAAATTTAGAATCCGTTTCTTACGGATTAACAGTGGACTTGTAAAGGAATTTTCCATCGGCAACCTGAAGAACGACAGCCGACTTACTGGCATTGCGCTTAGGATCAATGGTGATGTTTCCCGTAACTGCTGGAAAGTTTTTAGTTTGGGCAATGGCGTCTCTTAGCTCGGCTGCACCGACATTTTTGGTTTTTTCCATTGCAGCAAAAAGAACCTTTGCGGCGTCGTAGCCCATGGCGGCGAGGCCATCAGGAATTTTCTTGTATTCAGCCTTATAGCTTGCGATGAAGTTTTGAACAGCTGGAGATTTGTCTTCAGGACTGTAATGGTTGGAGAAGTAGCTATTATTGAGAGACTTTCCTCCTAATTCATACAGCTTGGCCGAGTCCCATCCGTCCCCGCCAAGGAGAGGTGCTTTGATTCCTAGTTTTCTTGCCTGTTTTGCAATCAAACCAACTTCTGTGTAGTAGCCAGGAATAAAAATCGCATCCGGCTTCTTCGCTCGAATCGATGTGAGCTGGCTATTAAAGTCCACTTCACCTGAGCTATAAGTTTGCTCGACTACGATTTTTCCTCCGCTTTGAACAAACGCTTCAGAAAAGAAGTTCGATAGACCAACAGAATAATCACTCTTCACATCCCTCAGGATGGCAACGGTTTTTGCTTTGAGCTCCTCGGAGGCAAATTTAGCCATCACTTTGCCTTGAAATGGATCAATGAAACAAACTCGGAAAATGTAATCGCCAATTTCTGTGACCTTCGGATTGGTCGACGACGGGCTAATCATGGGGATCTTGTTTTGCTGGGCGATCGGTGCCATTGCCATGGATCGCGACGATGCGACTTCTCCGAGGATGGCTGATACCTTGTCTTGAGTGATCAATTTGGTTGTTGCAACGGCGGCTTCTTCGGGTTTGCCTTGGTTGTCGACCGTAATCAGTTCAATTTTCTTTCCCTTAATGCCACCTTTAGCATTTTGCTCTTTGACGGCTAGTGAGATGCCTTGGTGAGTGGAGACGCCAAATGTCGCCTCTGACCCGCTCATGGAGCCCACCTCCCCGATTTTAATTGTATCTGCATGGGCGGTTGGGGTAGCAAGAACCGCTGCGATGGTTAATAATGTCGCGGGGATGGAATTTAAAAGCATGAGACGTGTCCTCCAGGTGTAACATTTGGCTCAAGATATCATAGGGTTTTAGCCGATAACACCTGTATTTTAGAGGGTAACCCTCAGAGGGTGGCTATATTGTATGCAGAACTTGTTAATGAATCGTTACGGAGCAAGATCATACCCATGGATTTGGGGCGTTGTCGCATCGGTTGTTTTACATTATGGAATGGCTGCAGGGCTGCTGACGATCAAGGGTAAGCCAGCGATAAAAAACGAAAAGCTTCAGCCAGTTCGTGTTCGAGTGGCTGAGCCAGCTGTGGTCCAGGAGCCCATCAAAGAGACGCCTCCGCCGCCTCCTCCTCCGAGGAGGAAGGAACCTCGACCCCAAACACCAACTGCAACTCCTAACCAAGTCTTGAAAACCGAGGCAAGTCCAACCACGCTCCCTATTCAAGGATTGACCAAGGATTCGCTTTCCCCAGGTGGGACCATGGCAGCCCCGATTGGAAATACACTCATGACGGGGGATACAGGAAAGCGCGAAAAGGAAGTCCAACCCCTTCAAGGTGATTTGTCAGCCCCAGCCCGATTGATTGCAAATTCGATGGTGACCCCGCCCTACACGGATGAAGCCCTCGATGCGATGGTTGAGGGATCATTCATTGTTGATGTTTATGTCAACTTGGATGGTTCCGTTCGTGACGTGGAGCTTCGGCGAAAGATTGGTTATGGAATGGATGCACGCGTACTTACAGCGGTGAAGGGCGCGAAATTTATTCCACGGAAAAACCGCTTGGGCGTCTTGGAAGAGGGCTGGACGGAGCTTAAATTCACGCTTGTAATTCCATAGAACGGTGAATCGTGGGTCTTTTTTTGGCTCTGAAATAATTGATTTTTTCCTGCTAATTAACTCAATTTCAAAGTGTGTAGGTCTTGGTCCCGCACGAGATCTCTCAGTTGCCTCGCTATTATCCCGATAACTATAGGGCACGTTTGGGTGATGAATAGAGGAGGCGTTCGTGAGTGAGGTTAAAAAACTTAAAGTATTGATTGTTGATGATGAGAATGAAATCGCGTCATTAATCAAGGAATTACTGTCTCCCTTCTACGACGGCTTGATCGCTACATCTGGCCCTGAGGCATTGGATCATTTAGATAAAAGTGGATCTGTGACGGCTTGTGTTGTTTCCGATTATAAGATGCCAGGCATGACTGGCATCCAGCTACGCCAGGCAATGCAGGAAAAGCATAAAGACGTGCCTTTCATTTTGTTGTCTGGATATATCACGAAGGAAGATGCGCAGGCTGGCGCCGATGCAAGCGTCTCAGCAATGCTGCCAAAGCCGTTTGAAGCGCCTACTCTGATCGACCTTGTGAAGAAAACATCGAAAGATCGCGAGGCGGGAATTCGTGAGAGATTGGCTTTAGAGCAGATCTTCATTGAGGAGTCAGGCGCTATTTTGGAGGAGTTAGAGCCTCTAATTATGGCGCTTGAGCAACGACCCAATGATGCGGAGACGATCAACACAATTTTCCGCTTGATCCATACAATAAAAGGCTCAAGTGGGGTGTTGGAAACGTCGCACGTTCGGGTCTATGTCCATAAGTTTGAGGATCTTCTAACAAAACTTAAAAATAACACGGTTGACGTTACTCCAGAAATCGTCTCCCTATTGCTCAAAGGTTACGACACAGTGAGCAAAATGATTAATTGTTTGAAGACAGGTGAAGCTTGGAATCAAGATGAATTAATCCTGGCAAGAATCTTCGATTTGACATCAAAAAACCAATCTACTGATGCAGGTAAGGCATCCTCGGTTGATGCTCTTGCCGCAAATAAGCCAGATTCAACAAAAGAATCTGTAAGTGTACCGACTGTCATGCTTGACGAATTTATGGAGCTATCCGGTGAAATTACCGTTATCAGGAATATGGTCAATAAACTCGTAAGGGTCATAGAAAAAGAAACGCCAAGTAACAAGAATGTTTTACACCTTGGCGAGCTTCTCGAAGAAATGCATAAGATAAATTCCGGAATCCAAGGCAGGCTCATTGAAACCCGCAAAGTTCCCCTTAGCAAAGTATTTCGACCTCTGCCGAGAGCAGTAAGAGATACCGCTCAAAATCTTGGAAAGTCTATTGATTTTAGGGTTGAAGGCGACCACATTCGTGTTGACTCATCGCTGGCTCAAGTTTTATCTGATTCACTTATACATATTGTTCGAAACTCAATTGATCATGGGATTGAGACGAGGGAGCTAAGATCACAACGACGAAAAAAACCGGAGGGAAGTCTGACCATCCGAGCTATGGAAAAGGGTGATGAGGTTGTCGTCTCAATCCAGGATGATGGAGGCGGACTAGATGCGAGCAAAATAAAGAAGAAGGCAATTGAAAGAGGGCTGTTCTCACCCGCTGAGGCTGATAAATTATCGACCCAGAAGATTTACGCATTAATTTTTGAATCTGGATTTTCGACAGCCTCTCAGGTGACGGACGTCTCCGGTCGAGGCGTAGGGATGGATATGGTCCGCGCCTCTGTTCAAAAGGTTAAGGGTCGAGTTGATATTGAGTCTGATCAAGGCAAAGGCACAACGTTTTCTCTTCATTTACCAATTCCTAAATCAGTCTTGATTATAAACTCCCTGGTTGTGGAAACTTGTGGACGCGATTTTGCGATCCCACAGGATAGCATCGCGCGCCTTTTGCGGTTAGAAGGTGGGCGACTGCGACAATGTGTTAAGCGCCTTGAAGGTGCCTATGTGCTTGACTTTGAGGGTGAGTTGATGCCCCTAACAGATCTTGGTGAATCGCTAGGCTTGCGTCGCAAATCTGACATCGACTATCTCAGCTTGGATACTCTCAATATTCTAATTACAAGAACTGATGCGTCCCACTATGCATTGTCAGTCGATCGGGTCCTTGATAGTGAAGAGATCGTCGTTAAAACTGTCGGCAAGCACATGGAGAGACTCAAAGTATATGCAGGCGCAACGTTCATGGGTGATGGGAGTGTGGGGCTAGTCTTAAGTGTGGACGGAATAGCCGAGGTTGCAGGCGTTACGAGTCCGACGATACAATTACAATCATCTGTAGAATTAGCAAAGGATACACCTGTAGGAGACGTCAAAGAGCTATTAGTGTTTAATCTCTGGTGTCCAGGCGTTTTTGCGGTGCCGCTTTCTGTTGTGCATCGATTAGAGGAGATTTCTCCAAACTCCATTCAAGGAGTCGGTGATCGGCATGTGGTCATTTATCGGGATCAGGTCATGCCTGTTATTGACTTAACGCATGCGCTTGGTATGAGCTCTCGCAAGCAAAATTGGCAAGAGTCTGAAGTTCGAGTGCCGATGGTTGTATCTATGATCAATGATCGCTATGTTGGATTTGCAATTCGCTCGATTAGAGACGTTTGCTCTACCGCTGAAGACATTGACTCACTTATTCGTGATAGAGCATCCATAAAAGGGTCCGTCGATCTAAATGGGACTGTCGTCTCACTATTAGACATTGATCCTATCCTGGAGGCACAAGGAATTTTCAAATCTCTCGATCCCACGGGGGCTTTAACGCGATTTGCCCACGGACCTAAGTCGAATCAGCCGAGTGAGGAAGTCATAAAACCAGAGGCCGCGGTGCAGGAAAACACGGCTGTCTCTGGTGAGTCTACGTCATTTAATGGAGACGGTTGGGGTCTATTCTGATAAGACGCGAGTTTAATTGGTCGGATCGTTTTGTTCCGTCCTGAGCTATTTAGTGTCAGAGGATGTGGTCAATCCAGGGTGGGTTTTATCATCTTTGAGGCCGTATTTCAGTCAGTAAACGGTGTTGCGTTCGAGTTCTAACATTGCTGGGAAAAAAGAGGACGGTAAAAATTTCCTCGATGTCATGAGGATACATTTTAGCATGCGCCAAAAAATGACTTTAAAGATACGGCTTCTTGCCCCTCTGTCCGACGCAATATTTGCCTAGGGTGTCAAAAGTCAGTGCCAATAATCAGTCGAAAAACGCCAAAAAAGCTGAATTGACAGGCTTTGTCCGCAATTCGATAATGATGTCTGAGTCATCTGTTATTGATGGTGTGGATCCCAAAGCGATGTATTGAGGTACCTGTGACCGGCATACCAAAGGAAGCGTTGTTAGAGTATATCGCTGAAACACGAGAAATGTGTGACAGGGTATCGCTTTGCCTCGGAAAGGTCGAAAAAAATCAGTACGATGATGAAACCCTAAATAGTCTCTACCGTAACATGCATTCAATCAAAGGCGGCGCCCATTTGTTTGGATTTAGGTTCGTTGGTCAGTTAGCTCACGCGATGGAAACAGCCCTTGAGCCAGTTCGGCAGAAGATGATCCAACTCGATTCTGGACTTGTTGACGCGTTATTTGATGGGCTTGATTTACTGACCCGTTTATTGATTCACATTGAGGAGAAGGGTCAGGAAGATCCAGTTGAAGCCAAACAATTGGATGCGATTATTGCTCGTGTAGCGGGTTTGGCGATCGACGCCATAAAATTGTCGCGCACGTCTCAAGCAAGTCGAGTTGTCGAGGATAAACCAATTGATAACGAGTCTCCGCAAGGTAAAGCGAATGAAGAAATAAGTCTTGCCCAGGCTGAGTTAGAGTTAGCTCTAAATAAAGTAAAGACGTCATCTCCCGCAACTGGTCGAGGGGACGTTCACTATATAAAGGAATCCCAATCGTTTGTGCGCGAAGAAAGTGCTTCAGATGTAAGCACCGTTCGTGTCCCTGTTGGCCTTCTTGATAATCTGATGAATCTGGTTGGTGAACTGGTCTTGGTGAGAAATCAGGTTCTGCAGTTTCGCAGTCAAGACGTCAACTCTGACTTTCAGAAATTGTCTCAGAGGCTTAATGTTGTTACCGCAGAGCTTCAAACCGATGTGATGAAAACCCGGATGCAACCGATAGGTCCTTTTTTGACGAAATTTCATCGGGTTGTTCGTGATTTAGCCCGAGACCTTGGAAAGATGGTTGAGTTGAAGATTGAGGGTGCTGACACGGAGCTTGATAAAACACTGATTGAAGCAGTGAAAGATCCTTTGACGCATTTGATTCGTAATTGTGTTGATCATGGAATGGAACTGCCTGAGGGGCGAAAAGTTGCCGGCAAGTCACCCATCGGTTCTATTATTGTAAGATCTTATCATGAGGGTGGTCACGTTATTGTTGAAGTGTCTGACAACGGTCCTGGAATATCGCCAACTAAGATAGCTAAAAAGGCTCTAGAACGTGGAATCATCACCAACGAACAACTGGCGACAATGTCAAGTCGTGATGTGCGGCATCTAATATTCACTCCAGGATTTTCGACTGCCGATGTGGTTACCGATATTTCGGGGCGCGGTGTGGGTATGGATGTGGTCAAAACGAATATTGAAAAAATCGGTGGAACCATTGATCTTGATAGCACAGAAGGCGTAGGGACAACGGTTCGTCTTAACATACCTCTTACGCTGGCAATTATACCGGCACTACTCGTGACGAGTGGAGGTGCTCGTTTTGCAATACCACAGGTTAAGGTGCAGGAGTTGTTGCGTGTCGACGGGCAGTCGCGTGGAGACTTGAGCCTGCTAAAGTTGCAGGGCCAAGCGATGGTTAATTTGCGTGGAAATCTTATGCCCGTTGTGCGACTTAAAAATTTGCTAGTATCAGAGCGGTCCCATGCGGGATTTGATTTTAGTGAAGTCAAAACGATCGTCGTTCTTCGTAATGAGAGTATTACATTTTGTTTAGCTGTCGATGAAGTGCTAGACAATGTCGATATTGTCGTAAAGCCTTTGGCACACAGTATTCGAAATATTATGGCTTATTCTGGCGCCACCGTGATGGGTGACGGAGTGGTGGTCTTAATTCTTGATGTGGGAGGGTTGGCAAGGCTTGGCAATGTTTCGAGCGGATTGCCAAAGCAGAGTTTCGAGTCTTTGATCGATGCGCAAACCCGGCATCCGGATGCAGCCGATTATTTGGTAGCAGACTTGGGTGTGGGTCGTGGTTTTGCAATGCCGTTATGCCTAGTTAATCGTCTAGAGGAGTTCCTGGGTAAAGACGTCCAGTATTCAGGCAAAATACCGGTGTTAAGATATCGAGGAGGCCTATTGCCAATTATTCCTATAGGCGTAGCGCTCGATCTTATGCCTGGCTCAGCCGAGGACTGGCTAACTGTAGATCGCTTTAGCATCATAGTGGTGAGTAAGTCTAACCGCCTATTTGGTTTGGCCGTAAGGAAAGTTGAGGATATCATATCTGTTCACTCAGACATTGATGGTGAAATCTCCGACCGACCGGGTATTTTGGGGTCTGTTGTTCGTGGCGATAACGTGTTGGTTGTTTTAGATGTTTTGAAAATTATTGATGACTATGTCTCTAAAAATGCTGGTTCGCAAGTGTTGCCGAGGGCCGTTCATGGCGGGGAATGGACTAGGGCGAATACCACTGGTAGGGTCACAGACCGTCCCGGAATGCGAAGTCTTAAAATTATTTTAGTTGAGGACACGTCATTTTTTAGGCGCCAGGTTTCAGCCTATCTTGCGGCGCAGGGCCACCAGGTCGTGACAGTTGTAAATGGGGAAGAAGCCTTCAATCGTTTACAGGCGGGCGGAGCATCAGGCTTCGATTTGGTGGTAACAGATATCGAGATGCCAATCATGGATGGCTTTGAGTTAACGAAACGAATTCGATCAAGTACGGCGTTATCAGAGTTGCCTGTGATCGCTCTAACAACCCGATTCCGTGATGCTGATATTAAAATGGGGCGAGACGTTGGTTTTAATGCTTATCTCGAAAAGTTTAATGGCGATGCGTTGATGCAAACTGTAGATCGCATCTTTGGACCTCAAGCTGCGTGATCAAAGGGGGGAGTTGTGTCTTATAGTTCCGAATCGATGTTAGGCGCGGGAAAAGATAATAAGCCTCGGGTACAGCGTATCCAGTACTCAACATTTTTTGTGTCTGGTCGGATGTACGGTATCGATGTCAGTCGAGTTCAAGAGGTTGTGAAGCCGATGCCGATGACGAAAATCCCTCTTGCAGAGGGATTTGTTCAGGGATTGATTAATCTTCGCGGTCAGGTTGTTACAGCGATAAGCTTGCATGATTTGTTCGAATTAGATGCCAAGTCCTCCACAGATCTTATGAACGTGATATGTAAAGCGGATGGTTTTCTTGTCTCGTTGTTGGTTGATGAAATCGGTGATGTGATTGAGTTAGAAACTCGGCTAAGTGAGAGCGTTCCAAACACAATTCATCAGTCGGTTCGTCAATATATGACAGGGGTCTACAAAGTAGGTGCGGAGCTAATGAGTGTAATTGATGTCGATAGAATTTTTAAAGTTTTAAACGGTTGAAGTTCCCTAGTTTGGAGATCTATGCGTCTTTTAATTGTTGACGATTCAATTGTGTTTCGCTCACAGATCAAGTCTGCTGTGGAGTCATCTTTGTCATTTAAGTCAATTGGTACGGCTGCCAATGGTAAGATTGCGCTGCAAAAGCTTCAGCACGAGACCTATGATGTCATGACACTTGATATGGAGATGCCAGAGTTAAACGGAATGGATACCTTACGCGAGATTAAAGCTCGCGGTTTGCCTGTTAAAGTTGTGATTTTCGCTTCTCAGACCTTGCGGGGTGGAACTGCGGCTATGGAGGCCCTAAAGCTTGGCGCTATTGAGGTCGTGGCAAAGCCTGACGGCAGCGCGGCCTCCTTTGATGAGGCTCTAAAGCATGTGAAGGATCAATTGCTGCCGATTTTACAAGAGGTTCAACGATCGATTTCGACAACAAGCGCCCCACCAGCGTCTAAGGCGGTGGCCACCGCGGTGTCCACCGCAGCGTCTACTGATCCGAAGAAAGTAGGAG
>JBIKKO010000211.1:0-5165 GCA_044360315.1 Oligoflexales bacterium
GGATCTGGACCAACGTTCCATATGGCTAAGCATAAGGCGTTGAAACGGATTCAGGAAATTCAACATCATTGGCCATCGTCGCAATGGCGGACGGACATAGGACAGGTGGTCATTCAGTATGAAGAGGCTGTCGAGGGCGTGGTGAATCGCTGCCAAATCATCTTAGGAAGCTCTTCACCTCGTCGCCAGGAGTTGCTTGGACACCTTGGATTAAGTTTCGTGGTGATGAAGCCAGAGACGGAGGAGGTGCCTAAGATGGGGGAAAGCCCTGGGGACTATGTGGCGCGAAATGCGCGTGAAAAAAATGAATGGATATGCTCCCAGGCTTCAAGTCCAGGACGAGATGCGGTCGTCGTGCTGAGTGCAGACACAATTGTGGTAATCGATGATCAGATTCTTGAGAAGCCACGTTCTCAGGCGGAAGCCAAGAGGATGCTTTCCGCTCTCAGTGCTCGGAGTCACACCGTGTTGACGGCCGTTAAAGTATCTTTAGTCCAAGGTGGAATTGTTCAGAAGTTTCGTGAATTCACGGTTGCCACTGATGTTGCGATTAAAAAACTTAGTGGAAGAGAGATGGATGGTTATATTTCGACCGGTGAGCCATTTGATAAAGCTGGTGGGTATGCAGCTCAGGGATTGGGAAGCTTTATGGTCAGAGAGATAAAAGGATCTTTTTCAAACGTCGTCGGTCTGCCACTCGCAGAATTAGCTGACTGCCTTCAAGATGACTTTGGAATTCCGCTGTGGCGTGACCGGTAAGCTAGCAATAGAGTTCTGCCAACAAATCATAGGCGCGCCGTAAATGCGGGATTACGATGGATCCGCCAACCACCAGTGCGACGTTGATGGTTTCTTCTTGCTCTTTTCGCGACGCGCCAAGTTTCCAGGCTTGAATGATGTGGTAATTGATGCAGTCATCACAGCGCAGTGCTGCGGAGACCGACAAACCCATGAGTTCTTTGATCTTTGCGGTGAGCTCGCCCTCGAGATAGGTGTTGTGATCCAGGTTATAAAACCTTTTGACTAAATTGTTATCGGCGGCATTTACGACCTCATTTAACCTGGTACGTTGGTCGAGAAATCGTTTGGCGATCTCGCTTTTAAGGCGAGCGTCATCGTCAGACTTTAGATATTTAGGCTCTCGATTTGACGGTTGCATAGGGAGGTTCCTCTACTGTCGTTAACTAGGTTTCTTTGGTCTATCGCGAAACTTCTACCATGAATTGTCAAAATCGACCAGAACGCATGATCGAGACAACAATATACACTGCGAGCACTCCTGCAATAACAAACCCGCTTGTGCCAATCACCCCTAGTTTAGCCTCAGTTGTTGCCGAGGCATAGCTGAGGATGGATGACCCAATAAGTAAAGCGGCGATAATAATCGCAATGGAAAGCCGACTACCCGTTCGATCCAGTGACCGTGTTAGCTTAAGAATCTCGGGCGTGATTACGTTAACTTTAAGCTGCCCGTCAAGGGCAGCTCCAAGAAGACGCCGTGTCTGAATCGGTGCATGACGCATTAAATTTGCCAGATCTCGTCCGATGGACAAGGCTTGATCTTGGACTTTTCGTGGCGAATAAAGTTCACTGACCATGTCCCCAGCAAACGTAGAAACATATGACATGATATTAAACTCAGGATCGAGTCGCAGACCCACGCCCTCAAAGGTTGACATGCTTTTTACGAATACAATCAAATCTTGGGGGAAAGGCGTATTGTGCTTTGCTGCGATACGGGCAAGATCCCAAAGACGGGCTCCACTCTGAGTTTGCTGGAGATTAAGACCAACAAACGGAGAGAGAGCGTTGGCGACGTCGTGTTGAAACTTAAAAATATCCAGGGATGACGAGGGATCAGTGATCTCCAGATAATGGTTGACCATCCCCTCGAAATCCTCCCGTGAGAGACAAAGTAGCAAACCGGCTAGATTTTCTCTAACCCTTGCACTGAGGCGGATCACGGATCCAAAGTCAAGTAAGCCGATTTCAGAGTCCTGCATGGCTAGAATGTTACCAGGGTGAAGATCGCCATGAAAAAATCCATCTAAGAATACCATTTTAAGGAACATGCCCATGCCACGCTCCATGAGAAGCGAGACGTCGATGTTGGCTGCTCTTAATGTTTCTCGGTCGTCAGCAGGTAGGCCATCTAAACGTGATAGTGTCAGCACTTTCGATGTCGTCAAATCCCAGAAAACTTTTGGAAATTTGATGTGGGGAGATTCGGAGAAGTTTGATGACATTTTGGTCATGCTGCCCGCTTCGCGGATGAAATCTAATTCCCCAATCAGGGCATCTGCTAGAGCTTGTACCATCGACGTTGGCTTTAAAAATCGACTTTCAGGGATATAGCGTTCCATCAGTTCAGCGATCGTCATCATCAAGTCAAGATCGGTTTGTATGACTTGCGATATACCTGGCCGTTGAATTTTTACCACCACTCGAGTTCCGTCGGCTAGAGTCGCTGCATGGACCTGGGCAATGCTACCAGCAGCAAGTGGCGTGGAGTCTATTGAGGAAAATTTTGCTAGTTTATGTTCACCTAAGTCTTCTTTCAGTCGTGTCTTGATTGTATCAAAAGGCAGCGTTTCTACTTTGTTATGGAGGCGTCTAAGTTCTTCAGTAAAGTCTTTGGGGATTAAGTCTTCGCGTACGGCTAAGATTTGTCCTAATTTTACGAATGCTGGCCCTAGTTCCTCGAAGGCTTTGCGCAGATGAGTTGGAATGCCTTCTATTCTCCCTGAGTTAGCAGCATCAGGAGCTGGAACGTCGTGACTTATGGAGGCCACTTCTTCTAGTTCCTTTGCACTTAGGACCTTGCGCATTTCCATGCGTTCCAAAAGTGTCCAGTAGCCGTGGCGAGCAAATACGTTAATAATTTGCGCAAAGCGGCTCATGTTTCGAATTTGTCGACGCAGCGGAATGTTGAACTGAATTTTATCCATGTGCTTTCGTTCCACGCAAATCTCGATATCTTAAATCGTGATCAGCTAAAATAGGCACACTCTCTGCCTTGTGAGTGTTTTATGAAGTCTGCTGAAGTAAACCACTGTGACGGAGTAGTGCCTTGGTGCTTGGTTCTCGTCCCCTAAACTTTTTGAATACCTCCATTGGATGTTCGCCACCACCGAGGGCAAGAACTGTGGTTCTGTAGCGCCATCCTGTCTCTTTTAAGTTTACTTCATTTTCGAGTCCAGCTTCCTCGAAAGCGGCAAAAGCATCCGCACTGAGGACTTCGGCCCACTTGTAACTGTAGTAGCCGGCTGCGTAGCCACCAGCAAAAATATGCCCAAATGCACAGAGAAATCTGTTTTCGGGTCGAGGTGGCAAAACACTTGTTCGTTTTGCTAGCCTAGCAAACACGTCGTGCGGTGTTTCTGAGCCACCAGGTTGATAGCGGTGATGCAACTCAATATCAGTCAGGGAAAAATGGAGCTGTCTAATCATGTTGCTCGCGGATCTAAAATTCCGTGCATTGATGATTTTTGTAATATACTCATCCGGTAAAGGTTGATTTGAATCAACATGGCTACTAATCGACTTAAGAACAGGCTCATTATAGAGCCAGTTTTCCATAAACTGACTAGCTAGCTCCACGGCGTCCCACTCTATCCCATTAATCCCGGAAGCACCCGCATCATCGACCGTGGTTAACATATGTTGCAATCCGTGTCCAAACTCGTGAAATAAGGTGTGAACCTCGTCAAAGCTCATGAGTCCAGGCTTGCCACCCAGTGGTGGGGTGCCATTGCAAACAAGATGAGCCACGGGTAAATCGACCTTATCGCCTGTTTTACGGCGTATGATGCAGTCATCCATCCACGCTCCGGCTCGTTTCAATCCAGGACGCGTAAAGGGGTCTAGATAGAAGCTTGCAATATGGGTGTGAGATTGATGATCGAATACTTTGAAAAATTTTATATCCTCATGCCATACGGGAGCCGATTTCTCTGCTTGCTCAACACGGATTCCAAACAGTCTTTCTACCAACGAAAACAGACCGTTGAGGACTTTGGGGATCGGGAAATAGGGTCGCAGCTCATCTTCGCTATACTCGTATAGTTCTTCTTTAAGACGTTCGGCGTAGAAAGGTATGTCCCACTCCAGTAGTTTACCATTAAATCCTTTTTGTTCAGCGAAAGCTTGAAGTTCCGCATGCTCTCGTTGAGCCGGAGCCCAGCATGCCGCTAATAGCTCCTCAAGTAAACGATCGACAGCCGTTACATCACCAGCCATCTTTGTTGAGAGACTTTGCTCGGCGAATGTTTGAAAGCCAAGTAGGTGCGCCTGTTCCTTCTTTAGTCGCAAGATTTTTTCAATAATCGGCGAATTATCATGATCTCCAGATGAGGCAATGGAGATTCGGGCGCGGTAAATCTTTTCGCGCAAATCTCGTCGTTTGGAAAATTCCATAAATGGTAGATAGCTTGGAGCATCCAGCGTAAATCTCCATGGGCCAGATTTTGGGGTTGACGCTGATGATTCTGTGGCGCGATTAAATTCCTGACTTGCTAGGGCATATACGTGGTCCGGCAGGCCATCCATATCGGCCTCAGAATGAAGCGTCATCGACCATGCTTTTGTGGAGTCTAGCGTATTGTTTGAAAATTTTGTTTTTAAGGACGCGAGTTCTTGAGCGATCTGGTTATAGCGTTCTTTATTTTTTCCATCAAGACCAACGCCAGACAGCTTCATCATGACGATATTACGTTCAACAATTCGTTGACGTGACTTTGGTAATGTCGACCAGTTCGTGGACTTTTGTAGGGAGCAAAGAGCATCATAAATCGTGCGACTTTGAGCCGTTTGAAGTCCGAATTTAATGACTTCTGGTTGCATTGCTTCATGGGCTCGTCGTAGTTCGTCTGAATTCATGACGCCCATGAGATGGCCGACAGGTGACCAAACGCGTGTCATGTCATAATCGAGCTGATCTAAAGGGGCCATGAGGTTGTCCCATGTCGGTACTTGGCCCGATGCAAGCTTTCGTTCAAGGTCGTTTAGCATACGATTTGCGCAATCCAGCACGGCTGTAACTGCGGGTGCAACATGTTCCGGTTTGATCTTATCAAACGGTGGTAATCCTTCTTTGTATAGCAGTGGATTGTCATTCATCGATGGCGTTCTCCTCGATTCTCATCATTAATTCTCATCATTAATTC
>JBIKKO010000212.1:0-5153 GCA_044360315.1 Oligoflexales bacterium
ATTTGCTCACGACCAACTTGGGGTACGTTGTTCTCAATGGCACAAGCAGCCATGCAGGCCCCGCAACCAGAGCACTTGGTTAAATCAATCGACATTCCCCAACGATATTGAGCTGCCTCATCCTCCACTAATGCAGGGTAAAGATCAGGAACATCATCGAGGCTACGCTCACGTTTGTAGGTTTTAACATCCTCAACCGAGTATTTTTTAACAATCCCAGTCCGATTGCCGATATCATGACTCTTCTGCATTGCAGCCAAACGATAGATCTCACCGGTTTTGGTGAGTTTCACCGGTTGTCCGGAGGTCGCAACTGCGTTAGTGGCAAAATCCGTCACTTTCGCAACAAGCATCAAAGGATTAACACCAACGCCACCCTGTACGATGCCGGACTCTTTACCGTGACCATTCCCGCGATGAATCACCACAGCATCAGCGTGTAAACCAGGCAAAGGGTACAGCGCAAGCGTCAGAGATCCAGCATCGGTGTCCACTTGGATAACATCATTTCGTTTAAAACCCATCTGCGCAGCGGTGTTAGGATTCATCCCTAGCCAGGAATCCCAAGCGATCGTTGTCATGGAGTCGCCAATTTCTTGCAAAATAGGCTTGTCTGCCCCGCGCCCCTCTCCCAGTCTTGGATCCAACGGAGCAAGCAATCTTGGGCCCTTCCCCGTTGCAACATCAGCCACCTTGAAGACACTGGCAACGTCTTTGACAGCTGGTGACGGTCTCGTTTCAAGCTTTCCGCCAAAACCCTTGCTAAGAAGGGCCTTCACAAATGAATCGACATCCGAAAACTTTGGTTCAATCATCGTCATGAGTGGCTTCCACTTCTCAACGAGATAGCTACGGTAGTCTTGGAACCCCAGACTTTTCTTCTGAGCAGCTAGCAACCACAAAAAGATGTCTTCCGCCTGGCGGGTATCTTTAAGAGGGCGCACAACCGGTTGTCGGGCTGACCAGAAGCCGGCCACTGGTTGTTCATCCCCCCAACTTTCGAGAGTATGATTGATCGGCAAAACAACCTGTGCGTAGCCATCCATCTCATTGGGACTAGGCTGCATACTAACTACAAGCGGAATTTTCTTAAGGGCGTCGACAAAGCCAAACGACTGCGGCAATGAGAAAACGGGGTTTGTTCCGATGAAAAACACCACATCATAATTATCGACGTTCTCCATGAATCGCTTCACATCACCGGTACGCACCGGTGATCGCATCCAACCGCGATCGATCATGAGTGTCTTACCATATGCTCCGATCATTTCATTGATCAAGGCTGCTGCCACCTGGAGCATCGTCGCGTTCTGATCAAAGGCTGTGTTTCCGGCGAGCACCATAGAAGGCGCATTGAGAAGCTCTTCAGCGACATGATCAAACACGTCTTTACTGATGCCCACAAGGTCATATCCGCCGCTGACAATCGCTGCATTTGCAGCAAGGATTCGACTCGCTTGCTCCTTGGCTGCTCCCGAGATATTGCGATCAATCAATGCCTTCATCAGCAACATCGCGACAACGATCTCACTGGACGGCGGGACAACATGGCGTTCGTCTGCCTTGGCTCCAGTTTGAGTCATCATACTTTCAAACTGAATAAATTTCCCGAAGTCAGAATTTGGCTGATAGTTGTGAAAATTACTAAAACCCTTGGCAAAAAACACTGGCGAGACACCAACATCAAGGAAATCCGAGCCAAGACCGACTATCACCTTCGCAAGGCGCATATCGGGGCGCGGCATGCACTCGACACCAAAGACTAAACGATGAGCTTCTGAGATCGCTTCAAAAAGAGAATTTGCTTCATATGTGTAAAGATCGTTGTCCGATCCTCCCATTTTTTTCAGCACATCTACATAAAACGCATCACGAGAGCCGGTTGAACCGCCTGTAAAAATTGCAACCTTTTTGCCATCTATCCGCGCAGCAAGAGTCTCAAACATGTCGGTCCAGGCATAAGAGGACAAACGACCGCCCTCTTTAAACCCTGGAGCCGTAAGACGATCTGGATGAAACAACCCTTGCAAGCTAGCCTGACCTGCAGCGCAAGTGGACCCGTAGCTGAGCGGGTGTTCAGCATTTCCTTCAATCTTTATCGGCAAGCCCGATGAGGTCTTCACTGAGATTCCACAGCCGGCGGAGCACTCACCGCAAGTGGTCGCATAATAGGTTGGTACACCGATAGCTTGATCGATGGGCTGATTGACGTAGGGCACAGCTTTTTCGAGTGGACGACGCACACACGCCGCCGAACTGGCAACGGCCGCTGCAGAAAATAGCTTCAAGAAGTCGCGCCGATCAACTCCCGATTTGTTTAAAGCCTCAGCTCCGGGGCTCACTGGATGATCTGCCGCATCTACCTCCGGCATAACCTCTTCAACACCCATATACAATGGGCCCTTTTCAATCACCTTCGCCGGCGCTTCCAAAGGCCCATCAAGTGGCGCAAACACTTCAGGACCCCGGTCTGTCATCGTGTAACCAGGAATTTTGGCTATCGAGGTCTGGCGCTTGGGCTGACTGGTGATTGTTTCGTTGTGCTCTCTATTCATCTTTTAACGTCCCTCGTTTCTTTCGCTGTCAAACGTCAGTCGGTATCAGTAATGGCAAGCAAGACAATCAAGCGGAGCTTTACGCTCCTTGTGACAGCCAATGCACCAACCCATCTGCAAAGGAGCTCCTTGCTCGAGGACTTCCATCTCCTCAACTTTGCCGTGGCATTCTTGGCACGCGATACCCGCGCCACCTTGATCTTTGCTTTGGACGTGCCGCTTGTGTGGGAACCGAACAAAATCAGGAAGGTCATGGACCTTCACCCACTCAATGGGCTGATTTTTATTGTAGGCTTCAGTGATCTTTTTGATATTTTCGCGATCGGTCCGGACGACCTTGTGGCAGCCCATACATGTGTTGCTTGAGGGAATACCCGATGAAAACGACCGGCGAGCACTCGAATGGCAGTACTCACAGGGGATCTTACGATCACCAGCATGAAGCTTGTGACTAAAGGGAATTGGTTGTTCGGGCTTGTAGCCCACGTTATCCACCGTGTCACCTGGAGTCCAAAACCACCAAGCTTGTGCACTTTCACTAAAGGTTAGGAACGACATTAACGCTCCAACTAACACGATCCTAGGCCAACGAAAATCAATAATGGACTTCAACACAGTTCCTTGCCTCCTTAAACGGCGGTAAAGATTTAAAGACAAATCGCCATCCAATGTAGGATGATGAACTTGCAAAAAAGTTCAAAAACACAAACGCAGACCGAAAACTAGAGACAACATGATAAAATGTTTAAGCAACCTTCACAATACAAAAAGTCGTGTGAATTTAGTCTGTTTTGTTAGCACTGGATCACTCTTGTGATTATTTTTTAAACAGGATAAGAAGCCTCATCGCTTAACCCACGAGTATAAATTCTATGACACAAAACACCTTTAAATTAGCCTCTGGAATGACTCCCCAGGGAGATCAGCCCCAGGCTATTGATGAATTAGTAAGCAGAATTTGCGCAAACGAGCGCCACTCAGTGCTCCTCGGAGTCACCGGCTCCGGTAAAACATTTACGATGGCCAATGTCATTGCTCGCCTCGGACGACCTGCGCTCATTGTTGCGCCAAACAAAACTCTGGCAGCTCAACTATTTTCTGAGTTTAAAGAGTTTTTCCCGGAGAACTCCGTCGAGTACTTCATCAGTTACTACGACTACTTCCAACCTGAAGCCTACGTGCCGAGTACAGATACATACATCGCAAAAGATAGCGCTATCAACGACGATATCGACCGCATGCGACATAAAGCCACCATGTCCCTCTTTGAACGCCGCGATACCATTGTCATCGCGAGTGTCTCATGTATTTACGGACTAGGATCTCCGCAAAGTTACGCCAAACTAGTCTTCCCGTTCAAAACTGGGCAGGAAATAACTAGAGAGGCTTTTATGCGCCGCCTCGTCGACATCCAATATGGTCGCAACGACGTCAACCTTACCCGCGGTCACTTCCGTGTCCGTGGGGATATTATTGACATCTTCCCCGCACACCAGCGCGACGAAATGCTGCGCGTTGAGTTCTTTGGCGACGAGATTGAACGAATTTGTTTGGTCGATCCGATTAGTGGGCAAACTTTGCGTCCAATTGAAGAGCTCACGCTGTATCCCAATAGTCACTACGTCACAGACCGTACTGACATGAAGCAAATCGTTCGGGAAATCTTGGAAGATCTCGGCATTCGCCTTCGCGAGCTACGCGCTCTCGGAAAAATGGTCGAATACATGCGACTTGAACAGCGCACCATGCATGATGTGGAAATGCTCGAACATCTAGGGTTTTGTCCCGGCATCGAGAACTACTCCCGCTACCTTACAGGCGTTGGAGCCGGCCAGCCTCCCCCGACTCTTCTGGATTACTTCCCCAAAGACTTCATTACGTTCATCGATGAAAGTCACATCACAGTGCCACAAATTGGGGGCATGTATCGAGGAGATCGCAGCCGCAAACAGGTACTCGTTGATTTCGGATTTCGCTTGCCAAGTGCACTCGACAATCGACCGCTTAATTTTGATGAATTCATGAACCGCACCGGTCAAATGATCTACGTTTCAGCGACCCCAGGCAACTACGAGCTTCAATCGACAAATCATGTCTTTACTCAACAAATTATTCGACCAACCGGACTCGTTGATCCAGAAATCTTCATAAAACCGATCAACGGACAAGTCGACCAACTTTATGGTGAAATGCGCGACGCCGTCCAGCGTGGTGGACGTGTTCTTGTAACGACTCTAACAAAGCGCATGGCTGAGGACCTGACAAAATACTACCAAGACATGGGTCTAAAAGTTAGATGGCTCCATGCTGACATCGACAGCCTAGAACGGGTGGACCTGCTTCGGGACCTGCGCAAAGGGGTTTTTGACGTCTTGATTGGAATAAATCTTCTCCGCGAGGGTCTAGACTTGCCAGAAGTAACGCTTGTCGCAGTCATGGATGCCGACAAAGAAGGCTTCCTTCGGAGCGCGCGATCGTTAATCCAGATTGTAGGTCGAGCTGCACGAAACGCTGATAGTAAGGTGATATTTTTCGCCGACCGAATCACAGACTCCATGCGTCAGTGTATGGAAGAAACCGCGCGTCGACGTGCGATTC
>JBIKKO010000213.1:0-5139 GCA_044360315.1 Oligoflexales bacterium
AAATGATTCGAAAACTGAGTAGTATTTTGTCCGGAAAGAGGCGTCCAGCCAGCCAAGTATTCCAATAAAGGACTTTTTATAAAAAGTTGTTAATTCAGGATTAGTGAGGGTGTTCCAAAGTACGCTCGCACCAATGGCCGGATTCTGAAGATAATAGGCCAGTATTGTCGTTGCCGATGCTGAATGTGAGACGCGGAGATCGACAGTAGTTCGCATTGCATAGATAGTCCAAAGCAAAACAAAAGACCCAGCTGCGAGCAAGGAATAAATAGCGGTTTTTCTTTTGGTATAAAAAAATGCCGCCATCAATAGAATGATCATTGGTGCTGCGTGAATCCTAGAAGAAGCTAGAATAGCAAACGCTATAGCCAGAACCACGAGGCTCCATGAGGGAGCTTTCGTTTTGTCCCTTGCAATTCTCATAAACAAGGAGATTGTAAATATTGCGAGAGCGTTTGCCACACCGTCCAAGCTTGCAGATGAAAGCTGGAACAGGCTCATCGGAAGAGCAAGAGTAGTAAGCAGCCGGGGGGGGGCTGGGAAAAGACGAAACGCTAAGCAGATGATTGTTAAAGCCGATAAAGTCGCAAAAAATCTAGCAAGTCGGTAGGATTCATCGATCGTCCAGTGATTTAACTCTCCAATGAGAAGAGCCGTAGCCTGTGGTGCATAGATTAGAGGGAAATAATAGGCTGTTCCAGGTGAAGTGTTATAGGTTCGTTGCCCCGTAAATTTCAGGTTTTTTAAGGTCTCAATCTCCTGTGGAGAAAACGTAGCCTTACCAGGCGGATGCATCGATAAATATTTCAAAAGACCAGCATCAATCGCTCCGCCACTTGATTCACCTGCGCGGCTTTCTAAGAAAATCAGACCCTTTCCAAGTAGGTACGCTCTCTCAATATGGTCGTGTTCGTCAGGAGACTGTAGCGGTGGTATAACTGTTGATAAAAAAACACAACCGGCCAGGAGTAAGGCAACTGCACCATAGCTTAAACTTTTGAAGTCGCGATAAATTTGGAATTCTCCTCTTAGGCCCGAGGTGTTTTGGTTAATTTTTGTTCGGGTGATTGGAAAAGCTGGAAACGATCTACTATTGCATGTTTAGGTCCTTGATCAATTAAAATGCGTAGCATCTTGGTTCCTTGGAGCTTGACCTCCGACCTTTTGACCTATGTATAGGCCTATTCGGGACCGTATTTATGTCGTATCCGATAAAGGCAAGTATAAACTGTATGCCTAAAATTATCGGGAGCGCCGATAACATGACTGTACCAGCGGGGGTAACTGTTTGTGTAAAACTGGAATAGGTCCAATGATAACATCCATAAGAAAAACCAAATCCGAAGAGGATAATGCCAACGGGCAGTTGAATAGACGCGATAGACATATCCCTCAGGTAATAATTATAAAAAATTCTTTTAGCGAAATTTCGAATATGCTTTGAAAAAAACTCACCGACGACTCGAGAAATCATCAGATTGCTTACCTCGTTAGCATACCTGGCATCCATGGGCACATCAATGACCATGGCGCGTAAAGTGTTCAGTCTGAAAAGCATATCCGTTTCGAAGAAGTACCGATTACTTATTTTATCGAAAGGTAGTAGGCGGACTACATCAGCATGAATTGCTGTATATCCATTCGTCGGGTCAAATATAGTCCAGTAGCCAGAAGAGAGTTTACAAAGAAGGGAAAGAACCGCATTTCCCCACAGTCTTAATCTTGGCATCGCACGCACACCTTCAAGGTTGTAAAAGCGATTGCCCTTTGCATAGTCAGCCTCGCCGCTGAAGATCGGGTCCGTAAATTCTGGGATCAAAGATGGATCCATTTGTCCATCACTGTCTATTTTGACAAGTATTTGCATATCGTCTTGCAAGGCAGCCAAGTAACCCGTTTTAACAGCACCACCGACACCTTTGTTTTCAATATGTCTAATCACAACGACACGGGAGTCTTGGCATTTGGCTTCCACTAGATCACCGCTACGATCCGGGCAGCAGTCGTCCACCACGTAAATTTTTGACACTTCAGATCCTATGTCAGCTATGACCTGTAGGATGTGATTGATGGCTTTATACGTCGGAATGATCACACCTATACTGCGCGAATTTCTTAACGCTTGATCTTCATTCATCATGTGAGCCTAATCATGAAAGATTTAACCTCGTGGTTGTCTAATGCATATCTTTACGGCGCTCTAGTGCTCAGTTTTACCCTTGAAAGTGCATCTTGAATACTAGACATTAAACCGAAACTCCATCACGTCACCATCTTTGACGGTATAGTCTCGACCCTCGGTTCTAATCAGACCAAGCTCTTTAAGTTTTACTTTACTTCCAGCCTTGACGAGATCTTCAATCGCATAGACCTCAGCGCAAATAAAGCCTCGCTCAAAGTCTGAGTGTATTTTACCGGCAGCCTGAGGCGCTTTGTCTCCACGATTAATGGTCCAGGCATGAACCTCTTTTTCGCCCGCTGTGAAGTAGGTTTGAAGGCGAAGAGTATCATAGCCCGCTCGGATGAGACGATTAAGTCCCGGTTCGGTCACTCCAAGAGAGTCAAGCATCTCCAGTCTAGAAGCGGCGTCGAGCTGGATGAGTTCTTCCTCAATTTTGCCGCTGATAATGACGGTTTGAGCGTTTTCAGTTTTTGCTCGTTCTTTCACAGCCAGCGTATATTTGTTATCTTTCGTTCCGTCGCACATCGACTCCTCGACGTTGCAAACATATAGAATGGGTTTTGCTGTGATTAAATGGAGGTCGCGCCAGGCGTCTTGCACTTCGAGGACTTCGCCAACGAATTCCTGCACAGGGAAGGTGCGAGCTGGCTTTAAACCTTGAAGATGGGTGTTTAACGCCTCGAGCATCGATACAATAGCGCCGAACTTCTTATTTCCGCTTTTGTTAAGTTTACGATTTCGATCAAGGGCGACTTCGACCGTTGCAACATCCGAATAAATGAGTTCGGTATCAATGGTCTCAATGTCTCTTATTGGGTTGACTGATCCGTCGACGTGAACGATGTCACCATCGTCGAAGCAACGTACGACGTGAGCGATCGCATCGGTGCTGCGAATGTGTCCCAAAAATTGGTTACCCAGGCCTTCGCCCTTTGAGGCGCCGCGTACAAGTCCAGCAATATCAACAAACTCCATAAATGTCGGCACAATACGCTGCGTCTTGATGATGCTGGAAATGGTGTCTAGTCGCTTGTCTGGTACATCTACACGGCCCACGTTAGGGTCGATCGTACAGAACGGGTAATTCGCAGAAGCTGCACCGGCCGCGGTGACTGCGTTGAAAATTGTAGATTTGCCGACGTTTGGAAGTCCAACGATTCCGCATTTAAAGCCCATATTTGTATACCTCAAAAAATTTGTTAGCGACGCATGTTAATAAATTGGAGTGGAAACTGAATATCCTTGCCGCGCAGCATCGCCATCACTGCTTGGAGTTCATCTATACTTTTGCTCGATACGCGTAGTTGATCACCTTGGACCTCCGTGGTGACTTTAATTTTAGAGTCCTTCACTAATTTGGTGACTTCTTTGATTTCTTCTTTTTCGAGGGCTGCTTTTAAATCAATAAATTGGCGTAGCATGTTCCCAGAGGCAGGTTCTTCGGCGTTATACTTGAGTCCGCGAAGGTCAATATCTCGTTTCGCCATCTTCTGCTGCATGACTTGATGGATGGCTCTAAGTTTCATCTCATCGTCGGCCATGATTTTGATTTTTTTGGCTGTCTTGTCGAACTCAATCGATGATTTTCCACCGCGGAAATCAAACCTTTGGTCAATTTCTTTGGCAGTCTGATTGATTGCGTTTTCGACCTCCATAAGGTCTAATTCACTGACAATGTCAAATGATGGCATGGGATTTGATCCTCGGTCTAAGTAAAGGGTTACTGGTTAATGTGATTGGGTCGCTTTATCGCAGGGAACACCCGTTGAATCTGGGTTACCTGCATCTGGCCATCAAGAAACCAGGGTTTTGGTCATCTCAAGGATGGTGGGACGTTTTCAAGTCTTTAAAGGGGCCCCAAGCGACTAAATCTTGCAGAACTACAGGTCATTCCCGTACACTGTAGTTATGGAACATTCATCTGTAAGATCAACATATCTTTTCTCTCTTGGCTACTTGTTATTCATGGTGGCAGATGGTGCACTTTTGGGCAGAGCTAACGGACAGTCGGCCTTGTCTCCACCGAAAATCCGTGAGCAGCAAGGTTCAAATCAGAGTTACCTTGGTTGCATTCGTACCGCAGCCGACGCGGCTAAGGCAGGTAAGCTCTCCCACGAGCAGCTTTCTGTGGCTTCGTCGCGTTGTGGAGAAAAGTTTCCTGCGGTTGCCCTGACGAACGAGTGCAAAAAAAAGATCCTGCGTAACGGCAAAGGTAAAGGCTTGTCTGAGTTGGATTTTAGTCCATGTCAGAAGTTACAAGAGGCAATCGAGTTTAATCCAAAGGCGAAGGTGCCTATTTATGTCACCCAGTCGCAAGCTTTTTTTGCAGGCGTTGGGCTCAACCGCATGCTGCTGCAAAATGACATGCAACCACCGAATTTTACCTGTGAACGGTATTTGGAGTCTCTCACCGACATTCCAACGAAAGCCCATCATATTCTGTTTGGTAATCATCCTAAGATGTTTTCGTCCGGGGCGGACCAGGGTAAGTATTTAGACGTATTGGCTGCTCAGACAGGTAAGCCGTTGAAAGGGAAGGTCTTTATTGATGTTCCTCAGTTTGGACGAGTGTTTGGTAATCCGCTCAGTGACAAGGCGATGGTCTATTTTCCCTCAGCAGCCTGTGACTTCAAAGGAGTGACGGGGGACGTGTTGTCCGGAGTCAGTATTTATTACATGCCTGATATTGAGGCGAGGCGCGCTGTTCCCTATTTTGGTATCGCCTACTACAAGCCCAAGCAGAAAGAGATCACGACACCGGAGTTGGTAGCGGAGATAACCTCGCGATTAGGAAAAGATTTTAAGGCTTATAGTAAAGACCAAACGACTATTTTTATCTCGGCAGCCCCCTTTCAGGAGGTTGACCTGGAGCGTGATCCAAGGAACATCTGTAGGACTCCGCGTCAGCATCAGTTTGTTGCTGTGATTCGGACACTTCCGACAAGTGTCAACGTCCC
>JBIKKO010000153.1:0-8241 GCA_044360315.1 Oligoflexales bacterium
CGCCATACAGCCCAGAACTAAATCCAGTAGAACGCTTGTGGCTCTGGCTAAAGGCACGACATCTTTCAAATCGAATCATCAAAAAAGGTGAAGAATTAATGGATATTGGATGTGAAATTTGGAATAGCTTGACCGCCGATGTTGTAAAATCAGTGTGTCATACTGGATACTTGGAACCGTTCACGAACTTTTAGTAATCCGTATAAGTTTAAATTCCTGGGAATGCTTACGCATTACCCGCCCAGTAGTGGGGGTTGATTCTTGAGTGGTCATAATTAAGGCTCCCTGTGGACAAACGTTTAAATTCGTCAACCGGGCCGGCGCCAATCCGGGACCTCACACCTGTATCAATAAAACACCTAAATCAATCGCTATGATTGTGTCTTCTTGAATCTCACGCAGAGCGCGGTTTTGCTGTTGTTGCTTTGCCATTGGAAAATCAATCTCACTAAGCCGGCGCCAGAACTCTTGATACATGGCTGCAAAGATCCTCTGACTAGTAGTCATCGAGCGGCAAATTTCCGAGATCAAAGTGGACCTCGAAATGAGCATCCCCGTTAAAAACTCACGGACAAATTTTTGAGCAGATAAATCGTAAAATTTCTTATCAAGGCAGGTGACGAAATCATTAACTCGTTCTACAATCGCATTCGACTTCATGAGGGTAAGGCCTTTCATAGATTGTGTGGTAACAAACTATTGTGGGACTTAACCCTCTGAAGTCAACCTCTTAAGTCAAGAAAAAATTTTGTAGAGAGCCCAGGGCCGTAACCGGTTACCGATCAATATCATTCTTTGTTGACATGCGAACAGATCAGCTGAGTCACTTTTGGATCGCCATCCTGCGCGCTGTAAAGTAAGAACTGTGGCTCATCGACTTCTTCTGTCGCCCACCATTCTAAAAACAAAGTATGTGGCATTTGATCATTTTGCGAAGGTCCGTAAAAAAATGCCGAATACTTCTTCAACGGCTTGTTAAAATGAGTGAGTGAGCCAGCGCTCCAGGTATAGTTTACCGGCCCCGATGTTTCGCCTGTGTTCGGATTTTCCAGCGTCAAACTCAACTCTGGAATTCCCTTTAAAGTCTTCCCTTCCAATTTAATGAAGGGAAGTTGAGAATTTCCAGAGCAAATAAACTCTGCATGGGCCGAATTCGCAGCTGCAAGCCACGTCAGACCAATCAAGATGTTCTTCATTATTTTCATTATCATAATCTCCTTTGAGCCTTTGAGGTAGCGTCAGTGCCACGAAGGAGGAAATAGCAATTTAAATTAAATTAATCCAATTAATTGTTTTTATATATTGATAAGTTTTATCGATACCTAATACAGAGAAAAAAACCTCCTGATTGGATGATTGCTGAAGGCGGAGACCAGGCTTCTTGGCAGTGGGACGTCGCTCCCGTTTTCTTTGGTGGAGTTATGAAATCTTCATCCTGATTAAGAGCGCTACCTGCAAACTCGCCGAAAGCAAAGGCACCAAGCCACTCCGATGGTGGAGCATTCCAGGTCGCTTCATCGCGCGATCATTGGAACTCCCAGGAGCAAATTTGTGACCTGTCAGTGCGTATCATTTTTTCCACCAGGCCTGCGATATCCGCCAACGTTAGATTTAATCCGTGCATGACCGCCCCATCCATAATTTCGAAATTCAAAACGCTTATCTATCCAAATTTAGTGCCAAAAGTAACCGGCTGTATTCGCTAAATTTTTTAAAACGCAAAATCTGCTTACGTATCTTTTTATACGCAGCTGTGCACTATTCCGCATTTGCTATGCTTGAGATAACGACGTCGAACGCACTCGAGTAAATATAACTGTCGGAGCGCCGTTATAAGTTGTCCGCATGATTTCACAATATCCACATTTTTCCGCAACTCTAATCGAAGCAAGATTACTCGGATCGATGATGCAAACAGTTTTGCCTGAAGAAAGTCGCGCGTCTCCCCAAGCAATTGCAGCCTGCAGAGCTTCGGTTGCGAAGCCTTGTCCGTAGACGTGAGAAGCCAAAGCCCAGCCAAGTTCTGGAAGTCCTTTGATCGATGGCTCGATGCCTCGTTTGAAATCTGCAAAACCAACCTCGCCAATGAATTGGCCTGAGCTCTTCTCCTCGACCGCCCAATACCCAAACCCCATCACCGCCCAGTGCCCAACATAATTCATCATTCTGGCCCATAAGCTAGAGCAAAATTCCACCGCTGAAAGCCAACGAGCAAGGCAAGCCGATTGAGAAGGCATTTTTGCTTTCTGCGAAGACTTCCGTAGAGAATCGAATACTAGGTAAACTTTAGCCGGTCGTCGTGCACAGACACTGCTTTAAAGCCGGTCAAGTAAATCGCTTTGGGTTCGTCTCCATAGTAGGATTCAAAAACATACTCATTCCAGTGATGCAATGACGGACCAAATTTAAAATAAGCATGGATCGCCTTATCGGTATCACTATCCAAATCAGTTAGGTTTCTTTTGAAGCATTCATACCAACCTACCTCTTCATTTGCAGAAATAATATATGGGGTTGTGAATATGACGCCGTAACTACCGTAAACCAGTGGCGGAAGAAGCCGCATGTACCATGGGTCTCCAGACATTCCTATGAAAGAGAGCGGAGTAAAGGCGCTCACCTCCTTATTGGGGCTCTGTCCGGATTCCCCAAAAGAACTCGGTGGACCCGTTGAAACGACTCCGGGTCTTGCACGAATTTCGAGATTCTTCACTACGTTCAGAATGACGATGCGTCGGTGATCGCATCGTCGACATGCATTCTTGTGCCGCAAAGACAAATCTAGGGGTCGACACCGAATGTTTTGCGCAACAGCCCATGAGATCCATTGCTCTGCTAGTGCTCGGCCAAAAGATGGCTTGCCGGTTGGCGGCGGGTCAGAGTCGTTCGGATCATCATGAGCTGGGCATGGTCGCTCCTTTGCAGGACCAGGTACCACAAACTCTCGCCACGCGTGATTTGGAGCACAAACTGTGAAATATGTCGAAGCAGCCTGACTTCAAGCCGTTCATGTTCACCCAACATGTTATCACGCAATAGATGGTGCCTCCACGCAGTCATCCGGTTTTGACTTTGAATACGCGGCTGATCGCCGAACCAAATCGGCATTTGATGTTGCTGCTTCACGAACAGATGCATTGATTCTTTGACGTAGATGGGCGAGCGCTGAAGATTCCGCTGTTCATCGAAAAGATAAAAGCCAAGTAGCCGAAGGTTCCGTCGCGTGGTGATGAAGGAGCTGATACCCCGACCTCCACATAGGGACACTTCGGCGTCTGTTGCTACGAGGTTGAGGCGCTAAACAAACTCGGTTTGATCTTACACGAGTCCTCGCAGGACCTATTGGAGCGCGATTGTTGACTGCCTACGGCGCTAATGCTATTCGAATTGCTCCTTCCGTGATCGGTCTTGTCTGCAAACATTCTCAATATCTCTCAGCAACATTGCATTAACTCCCAAAACCTGATTCCAAGAGCTGGCTGGATTGATGACTGGCTTAGACAATGGCGCAGCAGTTCTTGAAAGGTCTGTGATTAAAACGCTTACGACCATCACATTCAGAAATCCACCAGCCTCACCATTGCTCTTTCTCACTAGTATGGACAATTTTTGAGGTAGTCGTCATTACAAAGTGCATATCTCGGACCGATAACTGTCCTCTGGTATAAGTCGCTTAAACGATCCTTTCTGAAAACCGCGCGGACTTGTTTTTTTATAACCGCATGTTAGACTAAGATTACACGAAACCAACTCGGCAAAAAGGGGGCACGGTTGCGCTTCATTCTAATTTTTTTTTACATATTTCTGATATCCTGCAAGACCAATAAGAATCATTCTGACATTAAAGAAACGCATGAAGACAAAAAGGAAATCCTTGTTGTTTTAGCCGGTGGATTCAGCAGTTGCCCGGATGATTTTATTATCGATAGAGCCATGCGCGCCGGAAAAACCGAGGAAATGTACCAAATTTTTGGCAAGCTAAATTTCCCAAAGACATTTCAACAGAGAACCGGAAATCTCCCCACAGTTTTCACGCTGTGTTACTCTGGGCCCGACAGTTTAGTTGGTAGCCTCACCCAGTATATTTCCGGCCGTTTTGCATGGAATTTAGGAAGACTTGATAAAAATAACATCACAGTTCAGTCTTTTGGTGTTCCACAAGGAGATTTATTAACTGACGTGAGTTTCTTGAGTCATATCAAGTCAGAATTAAAGGAACACCTCGATCAAAAGGCCAATGAAGGGATTGCTGTTGATTTGTATCTTGTCGGTCATTCGTATGGCGGATTCACGAGCATTCACTTGGCTGAATACTTTGCCTCTAATTTACGAGGCCTGATAACTATCGACCCGATAAGCATGCTTGACTGTCAAGCAAAGGACATGGCTACGAAAGTATATAGCACATTAACAATGAATCACCCCGGCTGCCAGACTCACCCTAAGGATAGCTTCTCCTTTGAAAGTATCAGAAAAATTCAGATCGACATCGCAAATTCGGATGGGAAGAAATGGTGGCTTCACATGTATCAAAGATCGTTTCCTTGGCTCAGGTCCGATGAGATCAAGGGGGTAACAGTGGAAAATCCTGAAAATCGCGAACTAACCCTCAAAGATTTTAATCGCGCGCTAGTTGACGGTGATTACCACAGCCAGATGGGTCGAAATGGCGAAGTATGGGATTCGATACACAGCAAGATCTCAAGCCGATTGCCGTAATTCAAAAATTAATCGCCGTGATCTCAATATTGACTATTTTCAGATATTCTGGGCACGTCTGAGGGTCGTAAATGTGATGGCATCGCAGAAAAATCCCGCCTTGGCAGCCTTGAGTGTTTTACCCCCTCACCAAAGCTATTGCCCATTGATCTGCAAACATCCCGTAAGAACTTGTCGCATCTATAACGGCGACCAAACAAGATCTCGACTTCTTTCGCGATCTCAAGGGCGACAAACAAGAAAGGGCTTCATTAGCTTCGACTTACGGTATGAAAAGAATCCACTATATTGACCTCCAATGAGCAGCGTCATACATAAAAAAGGATTATACTAGTAGAAATCTTGAACGTTTTATTAAAAAAAATTGACATCTCAAACCCGATTATGTTACCAGCCAATGCGTTAAGCTGAGGCGCATTCAGCGTCCTGGGCGGCCTCCTATTTTTTTAAGGAAATTTTGACATGAACGTAAAAATCGCAGCAATTCTCGTATCATTAACCTCGTTTTCATCCATGGGATTATCACTTAATCTAGACGGCTGTTTCCAGTTGTATCGTCCAGGCAGCCTTTTCCCCGTAGTCTGTGTGGACGGCGCGCACGAGGAAGGAATCGGCGGAAGCGGAGCGAGAGTTTCAATCATCGGCCCAAACTCCTTAGAGGTTCACTCCTGCTCAATTACTGCGTCCATCCGAATCAATGAGGACATCACCAAGAATAAGACTGTTTACGTTTTTGAAGATGGCGAGACCATCAAGTTCAACGGAACAGTAAACTCCTCAACAAACAGCGAAGAGGGCACGATCAAAATCGGCAACAGTGAGTTTAATTATACCCGCCTATCTCAGGCCGATGCTCAACCTATCCTCGAAGCCGTCGATGAATCAGGGCTGTGCAAACGCTAAGAGGTTAGCCTCAAAACCCTCCTGTACACGACGAATTTATTTAAACGCCTAGGGACGTAAATCCCACCTAGGCGTTGACGCTTTTGAGAACTGGCTCTAGACAACTTAGCCGCTAGCGATGTCGAACGAGTCGTGACAGCACATTTTATGTTACGGCGGCTGACCCTGGAGGCAAATTTTTTTCTAAGTTTGTATAAAAACCTAAAAATACTCGTTGAGACCGGGCATTATCTCCGAGATTCAGATCCACCCTTTCTATTTGAAAACAGCACACTAGGAAAACGACTCCAGTTATGCTAAGTCTTCTCAGCTTTTGATCTTCAAACATCAGAAAGGTAGCTTCGTGCAAAAAAATATAATTTTTTTATTGGCCCTAACCTTCAGCTGCACTGGATCAATGCCGCCTCATGACGAACCAGTAATCAAGCAACCTCAGCCGCGCACAGCGCCAGAAAATCCTCTACCTGCTAAGCCGACCACACCTCAAGATTCATGCATCACGCCTAACGAGGACCAATCAAAAATCAAAATATCACCTCGCGATATCATTGTTGCATATTCATCAGAGCGTCAACGCGTAACCCTCGAGGCAAAGGCTGAAACTCGAATGGCCGCCGGGATCAACCCCGATTTGAAAGGTGCCAAACTCGATTTTTTTTCAGGAACTCGGTACCTAGGCTCTAACATAACAAATGAAAATGGCATTGCGTCGCTTAGTATTGAAATTCCAGCAAAGCCAGGAATGATTTACTGTTATCAGGTATCTCACAAAGACCTACACAAGATGTCGGGACGAGTGTACTTTTTCGCGCCAACCATGCCCGTATTCATATCGGATGTGGATGAAGTCATTTCAGACCTTCCAGAGTTTAAGGTGCCAATAACGCCGATTGTCAACAGTCCTGCAATGCCGAACTCGGCGGATGTTCTTAGTAGCCTCAGCCAACGCTACGCCATTATCTATTTAACAGCTCGAGACGATGCACTATTAAATAAAACACGCTCTTGGCTGAGGTATCGAAACTTCCCATCAGGACCACTCATCGCTTGGAACTGGGCGTCACACAATAAATTTGGCTCGTCTACTAAGGCGCAAGGAATTTTTAAGCAGAACTATCTCAAATCACTAAAAAAATCACTGCCCAATCTTGTTGCCGGTATTGGCAACAGAATTCATGATGCCCTCGCCTATAAAGATGCCGGTATCAAACCAATTATCATTAACCCACAAACTCAAAAATCCTCATTCCCCCCGGAAACAGTTTTTGTCAGATCATGGGACGAAGTACCAGAGTTACTGCCACATAGTATCCAATCAAAAAATCGGTGATGCTCACAGCTCTTATCGGTAAACCCCGGTTAAATACACATGAGGACCGCTGAATCCAGACCTAACGCCGATCACTTGCCCCGGCTCGAGACTCGCCAATGACGCACCTGTCGTTGCAATTTGCGCTGACTAGCAACGTGTTCGCCCGGGTTACTCACCCGGGGCAAACACATCGTCAATTTTCAATGCGCAACCTTAGTCAACAAATCCTTGCTCTAGGACTAAAACTTTGCCTGATCGTGACGATACAATTGCCAAAAAACCAGCCTCTGGATCTCCCATTCCCACATCTCGCCAATGACCAGACACCAGCGTCCAACTTGGATTTGCTTTTAATGCTTCTGATGCAATTTGAGCGAAGTCATGAGCGACATTGGTTGTGCGACGATCTGTACCGGCAATTGACAGTACCTCCTTAAGGAGTGTTTCAATATTTGCAGGAGACTTAACATTTTCAATCTTGGCCGAGATCATCTCTGGACGTGCTAAACCGCGCCACTCCTGATAGTATTGACGAACCGCAGCCACTGCACCCCATTCAAAACCAGAATCATCATCAATTAGAAAAGACGTCGCTCCGCCAATATTCCTATCACCAAAAAACTCATTGCCCAGATATTTTTGACCGAGACGCTCTAGCGATTTGATCTCTGGTGAGCTCCAAAGATCCTTCATAACCACGGTTTTGAGCCGAGTCACTTGACTCAACTCACAGCGCTGTTGATTCAACAACTCAAACGAGAAGGCAAAACCCGCCACGACAACTCTATAATTGATAGGTTCTCTCGAGTCGTCTCGTTCAAGGCTAACGACGGAGACACCCTCAGGCCAATCGGCTCCGGAATCGACAATGAGCTCGAACGCTTCAGACGCCGCGGCATCCACGACCTTTGCCGCGCAACGATCTCTACGTATCATCTCAGCAACGTCTTCTGTTGGATCAACGTCAATAGACGATCCGTAAATGACTGGGGCGCCGGCTGTGAGAGTTGCTAAAGACACAACGCAATTCAGGATCGAAAGCCTTAATTTAGTTTTTTTCTTGTTCATCATAGCGTTTAACTCCTTGCTAGGCATGATTTACAAGGAGGTAGATACACGAGCAAAATTTATCAGTAAACATATATAAAATTATATTAAATATAATTTTTATTATACAATCTCTAGCTGCCGCAGTTTATTGAAAAAAATGGGTAGCAAGGAACTTCTGAGACCAATTGAAGCTGACAACCGATAGGTTCACCAGACCATTAAAAAAATCGAACAATGTCAGGACTTTACTATCCCAA
>JBIKKO010000166.1:0-7500 GCA_044360315.1 Oligoflexales bacterium
CATCAGTCACTCCTCGACGCACATCTGGAGCGTCTCGCCAAAAGACTCAGCCCACCTATTCTAAGAATGCCCGTCATTTTCCGGTTGCTACCGGTTCTGTACTCTGAATGCACCCCGCGAAGGCATTAAACGTATTTGGCAACTGCGATTTAAATGTCTCATTTGTTTTTTCGGAGCAATAGTACGCATCAAACGCTTCTGCAAATACCATTGACTCATCTACGGCTTGGTCTGTTTTGATTTCAGTATTATCCTGTAACAAACTCTTTATTAAACTCTCGCGACAGTTTCTGTGAGCAGCAACAAGTTTCTGGCCCTCGTCCGTATCGGGAGTCAACGATTCCAAAGCCATCCTCCATGCATCGACAATAAAACCAATTTCAACGAGCAGATAGCTATGAATTGCATTCTTCAAAGATTCCTCAGTCGGATTGTTTGTGAAAAGATGAATCACATGTTTTTGACCCTCTCGAGTCCAACAAGCCGCAGAGTCGGAAAATTCAATCTGGTTTGACTCTTCTTTGGCATTATTTCCAGTTTTCACTCCACATAATGCAGAAGGAGTCTTCCTTTTCATGTCATGAAATCTCACAACCAATGCTGAGAGGGGGTTATCTGACAGCAGCATGCCTAGGACTATTTGCGGAGACATTGAAAGCACCTTTTTAACTTCTGACGTATAGGCCTTTATTTGTTCCTTTTCGAACTGAACACCTTCACCAGGCTGTACCAAGAAACCGGTTATCTCCTTTGGAGGTCCTCCACAGACTTGACCACGTTTCACATCACTACTTCCCGCCTGCAAAGCCTCGACACTCTTTGCTCGAGTGTCCTCACCTTGCCGCCTACAACCAGCGCCAACGATACACACGACCATTAAGGCACAGCCAATTTTTCCTACCGTGTACGTTCTCACTCTTCCCCCTTCGCAATCTTAAGACCGCTTGTATGCTTAACGACATCGCCCCGTTGAGGGGTTTACACCTCGGGCACAATAATTACCATTACCGTCACAGTTTTGAGTAGTCCCGGACGATCCAACTCCCTGTTGACCAACTGATCCCGAGCATCGGGGATCCGTGAATCCCCCAGGGCGCGCCGGGTTACCAGATTGATTGTTTCCTCCGTTTAAGATGCCACCCAATCCCAATTGGTTATTCGAGTAGATACCCCCGCCGGATGGAAGGCCACCCGGTAAACTATTCTGACCTGAACCAGTCAAGCTATTCATAAGCGTTCCCATTAGGCCGCCTGGACAATTTCCCATCAGGCATTGGATCAACGTCGCGATCATATTACTCTGCGATCCGCCACCCAAGTTTGGTAAACCGAGTCCATTTTGACCGTTCGGTAACCCTAAGTTGCCTTGGCCATTGGGGTATCCCGGCTGGTTTTGGGTTGACGCCATGCAGTATCCAGAGGTTCCGCTGCCCGTGGGCAGCCCTCCAGAAGGATACCCCGGCGTAGCCTGTGGCCATGTTCCTGGAAGACCCGACCCACCTCCAGGCGTTTGCCAGTTATTTTGACCAGACCCGCTGCCAGGCAAACTCCAGGTTCCTCCCGTAGACGGCGGATAGCCAGAACCGGGGGTACCTCCGTATTGTGAAGATTGCCAAACACATCCGTTTGAAGAGTATTTTGAGCAAGACGGCTGATCGGAATATGAACTACAACTCGTGAAGTAGCCTCCGCGAGTACATTGGTTATTGACCAATTCGCAGCCTCGGCTCGAGCACTCACTCGCAGAGAGAATCGAGCAATTCTGACTCGTGTCAGCCCCTGTGTCATACGGATCACGCGTCCGATCGGTCTCTCTGTCGTTATCGCTGCCGCGTCGGCTTGACTCTTTTTTCTTGCCCTCATCGGCCGATTTACATGACGTTAGTCCTGTCAAAAGCAACATAAAGATTAATTTTGTTAACATCGTCCACCTCGCCGCAGGGATATCGGCAGATCGCAACCATAACTTTAGCAAGATGTAATGAATGAGGAGTTAACTGTAGCAAACCCATGTACTTAAGAACCAAAACCTCCAATCAGAGGCTATGAGGGCACAAGGATCGCATGGAATAGACCTTTAAGCCGAACTAAGACTCGTCCTCCCCCGCTGGCGACGACCATGACGACAGCAGCAGGTGTCTGCGACGAATTTAACCCGCCCGATCGGCCAATCCGCAAATATCTAACCGAGGGCCAAACTGGCTGACCCCGCCTCTTAGACGGCACCGGGGGAGACCCATTAAGACTCTTCATAGACAAGAGCCTGGCCGGTTACTCTGCGAGCTTACTCAAAACGCCTAGCTTCAATTCGCCACCATCAACTCCTGCACGATAGAACAACTCGACATCATCATCAATTCCCGTCGCGAGCGGGAAAGAACTCATACCTTGGGGCAGCCTCACGGGGGTTAAACTTGCCATGGATGACCAGGTCCGGCCATCGGCTTGTTTTGGATAGTGTTTCATATCCACATTCCATTCAACTTGAGTATCCCCTGTTGGTGAAGATCCATATTCAAATGACGCACACCGTAGCTGCATCGAGGTCGCCTGCTTCAAATGCTCCTCAGTAATCTCAAACTGGGATCCATCAGTTGGAATTGATGCCACTATCACTCCAGCAGCGGTCTCAAGCCATTGCAAACACTGAGAGGAAATATAAGAAATGTTACTGAATGAACGACTGCTTGCCGAGCTCCAAAGACTACCGACCGCGGGAACAGGCAACTCCCATACTTGCACGGCATCAAGGCTTGAAATTTTCACAGATTCAAAAAAGGTCTGCCGACGTGGAAGGGCGGCTAGGATGCCATTCAGCTCAGATCCCAAATTTTTGAACATGGCGATAGGCTTCGCCCGGCTTGTGACCTTGTTTGCCAGCGATAACCTAATGGGCCTTATCGTCAACTTAGCAGTTGTGTCCATCTTGGTTCCACCCCAACGAACAAACGCCAGCTGATTCCACCCAGATCTAGCCAGGGCCACCACGTAAGTGCGTCGGCTTCTCAGCGGAACACGGGCGCCTCTGATGCTATACCCATCATAGCTCATCATGGCGATTACACCTTCTGAACTTACCTCATCCACTGAAATTTCCACAGCACCAGTTCCTTCAGCAACTCCAAAATGGATCCGTTTTCCCTCCTCGGCTCCCACAGAAACATTGACCTCTTTGTCTTCCACAATCTCACGATCATCAACCACCGTTACAGGGAAAACCGCCAGCAATTCTCCCGAGTCACTGGAACGAACTTCTATTTCTCCCGTTAGCTCGCCCATGGTGGACCGATCAAGGGCCTTAAGAACTGCGGCCTTCTTCAACGAAACGTAAGCCGACGACTCACCAGTTGAAACCCATCCGTTGGTAGGATGATTTAACCACTTCACATTAGATGAAAAGGTCGTGGGAATGAGCAGACGATTGACGGAAGATCGGTCTTGAATGGGCGCAGCCTTACCAGAAATTTTTACCGGCAATTCAATGTCTTTCGACAGCTGAGAGGCTCTCAGGAAAATACCTGCCCCTGTATTTGTTTTCGTCGCAACTACAGGAAATCGTTGATTAAGAACAATTTGTTTGTAGGTCTCAAAGGCCTTTGTCACTTCAGGAAGACCATAGCCTTGATCAATAAATGGGATACGCGGCAGGCGCCTTCCACTTTGACGAATCGCTTGAGCCAGAGCAAACGCGTCAAACGCAAGCCCATCTTGTTTGATCGCTGATATCAAAACCGCTGCTAGGCCTGCTAGAGCCGGACTGGCACTGCTCGTGCCATTAAACGCCTGATAACCCTCGCCCACTGTTGAATGCGTCAGAGATGCTAGAGGTGATATGACTGTCGGAGCTCGTCCACCGTCAGGAGCGGGGCCGCGGCTCGAGTAGAAAACCACCCGTCCTTCTTCCGGCAAACCTGTCACACCGTGGACGTACTCATCGAGCTTTTTACTAACATAAGCCCCTGCGACCAACGCGGAATCGGGATACATCAATCCACGATTAAAACTCCCCAACCCAGGACCATTATTACCTGCTGAAAATGACATGACATACCCATACTTTTGGACCAACGCCGCAACAGCTTTGTTAAAAAATGCCTGAGTCTCTGCTGAATGAAAGAAAAAACTGTAGCTAGTATTGATGACTTGAGCGCCCTGCTGCCCCAACCATTCGTAACCTCGCAAAAACGTCGCCGTCGTGTACAACGAGTCAACGCCATCAACACTAGGCTCACTCAGATCATAGGAGACAACTTTCGCCCCAGGTGCGATACCATCAAAAGCCCTGCCGTTGCGTCCGCCAACCTTGTGACCAGCCATAACAGTTGCGACGCCTTCACCATGGGAGTCGTAGTCGACGTCACCGGTCTTATTTGCAAATTCACCTGCACTGATTGCTAAGGTCAAAGCCGTTTGATCAAACTCAGCCCATACAGCTCTCAGCCGTTTCGCATCCCAATAGCCATATTCATTTGTAGCCGCAAACGTCCCAAAGCACTCAAAGTCATCAGTCTTTTGATTGATGTTTGCATCAACGCACACCCGTGCCCGACCTTCTTTGACCACTACAGCCACAGGGATCAAATCTCTAGATCCATTGCCGTTCAAATCTAAAAAGGACGCTGTATTAAACGCTGTCTTTTCTTGAATCGTTGCACCATATAGAATGTCTCCCTCGCCCACAGCAATTTGGCTATAGAAAGCTTCAGGAAAACGATCTGCTGAGAACAACTCAACTGCCGTATCGAGTGCTGACTTTGATTTGCCAAGGGCAATGACTTTCCGCTCTCCGGTTGACGTTAGACCTAGACCTGACAGATCTGGCGCGATCCCGTCATCCATCACACCAACCACAACGCCCCGCCCGTCACTATGCGGACGACTGTTCAGCCATTCGATGAGTCCAAACTCATCCTTTGCTAGATACATAGTTTCTTGATCAAGTTTTTCAAAAGACCCGGGATTGCTCTCAGACCGGTTTTCCACGACAACCCGCTCATCTAGGATCGCCTCTACCGCACTGGACGCTGTTTTCAGTTTTGCGAGAGTCGCAACCTTGCCCTTGATCTCAACAATTGTCGTACCAGTGACCTCCAAGCCAGCGTTCTTTGCATCGCTGATAAGCTGTTGATCTGCATTCAAAACAAGTAACTTTGCATCGGCGTCATGAGCCAAGCCTTTCACGCGATCAATCGGCACGACCGGTTGACCCCGATCAGCTTTGGAGCAGGCCATCAATGCTAGTGTGATCGTCAACAAAATAGATGATTGTACTGATGATAGTATTGAGCCAGTCATAAAATTTATCCTTGGTAGGTTTGTGGATTTCGCCTCAATATTCATAGACGATCCTGCTAATAAATCAAGACGCTTGGTTGGCGTACCTTTGAAAAAGGCTGAGCACACCCTAAGGGTCCTCTTAGAGGTGAGAGCAAAGGGCGCACATACTATGCTAATATTTAATTTAAATTCAGGAACTTAAGACACATGTAGCAATGACCCCCGCGCCCAAGCCAAGGACTTCATTCCGTAAACGCAAACCCCAAACGAGCGATGGGGAGGCGACACAACGATGAAATATTTAAATAATTTTTAGAACTTGTCGCCCGGACATGTCCATGACAGCAGTACGAGGCATAGGGGCCTTTGCATCAAAGGTTGCAAGGCTTTTTCCTACGTCACCCATCACAGTGATAGACTAGCAACCTCTCTTGACTACACGTCCTGATTTCCCATCAACCACTCGAGAAGCTTTTTACCGTCGTCGGAATCCTTAAAGTCAGGATTATCCTTCGGCATACTCCCACGATTAATTGCATTCATAGGACGTGGCTTTCTTTTGAAGAAATCCTCACGAGTCTTCAACGAAAACATCTCTACACCGTCATGACAACCACTGGTTGCACAGTTCGCACTCACTATGGGCTCAACATCAGCAAACGTCAAACCAGCGGACACAAAGGACCCATCTGCCCCATGGGCTTCTTCAACGCGTAACGACATCAACACCATGTTGACCAAAACCAAATGCCAACCAGCAATTCGAACGCTAGGTCGTAAGATCATTGCCCCCCCTCGTTTGACATGACATTCAATAGTTTAAACAACCCCAGATATTCTCCCGAGCTATAAACGTAACTAAAATCACGACCAAAGAACTCACGGTGTTGCGGCTAAAGTATCGCTAAAAGAAGGGTTAGCAGCAACAGAATTTACGTTAAGCACATCGGGCTGTCAAAATTCACACTCACAATCAAGCACCCACAAGAGCTACTGCAACAACTTAGCGTGGAAACTCAGACTTCACCCACTCAGCAACAGCCGACCGCACCAATCCTGGGCTCACTACCTCTACGGACGGATGGCCAGTTCGATTTGCATTCAATGGAAATTCAAACAATGTCGAAACGGACGCTCCCATTGGACTCACATATTGACGCATTTGAGCGCATGCCTCGGTGACATCCGCCGACATGTAGGGTATCGCACTGTCGTCGACGCTGGACCTTCGATGACAGGCTAGACAACTATTGACTCGGGTCAACTCTGGCATGACTTTATCTCGAAACAAGGTTGTTGATGAACATTGGGGCTTAACCACGGCCTCTAGACCTTTAATACCGATGAATAGTTTGTCTGCCGGTAGGTCGCTGCCCTGCATCGTTAAAACTTCGGGGGAGAGAACGGCATAATTATGTCTCCCAACTGCTGACCGCACAATCGACACCGTCACGTCCAATTCGTCGAATGCATTGGCGATTGGCTGAGATGAGCCATTTAGATAAAATCTAATTCCGCGAACCCGAAGGCTCTGGCCTTGTTCTGCGGAGATAAATCGCGGCTTGCGAATGATGTATGCTCGAACCTTATTTGTTGTTGCATCGATGATTCCTTTCACTTCGACCGTCAGCTGAAGTCCACTAAACTGGGAGCCCACTTTTGATATGTCCCATGTGTACTCTTTGAACTGCGAAGATACGGAGCCCAAATCCAGAGGATCAACACGGCGATACTGGTCATCACACTTAGACTCGCCGTTTACCCACCATTCCTGAATTTTCTCAGATAACAGCCGCGCATTCTCTGGGTCGCTACAAGCCGGATTACCAGGTCGATTACAATGACCGTTCAGAGCTCGAATGACGATTGTAGAGCGATCGACCATGGAAAAATCAACGAGACTTTTGACCCTATGGTAGGAGTCAAGAACATCCGCACCCGCCCACGGCGGTGCCGCAAGGTGATTACCGGCGTGACAACCCATGCAAACACTTTCCCGCGCAAACTGGTAAAATGAGGCCTCATAAGCCTTTTTACCATCCTCACAAGAGTCATCTAGCACAGCCGGTAAACTTACAGGGGGGATCTCTGTTGCCTTTGATGATGCTACGCTACCAACACCAGCTCGGTCACAACCAATCAAAACGAGCAAAAACAACCAATATGCGCTGCAGATCCTCATTATCCTCTCCGCTTCAAAAAAGTCCCAACCACATGTACCCT
>JBIKKO010000214.1:0-5125 GCA_044360315.1 Oligoflexales bacterium
CCTTTATTATAGCAGTAGAAGCGTGGTTTCACAAAATTAGAAAAAGCGTGACAGCTCACTGCCACAGCGGAGTGAGACGCGCCCCCTCTAGCGGAGACGAAAGAAATTAATGTCTAAGGGGATGGAGCGTCGTGAGATCACCGACGCCGTTTTAAGAACTAACGACTTCGACCACCACAGCGAAGTTAAAACTGATGCGGCATCGAGCGATGACGATATCGCGGAATCGCCTGCCCGGTAGAACTAACTAATGGCTTTGGTCGCCGCCGCCAAATTGGCGGCCCCTGTCGGGGCGGACCTGACTTGACCGTCAACTATAGGAATAGATATACCGGATTTACCGAATGCTTGCTTGTTGGCTCACAGTCGTACTTTTGTACTTCACTTCGACCGTTTTTGCCCCAAAAGGAATACTCTCTGGCCGCAGCGTCACGGAGCTACCAGAAACTGAGAATGACTCCTGTGGTACGTCTACGCCGTCGATCGAAACCGCCACGATCTCTCTAGCGAGGGGGTCAGCAAGCTTAAAATTACTTGTCACAATGTCCGAAACTGATTTTTTTAGATCACTAAAATTTGCCCGCCAGTCAGGCTCACAGATATCAAAGACTTTCCCATTCGTTCTCATTGCAAGCTCCTCGTAGGCTCGCCCCTTACGAGCAACGTAACACCCTGTGCGCGACACATCTCCGCGAAAAGCATACATTACCGGCACCTTTCCTCCCAGCCCAGGAGCCACGAGTTCTAAAAAATTTTGATGAGTGACTCTTTCAGCATCGTCATCGGTCACGACCACAATCACGAGACTTGCATCAGGACGCAGAGGAATAGAACGTCTCACAACTAAATCATCAGCGATCGATTCTAAAGCATTAGTGCTACCAATCCGTCGTCTAATATGATTGTGTCCCGGGACTGATAGATCCTGACCCACGTCAATACCCAAGGGAGCTTGCAGTAATGTTAACTTCACGTCAGTCGTAGCATCAAGGCTCGAGATAAAATGCGAAAAATTTCGTCTCACATGCTCGATTTCTTCTGCCATAGAACCTGACGTATCAATAGCCCAAACAATGTCAACGGCACCCCTCCGACTGGTAAGCTCGAAACGCTCGGTCTTTACGTTACCACCTACAGACGGTTGTTTGGGATTTTTTCTCGCCACTGATCCGCTTCCCGCAAATCCTTTTGAATCCTTGCAAGAAGAAAACGACAGGCTCGTGAGCAACCCAACAACAACGCAAACGCGTGATAACGCTGAAGCTGATCCTCGCATAAGAGACCTCCGTGGTTGGCTAAGGAAGGATCGGTGTGAGACAGGCAAATCATTAAAGTTTTATAATTTACCAATTTAATTGGACGGTTAACCGACCCCTTTGTCGAATCGTTTTATTTGGCATCATACTCTGCTAGATCCCGAAGACGAATTTTTCAATGCCAGAGATCATGGAGTAAACTGCGTCCAAGGATGCCTTGATGTCCCCATCAATATCGAGGCTGTGATCTGCATCCTTTATAGTTAGCACCGTGGTGTTTTTAAGTTCCATCAGTTGCCCTTTACATCCCTCGTTGTAATAGGCTTGATCTGCTGTACCAATAATATGAAGCGCCTGACCGGACACTGATTTCATGAGCGAAAACGCCTCAGGATCAGACCACAGCGGTGTTAACCAAACGGTCTTAAATTTGAACGCTGAGTTCAAATCAAGCTCGTCTTGCGCCAAAAGCCAACTCATGGCCCTTGTCCCAAGGGACTTCCCGATTAACGTGACCTGCTCGTAGCTGCGCTCGGCGAGGGCGAACCGGATTGCCGCAGCAACATTTTGAGTTAAACGATCTTTAAAGTTTGGGTTCTGACGGATTGCAGGTGTGCGATAGTCATAATCAACTGTTAAGATATCAGCGCCGTGTTCTAGAAACAAACTCACTGTGTAGTATAGAATCGGCATTCGAGCACTATAGCCCGCTCCGGGAAGAATGACTGCAAGATGCTTCGTTGAAGCGATCTGTCGAAAGAAGGTATTAGCAACTTGCGCCCCACCATAACCAGAAATCCTTAGACTTTCTTCCGTGTAGAGAGTTTGGTTTGTTTGTTGCTCCGACATGTGAAAAAATTCCCGTTAAAAACCAGCTGAGTCATTCTTCCTGCTAATTTACCGGACTCCAGAAACTACTGCAATAGAATCAGTAAAACATCGGGTGACCTCTAAGCTCCAAGAGGTTTCACGAAACCATTCTTTCTCGGACAAAATCAACCTAGATCCACATCGAGATAAAATACCTTCGTCAAGCGCTTGCGCGATAATTTTTGTGGGTACAAATAAATGACCCTTCTGCTTGAGGAGGCCCAAATCAATACCCGCACGGCAACGCAAGCCACACCCGATATATTCCAATAGCCATGATTTGCGGTCGCGGTCCTCCTCTGCTTGCCCACCGGTTTGAACCATCACATCATGCAAAGTTTGACAGTGAGACGTATCAACATTGATTTTGAGAAAGCGTCTTAAGTCGGCTGGATATTGGTATCTTAATCCAACGTCCGAGCCATCATCAACAAAACCGTGGGCCCCTGCCCCAATACCGATATAGTCATGAGCCTGCCAATATAGCCAATTATGATCGCACGACTTATCTGGCCGCGACCAATTACTGACTTCCTCATGATCAAATCCGGCAGAGGAAAGTCGCTCGCATGCCGCGGCGTAGAACAACGCCTGCTCATCATCAGACAGTGTCTCCAAAACACCTCGCCGATGAGCGCGAGCCATTGGAGTTTGGCCGTCTAGGGTAAGCGCATAAAGACTTACGTGATTAACACCGGAGTCAATCATCGTCTGCAGATCCGTTTGCCAACTCTTCATCGACTGTCCTGGCCACCCAAAGATCAAATCGCCATTTGATTTGGGAAAAGATTCAGAAGCCCGCTCCAAAGCAAGTTTTGCTTGCTCTGGAGTGTGATCTCTGGTTAAGGCTTTTAGACCAACCTGTTCAAAACTTTGCACGCCAATACTTAAGCGGTTAAAACCCATTGATCGCCAAATCCGAATCGTCTCGCTTGTTACATTAGCCGGATTGGCCTCAATCGTAATCTCAGCATCAGAAGCACTCAACCGAGCGATCAATTCCATCAGCGGCTCTAGCTCTTGGCCTAAGATACCAGGGGTTCCACCGCCGAAAAATACAGATGTAAACCGTTTTGCGGACGGGATGACGATGGACCACGCCTTAAGCTGAGTCTGAAGTGCCGTCAAATATGCCGATACATGACCTTCAGTAAAGTTTGCCGTCTTTGCAAAATCACAATAATGGCAGATATTTGCGCAAAACGGTATGTGCACATAAAGACCCAGTGGATTATTCATGCTCACCTACCGTTGAATCCCAAAGAGGGCCGCTTGCGTTCAGAAGGACACCAACCTGGACGTGGCCCGACCTCTGGGAACCTGCGGCAAACATCAGGACGAAGATCATAAATCGTACAAAGGCGGGTGGATTCGTCCAAAAAAATACAGTCCTGATTTGCCCTCTGAGCTATCGTGAATTTCATTGTGCTGGCCCGGTATGACTGAATGATTTTCCGCGCCTCTAACTTGCGTGCAATTTTTTTAGCTGACCACAAAGCCTCATCTTGCGTCAAAAGCCCCATTCTTACCAGGTCACTCACACGAGCCTCAACGTGTAACTTGCAGCAGTTCCCATGACACCCCGTACAAAGGCTAGGCTTGAATTTAGTCCATGTGGACGGCCGGTCGATGTCTACCATATCGTCTGCTTTCGTCACTCGTCTATGCAAAAATGCCTGTGTACTTGATTTACTAAAAAACTTGCATCTCTCTTACCTATAGAAGTCCGACCTAGTTACCGGATTTTTTGCCCAAGAGCAAGGGCTTGCAAGCATACAAAAACCAAAAGTCACACGAGACCATAAAAACGCCTGTGACTTCAGCCCGTCGCTTTGGAGCTTGCCGAAAACTAATGGGCCACAGGATTTGATCCTTGGTCCAAGCCTAAGTCCTCACGGGGATCAATCTTGACCCCCAATAAGGCGGCCATCCACAGAAAGTCCACACCACTATAGGTCCTTGTGCAAACACTAGAGGCATCGTGAAACTCTGAAGACTTCCTCTGCCAAACATAGTCAGCACGACGATCACAGTTCATAGGTAAACGACCGGCGGGGAACTGAGTCATGCTCAGTAATTCCTGAAGCATTTGCCTCATGGTCTGATCGGACATTGTTCCCAAAGCCTCATGATCTAACCAACGGTAAAAAAGATTATTGGGATGCAACGTCCGCAGTTGGCCTGCGATCCACTGCCTTCGATGCCTGTCCATCGCGGTGTCTAGGCCATCATCAATTCTAAAAAGACGCTCAACGGCACCCAATAGACTACGCGGATTAAAGTGCTTCAAGGTCTTTGCATGCTCCATTTCAAGCCATAACCCTAAAGCTGCAAGATGAGATACATAGCCCTCTTGTAAAAATAATGTATCATACTCAATTGATGAAAAAGATTGTTTAAGAATCCAAGGCCACTCGTCAAAGCCAATTCCCCTCCGCTCAGCTTCCATTCGAAGTAAACCAGCGATCCCAGGTGATAGCCAACTTACATAAAAAGGTCCATTTCCAACGAAACCCCACCGACGATCAATGTCAGTGAGCATGGTTCTATAGATCTCGGTACCATCAATGGGAATAGCTCGAAGAGCTACCATAACCCCCATCACCATATCGCGACTAAGCCTTTTCTGACACTGGGGATGTCTTAACCATTGACCACCACGACGACTGGCTGTTATCGAGGTCCAAGCCTCTTGTGCTGAGTCTTTAAAACCCATATTCGCCAAGGCAAAATAACGGAGCGACGAAAACATTAAGCTATCACAGAGCCCATCAAGACGACCGTCAAGGTAACGATTAACGATCATCCCATCGACCAGCATATTCTCCTGGGCAAGCTTATTATAAAGAGCCACGCGGGATAACACCGCACGACGCAACACTGCAAGATCTTCCGCAACATCAGGTGCATACCGATCTTCGAAACGATCCTGTAATCGGCTTTGCTGTTCGTGGATGATTCGCGACAGATTTACGATCACAAGCAGCATTAGACTAAGC
>JBIKKO010000069.1:0-15694 GCA_044360315.1 Oligoflexales bacterium
GTTTCCAACCAGGCACCGATGCCGGCGAGAGAACCTTAAATAAGTCCAGCAACCCCTCACATCTCTTTTCAACACTTAACTTAGACCAAGACCCAGTTGAATCTGCGCCCGCCTTTTTCCGCCCGGAAGACGGAGACAGGGAGGAGGGCGACGCCCAGGACGCAGAGCTGACCGGTCCTAGGTATATCACAAACATCAGAAAAACTAATCTTAACAGGATGTTAGACACTTAACCCTCGTGGTGCTGCGCTCTCATAAGCAAAGTTCCTATTTTGAGCCAACCATTAAAACCAGATACACGCCGTTCTGTCAAACACCGTTCCACAGACAATGAAAGTCTCTTGGGGCAAAGCCAGTCTCAAAACAGGGCGAGGAGCTATCAACCATCCTACCCAGGCATCTCGCATGTTGCTGATAAGGCGCCTTCAAAATGTCCAAGCCGAGCCCCTGACGCCTTGTTTTCCGCATGCCAACGTAGTACTACTAGGGACACTTCACAGAAGGCCAAACATGAACTGCGGTCAACGCGCTCAAAGCAGCGATAAGATTGGATTAAAAAATGTCTAAGTCGTCTAGTCCAAACCTCACCAAGCCATTAGCATCCTATAGTCATGCGCGCAAAGTGGGGGGACTCGTTTTTATTGCGGGACAAGGCTGTCGTAACCCTGAAACAAACATCTGGGCTGGAGTCACGTTCGATGCCGACGGTAATCCCAAGTCCATTGATTTTGAAAGTCAGGTCAAAGGTGTTTTAAGTAATATCGACGACGTTCTGCATGCGAATCAGTTATCCAGACACAATCTCGTCGACGTCCAAGTCTTTTTGACGAATATGAAAGAGCAATTTCAAATCATGAATCGTGTTTGGAATGAATTTTTCTCAGATGTAAAGACGCCCCCAACGCGAACCACTGTCGCCGTCAGTGAGCTCCCTGGGTTGAATCTCATCGAGATGAAAGCGATCGCGTCATCAGACAATCTTTCCTGAAAGTATCACCATGAGTTCACCCAAAAAACTCTTCATCATCGACGCCATGGCCATGGCGTTCAGGAACTATCATGCATTCGGTGTCCGTCCATTGATGACATCAAGTGGAATACACACGTCGGCTGTATTCGGAAGCGCTCTGTTCATGCTAAAACTCATTGAAGATGAGAAGCCTGACATGCTGATCGTTGCGACCGATAGCAAAGAAAAAACCTTCCGACACGACCTTTACCCCGAATATAAAGCAAATCGCACGGAAATGCCAAAAGACCTTGCCGACCAACTCCCTTATTTTTTTCAGATGTTCTCGGCAATGGGGATCCCTGTACTTCGCCAACCTGGCATGGAAGCTGACGACCTGATAGGTTCAGTCTGCAGGAAATTTGCGAACGATCACATCCACTGCTTCATCGTATCGGGCGACAAAGACTTTATGCAACTCATCGGGCCCTCGGTTTATCTTTATGCGCCGAAAAAGAACGAACCCGCCATGGTGGTAAGCTACGACGGCGTCATGCAAAAGTTTGGCTGCAAACCAGACCAAGTCATCGATGTGCTTGCGCTGATAGGCGACGCTTCGGATAATGTCCCGGGCGTTCATGGAATCGGTGACAAGGGGGCCGCCAAGCTGATTCATGAATTTGGATCACTTGACTCCATCTACCAAAATTTAGAGAAAATCAGCAACCTGAAGTTAAGAAACGCCCTGCAACAGGATCGGGGAAATGCCTATTTGTCTCGCGATTTGGTTACAATTAAAACCGATATTGAGCTAGATGTTTCCGAGGATGAATTGAGGGTAAACTCAGATGCCGTTGCAAACGAAAAACTTCTAGATCTTTTCACCACCCTAGAATTCAGACAACTAACCACGAAAGTCAAAGATAAAATCGCAGCATCTACACCGGCTGCTTCGAAAGTCGCACATATTCGCTTTGACAGCGACACCCCCTTAACTGAAGCCAAGCTAACGACACCCAGTTCGAGTCGCGACAAGTTTGGAAATGACTATATACTGGCAAACAGTGCCGAGCTCGTGCTCAAAGTTGTCCAACACCTAAAAGACAGCCCAACGTTTAGCTTTGACACCGAGACCACCGGCTTAGACCGTATTAGTGACACGCCCATTGGTGTGAGTTTTGCCATCAAGTCTGGAGGAGCATGGTACATACCACTGACGGCCAAACACTTAACGGGTTGGGTGACTCCAGACTTTATCAAGGACCAACTCCGACCAATTTTTTCCGATCACACCAAGACGAAAATTGCGCACAATTTAAAGTTTGATATTCAAATGCTACAAAATATTGGAATCAAGGTCGCTGGTCCATGGGGTGATACCATGCTCGCAAGCTATGTGATGAACCCTGTCTCAAGAGATCATAGCCTTGACTTTTGTGCGTTGAGCGAACTTCATTTTAAAAAGATTGCGACCAGTTCTCTGATGGGGCCCAAATTCCAAACCTCCATGCTTGACGTACCCCTTGAAGAACTGGCGACCTATGCATGCGAGGATGCTGACATCGTTTTTCAGCTTCATGAGCATTTTATAAAAGCACTTCAAGACAATGACTTATACGGTGTTTATTCAACAATTGAAGTGCCTTTAGCTCCAATCCTAGGAAAAATGGAACGGACTGGTGTGCATATTGATGCCAATGCACTCGCTGAGATCAGTTCCAAATTAGATTTAAGGGTTAAAGATTTAGAACAAACGATCTACAAAGAGGCTGGCGAAACTTTCAACATCAATAGCACAAAACAGCTTCAACACATTTTGTTCGATAAATTAGCAATTCACACCAAATTAGGCATCACACGACTCAAAAAAACTAAAACAGGTTACTCTACGGATGTTTCCGTTCTCGAAGCCATGGATGAGCATCCCCTACCGCGCGCACTTCTCGAATACCGTACAGTCACAAAGCTCAAAAACACATATGTTGACGCACTACCCCAACTGATAAATCCAAAGACTGAACGGATCCACACAAGTTTCCACCAAACCGGAACTGCAACAGGGCGGCTTAGCTCAAGCGATCCAAACCTGCAAAACATCCCAATCCGGAAGGACGAGGGCCGTGAGATTAGAAAGGCATTCACGGCATCAGCGCCAGATCGAGTGATTGTGTCTGCCGATTATTCACAAATCGAACTGCGATTACTTGCACATATCGCCGATGACTCAGGACTTAAGGCTGCGTTTGCATCAGGCTTAGATGTGCATACGGCCACGGCCTGCCGCATCTTTGGCGTCACCCCGGAAAAAGTCACAACAGATCTGCGCGCCAACGCCAAAGCAATCAACTTCGGCATTATATACGGCATGGGGCCACAACGACTTGCGCGACAAACGGGTGTTTCTATGAGCGAAGCAAAGTTATTCATTGAAAAATACTTTGAAGGCTTCCCCAATATCCGTAAATATATTGAGCAGGCAAAAGCAAAATCAAGAGAGACGGGTTACAGTTGGACAATGACAGGGCGACGTCGTCCGATACCAGAAATCCACTCGAAAGAACGACTCGTCATGATTAACGGCGAAAATATGGCCGTCAATAGTCCGATTCAAGGCAGCGCTGCTGATTTAATCAAACTAGCAATGATTGAGATTCAGCGTCGTCTCGACGAATCATCTATGGACGCGGTCATGCTGCTTCAAGTTCACGATGAGCTCGTTTTCGAGTGCAATATCGCCGTCAAAGATCCATTAATTAAGCTTGTTCGGGATGCGATGGAACACGCTATGACATTATCAGTTCCCCTGAAAGTTGAGGCTGGAGCGGGTTCAAACTGGCTGGAGGCTCACTAATGTCCGAAGAAAGACAGACTGAACAGTTGATTGGCGGCGGTAAGATAATGGGACTTTGGGGACATCTTGACGAACTCCGAAGCCGTCTTGTTAAGGCCTTTCTAGCGATCTTAATATTTTTTGTGGCATCACTTGCTTTCAGCAAGGAGATCCTGACTTTCTTAAAACGTCCCCTTGAATCAGCCCTGCCCCCAGGCACGACGTCCCTCCATTTTACCGGACCGATGGATGTTTTTACGGTTAACATCAAGGTGGCGTTTCTCATGGCTGTGGTATGCGGAGCGCCTGCCTGGCTGTATCAGTTTTGGAGGTTCATGGAGCCAGCTTTGTATCCTAAAGAGCGACGCTACGTCTTACCGTTCGTTGTTGCGACCATCGTTTGTTTTTTAGCTGGCGTCACATTCTGCTATTACTTCATGATTCCCCTGGCATTGAAGTATCTAGTTGGCATCGGCCTTGAGGTCGCTTCACCGATCATTACCATTACTGATTACATGTCGCTTGTAAGCGTGATGATTATAGGATTTGGATTCGTTTTTGAAACTCCGGTACTCCTCGTCCTTCTGGGTTTATTGGACATCGTTTCTGTGAAGGCATTGACGACTCATCGACGCGAGATTTTCGTCGGTATCCTTATTGCGGCTGCAATTTTAACACCACCAGATCCAATCTCGATGCTAGGTATGGCCATCCCATGCTATCTTATGTTTGAGCTATCAATCGTGGTGATCCGTTTGCTCAAGAGAAACCGGCAGGAACCTGCAACCCATGGGACGTAAACTCAAACCTGTGCGTCGTCAAACCATCTTGCTTATCCCGCTCTTACTATTTTCGGGGTGGCAACACCTCCTTGCGGCAGTTAATCACGACGAGCTGGTTCGAACACGGGGCGCACGCTCAACGTTGTGGTCTTTTGACGCAACACTTACTGAGCATCGCTTCATAAATCCTGATGGTTCCAAGCTAGGAGGGCTTGCTGGGGCGCTGTCATTTGGCTATGGTCGCGTTTTAGGTAATTCATGGATTCTTGGACGATTCAACATTTTATCAGGCCCCTGGGGAGCTGCTCGAAATGGAGCCTTTGATTCCGACTTTAGTGGGTCTGCAGTGGATCTTGAATACGGAACGAGCTTTCCAGGGACAGCATTACGATCCGGCTCAGGACCTTTCCTAAGCCTAGCGTTGGGATATATGGATCTTTCTGGGAAGAACATTGGCGGTAATAAGAAACCGTCTGATTCAGGCAATCCGGACAGCGATGAGTTGTTGGAGCAATCTTTTAAATCAAACTTTGGAGCTGTCTACCTACTGCCAGCCGTGGGTTGGGGTTGGACAAAGTCGGCAAGACCCCTAGGCAACGAACCCGAGTTTCTGATCACGCGAGTTGAATCTACTTACCTAAAATTAGGCATAAACCTGCCGATTTATTCCCGCTCCCGCGTTCAAGTGATAAGGCGTCCAACATCAGACCAAATAAGCCAAACGCCGGTGAAAGAATCCTCCAGTGGAACCATTCGTGGTTATTCTATAATCATTAGTACTGGCTTGTGGCTTGGCGTTTGATCAACACTAGGCTCTAATCCTCATTGTGCCGCCTAGCGTAACCTGCTACAACTTTGGCTCTGCCTCTTTTGAGACAAAACATCCTTAATTTCTGGAGATGATCTGTGACCCAGTATGTCTATAACATGGTAAACCTGAGAAAGGTTTACGGCACCAAAGAAGTGCTCAAAGGGATTTATCTTTCATTTCTTCCTGGAGCGAAAATCGGCGTTCTTGGTTTGAATGGTTCAGGTAAGTCGACACTTCTCAAAATTATGGCTGGCGTTGATAAAAACTTCCAAGGTGAGGCATTTCCAGCTCCGGGACTAAAAATTGGCTATTTAGCACAAGAGCCTGAACTAGATGCAACAAAGACCGTTCTCGGAAATGTCGAATTAGCGGTTGCAGACCAAAAGGCCTTACTCAAAAAATTTGAAGACCTTTCAATGAAACTGTGCGAGCCCCTCTCCGATGACGAGATGAATAGAGTGATTGATGAGCAAGGCAAGGTACAATCCGAGATTGACGCCAAAAACCTATGGGAACTTGATCGTCATCTGGAGATTGCCATGGACGCCCTCAGACTTCCCCCTCCCGATGCCGACGTAAAAGTTTTATCCGGTGGTGAAAAGCGCCGTGTAGCGCTCTGCCGTCTGCTCCTTGAAAAACCCGATATGCTTATTCTTGACGAGCCAACTAACCATTTGGACGCCGAAAGTGTGGCATGGCTTGAGCGCTTTTTACACGACTACCCTGGAACAGTTGTCGCGGTGACTCACGATCGTTATTTCCTCGACAACGTAGCCGGATGGATTCTTGAACTCGATCGCGGTTCTGGAATTCCTTGGGAAGGAAACTACTCAAGCTGGCTTGAACAAAAGCAAAAACGTCTCGCTGTTGAGGAAAAACAAGAGTCTGCACGACGCAAAGCTCTGGCCAAAGAACTTGAATGGGTACGACAGTCTGCGAAAGCTAGACAAGCCAAAAGCAAAGCTCGTCTTGCCGCCTATGAACAGATGGCCGCTCAAGAGCAGGAATCCTATGAAACCATCAACGAAATCAAAATGCCGCCTGCACCTCGCCTCGGAGATCTTGTCGTTGAGGCTAAGGGAATCACGAAGGGCTTCGGCGATAAACTGTTGTTTGAGAACTTAAGTTTTAACTTCCCCAAGGGGGCAATCGTCGGGATCATCGGTCCAAATGGTGCGGGTAAGTCGACACTTTTCAAAATGATCGCTGGTGTCGAAAAACCCGACGCGGGAGATATGAGAATTGGAGACACCGTTAAGACGGCTTACGTCGATCAGTCACGGGAAAGTCTCGATGGAGACAAGACCGTATTTGACGACCTGTCAGAAGGTGAAGAGGTCTTTGAATGGGGTCGTCAAAAAATCCAAGCCCGTTCATACGTGGCAAGTTTTGGCTTTAAAGGCACGGACCAAAATAAAAAAGTCGGTTGGTTATCCGGAGGGGAACGCAATCGACTTAACCTTGCTAAAAGCATAAAGCGCGGTGGAAACCTTTTACTACTAGATGAACCGACAAACGACCTCGACGTGGATACCCTTAGAGCACTTGAGGAGGCTGTTTTAAATTTCTCTGGCTGCGTTTGCGTGATCAGTCACGATCGGTGGTTCCTCGATCGTATTGCCACTCATATTTTGGCCTTTGAAGGTGACTCGAAAGTCATATGGTTTGAAGGCAACTATCAAGATTATGAGGTTGACCGTAAGCGTCGCTTGGGGATCGCAGCAGACCAGCCTCATCGCATCAAGTACAAGCCGCTCACAAGAGGATAAGATGCCCCTTAAGCCTAAGGGGCCTGTGCGCCCCATATCTCTGCGTAGCTTCATGATGCGCAGAGTTTACCTTCAAGGTGCGCATTTTATTTGTGGTATCTGCAGGACACAACACAGCTCTGCAGAAGACGCCAACTCTTGTTTGCATAAATGCTGGCAGGCAATGCTCAAAGAAGCACCATGGACGAGCCACAAGCGACTCGGCAAGACAGAATATCACTGCGTGTATTGTCAAAGATCCTACGACACGACCGAAGCGGCCATGCGTTGTGCAACGGATTGTGCCCAATCAGGGCACTTGACCGAGATTAATCCTGGAGAGCCGCTCGTGGCGCGCGCAAAGCGAACCTTCGGCAAACGGCCACCAGTTAAGATCTCCCTAAAAGTGCCCTATAAGATTGGCAAACCAAGTGCTGATGTTTCAGTAAAGGAGACCAGTGACACACCTGCTGACTCACTGCCTAAGACTCCTGCGTCGGATACGGCTCCTACCGAGGCTTCGCAGCCTGATACAAACGCGCCGGCTAGTACTCAAGCTGGAACTCCAGATAAACAAGATCAACCAAGTGAATCGCAACTTAAAAAACCTGATAAGTGACGTTCGACCGTCCTTCATAATGCCCAATGCTTTAGCGCGATAAGCCCCTGTTAGGCAAAACCAAAACTCGATAATTAGTTTCAACCTTTGTTGCAAAGCCATTTTGTTTTTTCAAGACGGGTCACGAATAGTCCTGCGGACTCGAAGCACTTTCACTGGCATCAATGACAGTTGCCGCCACGAGATCACCCATCACATTCAGCACAGTCCGACACATATCAAGGAACCGGTCCACACCCAAAACCAGTCCAATGCCCTCTGCCGGAATACCGACAGATTGAAGGACAATCACAATCAACGGCAAACTCCCACCGGGTACACCGGCGGTTCCGACGCCAGCGATGATCGACATGGCCATCACTGTTGCTTGCTGCATAAGTGTTAAATCGACGCTGAAAACCTGCGCCAAAAAGAGGACTGTTACCCCTTCAAAAAGGGCCGTACCGTTTTGATTTGCCGTAGCTCCAACTGTCAAAACAAAACTAGATACTTTCTTATTGAGACGTAATTTTTGGTCAGCAACACGGATCGACACGGGTAACGTCGCGTTACTGGAAGCCGTCGAAAAGGCTGTGACGATGACCTCCTTCGTATCCGACATAAACGTCCAAATGCTTCGCCTCGCAAATACGGCAAGGACCAGACCATAAACCAAAAACTGCTGTATGGATAATCCAAGCAACACAACCCCCACGTACGCCCCGAGCCGAAACAAGAGATCCCAACCAAATCGAGCGCATAGCGAGAACGTCAAAGCACCAATAGCGTAAGGCGCCAAGGACATGGCAAAGTCGACAATCTTCATCGCTACATCGCGCAAGCTCTCCAAAACGCGGATCAAAGGATCCCCACTGCGACCATTGCGAACGGCCAACAGCGCTGCACCAAAAATTAAGGCGAAGACCATGAGGGCTAGCATTTCGCCATCCAATGCCCGGACGGCAGAGTCCAAGGGATTTCTAGGGATGATCTCTACCAGGGCTTGAATGCCAGATTTAGCCTGACTAGCATTATCGATGACTTGCAAACTCTGTGGCACAAGCTTGTTTGTATCAATCGCCGATGCGTCAAAACCAACACCTGGCTTAATCCACGACACCAAAGCTAACCCAATGGCAACCGAAACAGAACTTGCACAGATCGTGTATACCATCGTCTTCACAGAGATTCGTCCTAGGGACCTAAAATCTCCCATTTCGAAAACACCAAGGACCAATGAACAAAAGACAAGGGGAACCACAGCCGCGAAAATCATGCGCAGGAAAACCTGACCGAGGGGCTGAAGGACATACTTGATAGAGGGTTCCACCCAAGGAGCGCTTGGAGCAAAGGCAAATACCAGTAACCCCAACAGAGCACCGGTCATAAAACCTAGCAGCATGCGAACTGGTCTCGACACTAACAGCCTCCCCTCGAATTTGGAACCGGAAGGGTACACGAGAATCCGAGTATGGAAAAGGGGAAAGTCGGGTTATAAAACAAACCATAATAGCTGTATTTTCAGGCGCCTATAAATACAAAGCCAAACGTCACGACCAAACTTTAAACAAAAAAGGCCCGCCCTGTCAGGCGGACCCAAGAGTCCTTATTGTACCCCCGTGATACTGGGGATCTAAACATCGCCTCTTAGGCTATCGTTTAGTATTAACGAGGAGCCAGCATAGACATGTTTCTAACCTGAACACCTTGCTTCGCTATTGACGAATCCGTCTCTAAACGAAGACGGACGAGGATTTCTGAATCACCAGAGACCCCAGGCATCGGGTATAGCTTACGAACGAAACCAGCAGTATCACCGGTCATCTTATCGACCTTTGACCAACTCGTGCCGCCATCAGTGGACATTTCCACATGCAGAAAATCATAACCGGATTCAAGAGATGCATTCAATTCTAGTGACAAGGTCACGTCGGTTGAAGGAATCATAATCGCTGCTGACGTCAAGGACACATTCAACGAAGGTCCATAACTCACACCAGGGCTATCGGAGAACACCGTTGAGCCGTCTTCTAACGTTTCCAACGCCCAAGGAGCGTCAGCGGTGAAGTCTGTCATGTCAACAGCATTACGATTGTAGAATTGCTGGACGGCTTGAGCTGCAAAAGGAACTGACTGCACACCCCGACTTTCGTTACCGACGTTATCAAAACCCTTCACGGCAACGTAACCGGCCTGATTAAAGTCATCAAATGTTAGAGTTCCTTCCATACGCCCATTGACCATCTGTGGGGCGACACTAACGGCTTTAGCTGCCTGCCAGTCTGCATCAGTGTTGATGGGTGTCTTACTGATACGAACTTGGTAGAAACTAGCACGACCATTGGCGCCATCATCACCGACAGTTGCCCAGCTTAGACTGACCCCCAAGGTCGATGCTCCCGTTACAGCAATATCACTAACCCTTGCTGGAGGGATATTGTCGATTTCGAGAGCACTTAGAGCATTGATCCGACCTCCAGATTGAACTTTTGTTGACCAGTAGTCAGAGCGATCAACACCACTTATGATTCGTGCCTTAATCTGAGCCGCTGTTGCACTTGGAATAGCGGCCTTTACGAGAGCAGCCACTCCAGCAACGTGGGGCGTCGCCATCGATGTTCCGCTCATGTTTTCATAGGTATTTCCAGGCACCGCTGAGTAGATATCTACACCAGGCGCAGCCACATGAACTGTTCGAATTCCAAAATTTGAAAAGTAGGCCATCTGATCATTATGATCAGAAGCCGCGACAGAAATTACATTAGGGATATCGTAAGAAGCCGGATAAGCCGCACTGCTATCATTGTTTGAACTGCTATTACCAGCTGCAGCGATAAAAAGACTACCTTTGGTATTAGCCGCACTGATGGCATCAAACATCGTTTGACTAAATCCTCCGCCGCCCCAGCTGTTGCTGGTCATCGTTAAACCCAAAGTGTTGGCGTATTCAATGGCTAGAACGGCACCTTCCAACGTTCCACCGCCACTACCTGAAAGAAACTTAAGTCCAACCAACGACACATCCCAGTTGACTCCTGTGATACCAAAACCGTCGTTTCCTTTGGCGCCAATCACTGCCGCACAATGGGTTCCGTGTGAATGATCGTCCATGGGATCATTATCATTATTTACAAAGTCCCAACCACGAAAGTCATCAATGTAGCCATTGGCATCATCATCGACACCATTTGTTGACCTGTCACTCCCGCTCGCATCTAAACCCGTTTCACCAGGATTTTTCCAATAATTTGGAGCGATATCAGAGTGCGAGTAGTCGACACCCGTATCAATGATGCCGACCACAACATCTTTCGAACCTGTGGACACATCCCAGGCCTCAACCGCATCAATATCAGCGTCTACAGCACCTCCGGTTGCGCCTGTATTATGCATACCGTATTGTTTTAAGAATTCCGCATCATTTGGCATCTTATTGATACGAATGATCGTGTTAGCTTCGACATATTCAACATCTGAGCGAGCATTCAACATCTTTGCCACTGCAAACAACGACTCTTTGGTTTTCAAACTTGAAAACTTAACAACATGAGCACCTCTGGTTTTAAATTGTCTTTTGACGTCTCCTCCAAGTGACTTCAAAATGCCTAACGCAGCCGTTGATTTTCCGTCTTTAAATTTCACGATCAACTCGCCAGGCACATGCTCTCGATCCAGATTAAAATCCCGAGCTGACAGTGATGTGCTGAACAACAAACTAGCGACTGCAAATACCTTGCTCCACGATCTCATAATCCCCTCCCTAGGGTTTACTTTTGAGGCTTTTTCATTAAACCAAAAGCATGTTATCCCAAGAGTTTACCATAAACTGGCCAGCCGACCAAATATGTAAAAGTATTGGTCTGCCCTTAACGAAACCCAAACGGCCACAATCTCCCCAAAATCATCCCCTATGGAGCTTCGGCGAAAGTGAGACTACCGCTGGCACATCGGCCTTACATAACTATTTGTATTGCAAAAACATGATTTTTATGAGTGGGCTTAATAAGGACTAGCGTCCACACTCACACCACCAGCAACTCATCTGCCTGCAAGACTCCTGGCCTGAACTTAAACTTTGTTATCGACAACTCAAGCAGCGAGAGAATCCACACCGCCCCGTCGTGATCACCATCCACTTGATTTGTACATACTAACTAAGGCATGCTTACAGGTAGACTCCCTTAGGTCCCAGGTATCATCAGAATGACTATGTTTAAATTACCAGAGATATGTTTCCAGCTATGTGCGCTGCTGCTTGTGCTAGGCGCTTGTGCCGCTTCATCGAAGAAAGGTGGAAAAAATGACGCCGACACAGCATGGCGCCCCCCTGGTGAACCACCTCAAGTCTTTGACTTCACAAAAAACTGCGGCATTGCATTGGAAGATGAAGAAACCAAGATCGTCTACAAGCAAAGTCTTAAAAGTCAAAATATTGTTACCGAAGGTGACCTGATCAGGATCAGATATCGAGTCGAAGCTATCGCAAGTCTCGATATAGAATTTACTAAATTCACTTCAAAGACCGACATTGATGTTAAAATCAACAAAGCAACAGATCTCTCCACCAACGCAGCCCCGATTCAAGAACTCATCATCCGAATCGGAGCTTTGATTACATCCAACGCGAAGGCGGGAATCACCGAGGCCGCCACAGTTCCAAATGGCGAATGGTTACAGTTGACAAATGGCAGCAATCCCGAATGGAAAGGCCTTCTTTGCGTCGCGACAGCAAATCGCACTAATCGACTATCAGGAAAGGCTGGAAATCACTTAATCACATTTTATCCAGGGCTTGCGAATTCAGTAAACCCTCTAGCCTCTGCAGAACAGTACAAAAAGGAACTGGGGAGCGGCCGCGTTTTAAACGTAACAGCAAAGATTGATGCCGACCCAAGGCCCTACCGTGGGACCGTCACTTTTAAGCCCGTCAACCCGTCGGCAACATTCATAGATCCAATCACAAACGAACAGCGAGTGATTCAAGCAGAAAGCGCTTGGGAAATCACAACCCAATTTGAAAAGGGAAATTCTAAAATTGAAAATCTGACTAACGAAACAACCTATTACGTTAGTCATACCAAGAAACAATTTGAGGCCATCGTTGTAAAAAATACGGCTCTGGAGAAACCAGAGCCGCCAACTATTTTACTTCCTGCAAATTAAGCACCCGATACTTTACGACGGGCTGCTTCGTACTTCAGAATATCACCCGCATCAATCTCTGCATTATCGTAGCCTCGTTCCAAGAGATACAAGACATCGCGTCGGCCTTTTTGCCCCTTATGGCTTTTCAGCTTCTCTTTCTGCTTGCGAAGCTGGGTTTCCAATTTGTCAACCATATGATCAACACTTCCATACATATCAGTGCATGTGTGATCAACTTGAAACGTAAATCCATCCCCCCCATTAAATGACAGGTGGGCTGTATGGTTATGACGATCGACCGAAAATGTTAAATGGCACTCAACCGGCTTCGTAGCGAACTTTTGAATCTCTTGCCTTAGTTTTGTTTCAGCATAGGATTTAAGGGCATCCGATGTTTCCATGTGTTTAAATGAGAACTGAAACCGCATGAATTGTCTCCTTCTTCCGTCACAGGGTTAACTCCTAACAGCCGCCAAACGTCCGACGGGTGTCTTAAGGGGTTTCGGAAACTTGCTAAAAACCATTAACCACACCCCTCAAATGTAGTCCTAACCACCTAAAATCATTATTTAAAAATAATTTTTGCGCCATTCTAAAATGGTCTCTTTGGCAGGAGGGTTTCTGCGTGCTAAACTGCGGGCCATGTTACGAAACCAACCCAACATATTTAATCACGACGCCTCCCTTACAGACCCGACTCTTGTTGGCAAAGAGCATATACTGGCAGAAGTTGACCGCATTACCTACCGTAATGATGACAACGGATGGACTGTGCTAAAGGCGCGCATCCTTGACGATCAATCCATCGTGACGGTAACTGGTAGCTTACCCCCCTGCCAAGAGGGCGAACACTTACAATTGATGGGTAGCTGGTCAAACCATGCAACCTATGGACGCCAGTTTAAAGCTGATCGAGCGGTTCCCACACGTCCCACAACGAGAGCAGCGATTCTGCGCTACCTGTCATCAGGGCTGATCAAGGGCATTGGCGATAAAACTGCAGAACGTATTGTCAGTCATTTTGGTCTCGATACATTTAAAATTTTGGATGAAAATCCTGGCTGCCTTCTCCAGGTCCCGAAGATCGGTAAGAAAAAAGCGAATGAAATCATCGAGTCCTGGAAATCACAAAAAGCCACGGCTGATATCATGATGTTTCTTACGAATCTTGGAATCTCGTTAACCTATGCGCAGAGGATCCTCCGCTTATACGGAGAACAGACAATAGAAGTTATCTCAGCTAATCCCTATCAACTGTCTGTAGATATCAATGGCATCGGATTCACACGCGCTGACGCCATTGCCAGAAATATTGGCATTGCGTTAGATTCTCCTGAGCGCGTCAGAGCTGCCATAATACACATAATGCAACAATCAGAGGATCGCGGACACTGTTATCAAACACTGCCCCAAATCATAGAGTTACTCCAAGCAATCCTCGGACTGCCAGAGGCAACGATCAAGCAGATCACACCCGATCAACTTGAACTCCTGACGAGAGCAGGATCACTGCTCACCGAGGTCTATACGATCGAATCTCTGGAGACTAAATGCTTTTGGCGACCCGACTTACTTGCTGCTGAACAAGATGTGGTGACACACATTGAACGGATCGTCAGCAAAACAATTAGCCCTGACTTAGATCGGATCAACCAATGGATTGATCGCTACAATGAACTCTCCAAAGCACCGTTATCACCAACACAGGCCGAAGCAGTCTGTCGATCAGCAGGCAGTCGAGTTTTTATTCTCACCGGTGGTCCTGGAGTTGGTAAAACGACCACCGCCAACGCCATTATCCGATTATTCAAAGCGATGGGAAAATCCGTACTGCTCGCAGCTCCCACGGGACGTGCTGCTCAACGCTTAAGCGAGGTGTCGGCAGAGAAAGCGAAAACCATTCACAGACTTCTCGAGTGGCAGCCAGCAGATGGCGGATTTGCCAAAAACGAAGCGAATCAACTCAAAGCAGACGTCATCATCTGTGATGAATCTTCAATGCTTGACATTCGTTTGGCAAGCTCGCTACTCGCGGCCATACCAGATCATGCGCAACTCATACTGATTGGCGATGTTGATCAATTGCCATCGGTTGGACCTGGAAATGTTTTACGCGACTTAATTAATTCGGGAAAAATTCCATTTACCAAACTTCGAGAAATCTTTCGGCAGGCGGCGACTAGTGCGATCGTAACATCCGCACACCAAATCAACGAAGGTAAGGTTCCTGACTTTAACACGACTGGCCCATCCGACTGTCAGTTTATCGAAGTTGACTCAAGCGATGAAATACGAAGTGTAACCAATCGCCTTTTGACAGACATTCTCCCGAACAAATATAAGTTTGACCCGAAACGCGATGTACAAATCCTGTCACCCATGAATAAGGGAGATTTGGGTGTTCAGGCATTAAATATCGAGTTTCAAGAGCTACTAAATCCCGACCATAAATCTCATATGCGAGACACAGAGATAAAAACTCGAGGCGTAGAACTCCGAGAAGGAGATAAAGTTATCCAAACAGCCAATGACTACGATCTACAGGTATTCAATGGCGATATTGGGTTTATTCTTGCGACAAACGTAGAAGGCGGGAAGGTCAAGGTCCTGTTTGGAGATGGTCGTGTCATCACCTATGAAAGAGAAAAAACTAACGATTTAAGACTCGCTTACTCCATCACAATACACAAGTCACAGGGTAGTGAGTTCCCTGTCGTTATCCTACCGATGTCAATGCAGCATTACGTCATGCTGCAAAGAAATTTGATCTATACAGCACTGACACGGGCCAAAAAGCTTGCCATTTTCATTGGCTCAAAAAAAGCGCTTGG
>JBIKKO010000215.1:0-5076 GCA_044360315.1 Oligoflexales bacterium
AGGTGAGGATGTTGAGCAAACATCTGACCACGTCAGATGTGGGTCTGTGACGGCCGACTATCTATGTATCGCGGTTGGTGCAAACCCGCGACTGTTGGCTAGGCTTGGTTTGTCGCGAAAGTCCCGCGACGTCACTCGTCGCCACCGCTTTGGACTACGGCGTCATGTTGATGTTGAGCCTTGGAGTGATAAGGTAGAGGTTTACTGGCGAGATCGTTGCGAGCTTTATGTAACTCCTGTCGATGGTCGATGCGTAAATCTTGCAATTTTAAGTTGGTCGCCCTTTGGTTTTGAACAGGGATTAGATCTGTTTCCAGAGGTAAAAGCAAAGTTAGCTGATTCCAAATGGAATGATGCTCCCGCCGGACGATCACCCCTCTATCATTCCAGTGCCCGTGTACAAAAGGGGCGCATTCTCGTCGCTGGTGATGCAGCACTTTTTATTGATGCAATGACTGGGGAGGGCAATACGCTTGCGTTAAAGTCTGGAATTGCTGCAGCCAAGGCTGTGGTAAAGGGGCGTCCTGCTTTGTATCGATGGTATTGGATGGTCGTAGTTTGGCGGTATTGCCTCATCACGCTGCCGGTACTAAAGGCTAGTCAATCCGTTTGGCTAAGGCGGAGGCTTCTAACGTTGCTTGCGGAATATCCGTTTTTGCTGCGCTGGGGTGTTCGCTTTTTGAGTGGAGACCGTGTGTAGGCATCCTGGGTGTGCAAGGGGCGAGTAGAATCTTCCTAGGAAACTAATTCCTCCTGCGTTGTGGCTTATCTGTGACTACAATCATGGTAGGGGGATTAAGGCATGAAGGTTGATCAAGTTGTAGACATTGGTCAGGGAGCTGATCGCTGTTTTTGGGTTGATATAGAAAATCCCTCGAAAGCCGAACTAGAGGCGATTGCCGAAAAATACCGCCTACCTCATCGCGCGGTTCAAGATTGCTTGGATGCTGAGCATCTTCCTAAGTTCGAGCGCTTTGGGGATCTGAACTTCATTATTGTCCGTTCCTATGATGAGAACGCGGCGCCCGATGCCGATACGGTTCAGGAGTTGACACGGAAAGTGGCGTTGTTTGAATCCCAAGGTTTTCTCATCACGATTCATCGTGTGCAGCAGTTTTATTTAGAGCAGCTTAAGGAAGAGTGGCGATCACGGGCTGCGGATGGAGAGGCATGTCGCTCAAATAGTATGATGCTCTCCGTGCTGAGTCGGGCCATACAAACGTATGAGCCTCAGATCACCATTAATCGGGATTTACTTGAGGAATTTGAGACAAAAGTGTTTCACCATGCAGGGGAGTCCCTCGAAGATGGGTATTATTTAAAGCGGCGGGCAAACACGTTTAAACGGATGTTGCGCATGACACTCGATATACTGCCAAGCGTGGCTGCCGAATACAAGGATGAGTCGAGTGCCTGGCAGGATGTTAAGGAAACCGGTGATAGACTATATTTTTATGCAGAAGATTTTTTTGAAAATGTTAATAACCTTCTTACACTTTATCTAACTCTTTCGTCGCACCGGATGTCGGCAGCCAGTCATCGTACAAATGAAGTGATGCGTATTCTTACCGTGTTTAGTGTATTCTTTATGCCCCTGAATCTCATCACAGGAATTTATGGTATGAATTTTCAATCGATGCCTGAACTTGGTATGAAGTATGGCTACCCAGCAGCCCTCATCTTAATGCTGATAGTTACGGCATCTATTTGGATGTACTTCAAACGTAAAGGTGTCCTTGAGCCAAACGGGCATGTGACAGATTTAAGTAGCAAATAAATATTTTTTTCTGCCATTTAGGTAAGACTCTCGACTACGGTCTAATGCGACTTTCTAACTCCCTTTAATATGCTCTCGTTTTTCTAATGCCAACCGAGGCTACATGCTTTTGTACGAGTATCCCCCGATGACAGCGAGCATACCTAGGCAGAGCCATTGCCCCATGGATAGTCCAGCGATGAGTCCAAGCTGGGCGTCAGGCTCCCGAGTAAATTCGACAAGAAAGCGGAAAACAGCATATCCCGTCGTGAACGCGACGGTCGTCAGTCCTGGTTTCTTCAAAAGTGGCCGTTTAAATACCCAGAGTAAAGCACCCAATAAAAATCCTTCGGAAAACGCCTCATAGATTTGGGAGGGATGCCGCGGTGTGTCATCAAACGGTGACGGAAAAATCACAGCCCAAGGTAGCGTTGAGGCTCGACCTGGTAGTTCGCCATTTACGAAATTTGCAAGGCGTCCTAGGCCTAAAAACCAGGGTAAAGTGAGGGCTAAGGGATCAGTAAGTGAGACGATCGGCATTTTGTGTTTTCTGGCCACGTAAGCGCAGGCCACAGCTAGTCCAAGAAAACCCCCATGAAAGCTCATGCCCCCATTCCACAAGGCAAAGACTTCCGTCGGTCGTTCCCAGTAATATGCAAGGTTGTAAGCAACGACGTAACCTAGCCGTCCACCGATGATGACTCCAAGCCATCCCCAAAAAAGAATGTCATTGACCGCAGCCGGGCTGGCTGGCTGATTCATCAGCCGGCGGGAGGCTTTTAGAGACCAGGCCGCTCCAACCCACCCGAAAAGATAAACTAACCAGTACCAGGGCAGTTGAGCGTCGCCAATTTCAAGGGCGATCGGATCTAAATTGTGAACGTACCATGATCCTTGTAGAGCGTTTTGCATGAAGTTAAACCCCGCGGCAGGCGTGTCAGCGTCATTTGGATTTTTATTATACCATACCACTAACAATCAGTGGTTTTGAACGTGTAAGAAGCAATCTCCTCTCTGACGGTCCTCCTTGTTGTGACGTTGGAGTTAGATTAGGGGTAGTCGCGGAGCTCAATTCTCTGCATAATACTCGCATGAGACATGACGATTTCCCATTAAAGTTACAGTTTGAGGCCATTGGCCATTCCCATGTTATTTGTCTTGACAGTAGTTTGCAGCCAGATCTCATCGCACTAAAGTCTTATCTAACGCCAGCATTACTGGACCAGGCTGGAGATATTCGACACCTTGACCGACAGCGGGAATGGATACTGAGCCGCTTACTTATGGAGCATGTGGCTGGTTACATCCCAAGGAAAGGGTCTTTTGGAGAGCTGTTATGGCAGGGGCACCATGGGGGGAGTTTGACTCATAAACGAGGTCATGTGGCGTTGGCGTTTCGTGATCGGTGTGGTTCTGATTGGGATCCAGGGGTTGACTTAGAGTTGGCCCGTGATCTTTCCTTTGATTTGACCACGCAGATCGCTAGTGAACCTGAAGTACTTGTGGGTGCGTCGATAGGATCTGGCTGGGCGACAGCGCTGTTTTCGGCCAAGGAGTCGATCTTTAAGAGCCTGTTTCGCGGTGTCGGGCAGAAGTTCTATTATGATGCTGTTGAGCTTTTGGATGCCGTGAGTGTTGGAGACTGTGGAGTGATGATGTTTGCACTGACAAGAGATTTGGGTCCTTATGGAGCCGGTTCCCGCCTAAGGGTTGATATCAAAAAAATAATGCTTGGAGGTGAATTTTTTTGGTTAACGTCAGCAAAGAGGGGGAGCTTATGATGCTGCTGCGACGTTTTCTAGTCTTGTCTAGTGTTTGTATCATCGTGGCGTGCGCTACTTTATCTGGTGATACAAGTTTACCATATTCAAAGGTCTATCAGAGGGCTGACGACGTTCGCCCAATATCTGATTATTATGCAAAGAGCCAATCAGGCATGGTGGCGTCAGCCCACCCACTTGCATCTGCTGCAGGTGCTGCCATGCTCGAAAAGGGCGGAAATGCAATTGACGCTGCGGTTGCTGCATCGTTTTTGATTAGCGTGGTTCGCCCGCAGAGCACTGGACTTGGTGGTGGTGGATTTTTGTTGTTTCATGATCAGAAGCAAAAGAAGCAGCGCATCTTCGACTTTCGGGAACGGGCGCCCGCAAAGGCAACAGCAAATATGTTTGTGGATGAAAAAGGGCAGTATAAGCCCGTCGCCTTCAATGGGCAGTCGATAAAAGATCCGGCCATTGTCGGTCATTTGTCAGTCGCCGTTCCTGGCTTGGTCAAAGGCCTTGTGGAAGTCCACCAGCAGTTTGGCAAGCTCGAGTTATCCTCTGTTTTAGAGCCTGCAATCGAGGTTGCCGAAAAAGGATTTGAGGTTTATCCGTCGCTAGCTCGTGAGATTAAGGATCGTGAACAGTGGTTGAGATTGTTTCCCGGTAGTCGTTTGCTATTTTTTAAAGATGGTCGAGCCCTTGCTAAAGGGGATTTGCTGGTACAAAAGGATTTAGCCAGCACCTTAAGAATGATCGCACGACAGGGCTACCGCGACTTCTATGAAGGTGAAACGGCACAGAAAATTGTCGCCGAAATAAAACGTGGTGGTGGCGTGTTACAGGCGTCGGATCTTCGCGGATACCGCGTTGTGGAACGCGTTCCCGTAAGTGGTCACTATCGTGGGTACCGGGTCGTATCAATGCCGCCACCGTCGTCTGGTGGGGTACACATCATCCAGATGCTGAACATGTTAGAGCCTCGTGACCTTTCCAAGCTTCATCCTCGCGGAGCCACCTATCTTCATTATTTGGTTGAGGTGATGCGTCGAGCCTTTGCAGACCGCGCTAAAGAAATGGGAGACCCTGACTTTGTAGATGTTCCGGTCCACCGACTTACGTCAAAGGCTTATGCTAAGAAGCTGAGCAGTGATATCGATACAGATCGTGCGTCATCATCTCTAAAGATGGGTTTGACATTGCCATCCGGAGAGTCGCCATCAACCAGCCATATAAGTGTCATCGATCAATGGGGTAATGCGGTTGCAACAACCCAGACCGTTAACTACTCTTTTGGAAGTTGTGTTGTCGCCGAGGGAACTGGTGTGGTGTTGAACGATGAGATGGATGATTTTACAACCAAGCCTGGCGGTGGTAATGCATTCGGGCTTGTGACGGGACCAAAAAATGATATTGCGCCGCACAAAACTCCTTTGTCAAGCATGAGTCCCACCATGATTATGGATAAGACAGGACAAGTCGAGCTGGTCGTGGGATCACCTGGCGGCCCGCGTATCATCAATGCAGTACTGCAAACGGTGATAAATGTCGTAGATTTTA
>JBIKKO010000012.1:0-45767 GCA_044360315.1 Oligoflexales bacterium
ATTGGAAGGCGCGTTTTAGCGCCCTGCCTCCAAAACGCCCATCCCGCGCGGTTTCAATGAGCCGTTTACGAAGTTCCGGTCCCACATAAATCCGTAACACCCGATCTTCAAGTCGCATGTTCAAGCCCTGAACAAGTTTGTCGACAAGCTTGGCATAGTGGGCCGCGCCCAGGGTTCTAAACTCAATGACGTCATCAATTCGATTCACAAACTCTGGGCGCATCACATCGGCCAATGCTTGCCGTACCGCGTGGTCACGGCCCTCAGGGTCAAACGCCAAGGGTATGTCTACCTTTAGGTTTGACGTCAAAATGATCAGAGTATTGGAAAAATCCACCAGCCTACCTGACCCATCGGTTAAGCGGCCGTCATCAAACGTCTGTAACAGAACATCCAAAATCCGTGGATGGGCTTTTTCAATCTCATCAAAGAGAACAACAGAATAGGGTTTTCGACGGACCGCCTCTGTTAACTCGCCTCCCTCACCATAGCCCACATAACCAGGAGGCGAACCGATCAATCGCGAGACATGATGCTCTTGCATATACTCCGACATATCGATCCGAATCATTTTTGACTCGTCATCAAAGAGCTCTTGCGCAAGGGCTTTAGCCGTCTCTGTTTTGCCAACACCGGTTGGCCCCATAAACAGGAAGACACCTTGCGGCTTTCCTGGCTCAGTGACGCCTGCGCGAGAACGCCGAACGGCACGACACACACTACTCAATGCCTCCGACTGACCGAACACTCGAGATCCCATGCGAGCTTCCATTGACATGAGTCGAGAAACATCCGATTCCAACATCTTCTGCGCTGGAACCCCTGTCCACACACTGACCACCTCCGCCACCTCCCGTCGACCAACAATCTGACGAAGAAAATGATGCTGCTTTTGTAGCGCATCGAGCATGGCCTGAGTGTTCTTTAATTCACTTTCTATCTTCGGAATCTCTGAGTACTGGATTTTTGCCGCGAAGTCATATTCACCATTGGTCTTTGACTGTTCAAACAACTGTAAAAGCTCTTGTCGCTTTGCCTCACATGCCGTGTGCTGATCAAGAAGATCATGGTGCTTGCGCCAGATTGTATTCATACCATCAAATTCCGCTCTGGCTTTACCAAGCTTAGTATCTATTAATGCAATTGCGGCCTTTCCTCGTGCCCCGGGGTTGATGGCCTTGCGCTCGATTTCCAAGGCTTCGATAGCTGCTCGCAGATCATCAAGCGCAGCCGGCATACTTGCTATTTCAAGCTTCAAGCGGCTACATGCCTCATCAAGTAAATCAATAGCCTTGTCGGGCAGCGTCCTCGCCGTCAAATAGCGAATAGAAAGATCAACCGCCGCCAATACGGCCTCGTCATCAACCTGAACGCCATGATGAATCTCGTACTTTGACTTTATTCCGCGAAGTATCGCGATGGTTGCATCACGACTGGGTTGTTCAATCAACACGGGCTGAAATCGGCGCTCTAAGGCTGGGTCTTTCTCGATATGCTTGCGGTATTCGTCAAGAGTCGTTGCGCCGACGCAGTGCAACTCCCCACGAGCCAAAGCAGGCTTTAGGAGATTTGCTGCATCAGCACCTCCTTCGGCATTTCCAGCACCAACAATCATATGGATTTCATCAATAAATAAAATAATCTGACCTTTGTGCTTATCGAGGGCCTTCAACAGATGTTTCATGCGATCTTCAAACTCACCGCGAAACTTTGCTCCGGCCAACAACAAACCAAGGTCCAACGACAAGATCCTCTTGCCTTTCATGGTTTCTGGTACTTGGGATGCAGCAATACGCAAGGCCAGAGCTTCGGCCAGGGCTGTTTTCCCAACACCGGGATCACCAATCAAAACAGGGTTATTCTTTTTCTTACGGCCAAGAATCTCAAGAACCCGGCGCACCTCTAGATCTCTGCCAATGACGGGATCAAGCTCACCTCGTTCGGCTTTAGCTGATAAATCCACAGTGTATTTTGTCAACACATCATCTACAGCTTTGGGTTTTGTTTCATCTTGGCGGATGTCTTTACTTTTTGCGGGAGCCGAAACACCCTGTGGACGTCCATCGCTACTCGGTACGCGGGCCTCAGCGTCTTGCGATGGCGGTTGCGCTTTAGAAGCCCCACCGTACCGTTCAATGGCAGTCTTTAGAGTTGTCGATTGTCTTACAAGCGCAGACCACAAGGAAGGTTCATCGACTAACCGCCCATCACAGGCCGCCTCTACATCATCAAGAGACGCATCGAGCCTCAGGCCAAACCCGACCCGGTCCGTACCAAACACTTTAGATTGGCGTCGAAGATGACTCTGCAATGCCGACAGTAGATGATCACTCGACTCCGCAGGCGCAAGATCTGGCTTTTCGCGCAGCAAAGCAAAGGCCACATGTTCAACTTCCAAAGATTGATGCCCGTAGCTTTTCGCTAACTGCAAGCCTTGGTGAAACGCCTTCTGACAAAGAAAATTATATTTGCTGAGGTCCATCCGAAGTCCCCGATCAGGCCTCCCCATCGGGGCCCTGCCAGGATTATCGGCGAACGAGGAGTGCTAATGAGCGCCAATCGGTTTGTTAAGCGCTAGCCCCCTGAAACCTATGGGGAATTATTTTGAGCCTCTGTTTTTCTCAATGAAACGCATGCGCAAATCAAGCAGAAGCTGCTGCAGCAGTCGCTCCTCCTCGTCTGCTAAATTACCCTTTGTCTTCTCCGCCAAAAGGGCCAAAATCTCAATATTCTGATGAGCTAACGACATATTCAAAACGGGTTTTTCCCCAGCTGCAGGCGATTCACCCATATAGTGAAGTGCAGCACCCGAAAACCCAAGAATAAGTCCCCTAAAATCGACAACTAAAGAATTTTCTGCTGAAGACATTCCAACACTCCTCAATTTCTCCTGCCTCCACTATGAGTTAGATTGGGGGCACTACGCAAGCATTTACCATATGGATTCAGTTTATAAGTAAAGGTGCCGATACCCCTATGCCACTTAGCAGGGGCTAAGAAGCGACTTTTTTTAATCATAGCGGACTATGGCAGCAGACGTACCACATCGAAAAGGCGAGATCAGAGCCGTGCTATACGCGGTTTCTGGGACGTCGACCGACGCCATCAAGCTTCGACGCGACGCCACAATTCTTGGTCGCGAAAAAGGCGACGTTCTCGTTGCTGACCATGAAGTTTCTTCGAGCCACTGTCAAATTCAAAATATCAATGGCGTCTATCACATCTTCGACATGAATAGCACCAACGGTACGTTCGTTAACAAGAACCGCATCGTGAAAGCCCGCTTGAATCACGGCGATGAGATCTCAATTGGCAAGACCACGTTCCACTTTAAATTAGAGGACGATGCCAAAGTAAGGCATATCAACACTATCTTCAAAACCAATCAAAATCCTGATCCCGGAAAAGGAAGTCTTGTCGACACATTGATCGAAGACGAAGTCCGCAAAAAACAAAGTTATTCATTAAGACTCGACATCAGCTACTCCGACGGCGCCGGCGAAACGATCGAACTACCCCAAAAACAAGTCTACCTGGGCCGAGCCTCAAACTTTGGACGCTTCGAGGGAGATGTAGAAATAAGCCGCAAACACGTTCTGATAAAGCTTAACGATCACGGTGAGGTTTTCATTGAGGATCAAGGATCGACCAATGGCACCTATCTCAACGGCGCAAAAATTCGCGGCATGCACCCAGTAAAACCCAATGATACCGTACGCTTAGGGACGATTGAGGTCCGCATTTCCGTAAAAACTGGTTGACGGACGCCCGCAAGCCATGTGATACCTTTCGTCCCTCGGTTTCTAGCGGGGACGTGGTGAAATTGGTAGACACGCTGGTCTTAGAAGCCAGTGCCGGAAGGCGTGAGAGTTCAAGTCTCTCCGTCCCCACCAGCTAGAAAATGACACTCACAGCATTTAGGCAATAGATACCGCTTACACACAGTAGCGCCTTGAATGTGGCGTCACGGGACGAAGAGCAGTAGGCAGCACCATTTCAGGATGTTACTCCACCCTCATCGCTTCAATGATTTGCATCCGTTGCGCCCGACGCGCAGGTATCAAACCACTTAAGACCCCCGTTAAAACACACAAACACATCGAGATCACAATACTCCACGGGTGTATCAACCATTCAAACTTAACTTTCGGCATCATTTGGCTAACGATGTAGATAATTGCAGCACACCCGCCCAACCCAAGGGCTACGCCGAACACCCCTGCCACTCCACATAGTATGCTCGATTCAAACAAGACCATCATGCGGATCACTCTATCCCCTGCACCAATAGCCTTACGCAATCCAATTTCTCGCAACCTTTCCGATACCGAAACAGCCATCATGTTATAAATACCCACTCCGCCAACCACGAGTGAAATGACCGCGACCGCTGTGAGTAATGCAGTGAATAAGGCCAGGAATCGATTCATTTGCGCTAGAAGCTTTGCATCGTTATCAATCCAGACTTCAACACCCTCACCGTACTTATGTTTAAAATAATTTTTTAACGCCAACGTCAGCGGCTCAACGTCTTGAACCTCCCGAGTCGTCACCGCAAAACTAGAAATTTTATTGTCCCAACTCAAATTTTGTACGAAACCGTACGGCGCATAAATATTTTGATCTGGTCTATTCCTCTCTTGATTACTCCTAATCGACGCCAGAACACCGATCACCCGACACATCACCATCTTTCTTCCACTCATCAAGCCGATTGTCTCCCCTACAATCGTCTGAATCCGTTTCGACAGAATACTCTCTACTAACCGTGCTCCAAGAACGCAATGCGACTTTTGATCTCTGATATCCATGGCAGACAAGCCCCGCCCCTCACCCACGGAAAATGAAGACATCGCAAAATACTTCTCGTTAACACCGAGGACCCTACTATTATTATCAATTGTTATTCTTCGCCCGCCGTAGATTACCTGCTCCACGTGAAACCGAGTGATCGGAGTAACATAACGAATCTGCGGAAACACTGACTGCAAAGGGTCAAGGTCCCCTTCCACAGTCAGACCACGAAATACGCTTGATGCCGATCGGCCTGCAGCACTCCAACTCCGATAGACCGAACCATCTATCCGATTGACACCGAGTGACTCATAGCCCTCAAGAATTCTTCGTTTAGCAAAATCACCAAGCGTCATCACGGCCACCAAGGCAGCCGTACCCACCGATACACCAATCATAGTTAAGAAGCTTTTAAACTTATTTCTACTGATATTTTGAATACCGGGTAAAACCGACTGATTGAGAAACCATCGGAAAGAACGACCCAAGTCTAAATCGACGCCCCTTGAATCAGAAACCGTTGGCGACTGTGACTTGGAATCACTTACAACGCGCCCGTCTTGAATCTCAATCTGCCGACTGCAACCAGAAGCCACCACGGGATCGTGAGTTATAACGATAACTGTCTTACCCAGGCTATTTAACTCATTTAAAATTTTGAGCACTTCTTTCGCATTTTTTGAATCCAAATTTCCCGTAGGCTCATCGCACAACACCACATTTGGATCAAACAATAAGGCCCTAGCCACAGCCACCCTTTGCTGCTGACCGCCAGACAATTGATCCGGACGATGGGCTAGACGCTCAGATAATCCAAGCCTTCCAGCCAGACTTTTAGCCAATTCGACAAACCGACCTGGCCGCAGTTTGGCGTAGACTGCTGGTAGTAAAATATTGTCAAGAACTGACGTCTTTGGAAGAAGATGAAATTGCTGAAAAATAAAACCAATGACTTGATTGCGAAACGCTGCACGCCTTTCGGGATCAAGACGATAGACATCAATCCCTTTGATCTCCAAAGTCCCTTGGGACGGGCTTAAAAGACCACCGAGAATATAGAATAGAGTGCTCTTACCAGATCCACTGGGACCTGTAATGGCGACCATCTCACCGTCGTCAATGATAAGATTAATATCTTGCAACACCAATTCCTGCGATTGGCCATAGGAAAAACCAATGTTGCTTAGCCTAATCATGTCGGGTCACATCTTTTCAGTATAGAAATCAATTTGGCGCACCTTCTCGCCCACAGCAAGCCCGGACTTAATCTGAATCAAGCGATCATCACTAATCCCAAGCATGACCTCTTTTCGACTGCCATCAGCTGTCAATACTGACGCTTTCCCATCCTTCAGATCAACATAGTCATGAGGCAAAGATGGCACACCCTTTACAGCATCAAAAATAATCTGCACCGTTGCTGTCATCCCCGACTTCAGTAAATCATTTGGGTTTAGAACTTCTACTTTAACCGTAAACTCAACAGCCGACTGGCCCCAGTAGTTAGCGTCTTTTACCTTTGCAGCCTCAGAAACAAATAGGACCCTTCCGTCATACTGGCGACCAGGTGTCGCCAATGGGCTAACGACCGCATTCAGCCCGACTTTATACTTTGAAATGTCGAGCTCTGGGACTGCGCACTCAACAGTGAACACACTCGTATCGTCGACAATCATAATAGGATGATCCTTCAATTTTTCTACCCATTCGCCTTCGCGACGCATGATATCAACAACTCGACCTAAAAACTGGGCCCGTTGTGGATAAGCTACGTCAGTGGGACTTGGTGATGAGGAAACCTGGACCAAGGGATCCCCGGCCTTAACCTGTTGCCCAATGTTAACAAAGATTTTACGGATGTAGCCGTCGAAGGTCGGATAGACGACTAATCTACTTTTAGGCGTTAAAACACCGGGTACCTTCACTTCCTGGGTGATATCTCCCAAAACAACAGCTGTCTCCCTAGCAAGATTTTGCTGTTTTCCAAGCTTCCAATCACAGCCAACGATCACCGATACGAAGGCATAAACCAACCCTATTTTATTACTGCACAATTGCACCACGAATACTCCCTGCCTTCATATGTAAACGAACGAGCAGCACCTGCTCTGCGATCATACCGTCATCGACAGCCTGCTGCGCAACCATCCCAAATCGTCCACGCCAACTCTAATCCTGCTCCATTTGTCCAACCAGCGTTAGTTGGCGAAGAATTGAGTGCTTTATGAGACGAACTATAACGCGCTTGAGACGTCAGATAAAGAGACGGCCACCGCTCAGCTTTTAGTGCTTTATACCGGAAACGAACGCTCTTCAGCGATTCCTCGGAAGCCTTCAATAGTCGGGAATGACTTAAAGCCTCGACGCAAGCATCGCGAAGGCTCACGGCCGAAGCCCAATCAGAAAAAAAATTTGAAAAAGCAAACACTGCCAAATAAAAGCCGAGTTTTTTAACATCAAACCTTGATTGATCCGTAGCTATCACAACACAAAGCCCCCGTGTCAAACCTCGCAAACCACTTCGAGGTCACCAAAGAAAGTATCACCCAATCGATCTTATCGAACCGAGCATGAATAAATCATTAAACATTATGCGATGCCCAAACTTGCCCGACTGGGTTGAGTAGATCATTTGAGACACAAAACCAAACTCTACGCCGCCCAGCGCTTGTTTGCAACGGGTGTTTCGTTAACAAAGGTCTTGAGAAAATACCGTCCGTTAGCTTTTAACTGAGCGTCTTGAGCCTAAACTTTTACAAAACCACCGACGCCTCGAATTTCAACTGTGAAGACGCGGCAGCCGGCAAAAAAAGGGGCAGCCTTTCCTTCGATGCAATCGTCTCGATTTCTACCGATAATTTTTTGGAGGCATATATAAAATCTCCACTGGTTCGTTGAAGTTCAAACGATGATATTCACGGTCTGCAAGCATTTCCAACAATAAGTACATGTTGGAATTCAAATTAAATTGAAAATGCAGACTTTTTAAAAAAATATGCGCTGCGTCTGACTGACCTCAAGACGTTATGGAGAATATCAAAGGCCGCTCAGTCACAGTAGAAACAAGTGACTGAACGGCCCGATTTTGTAAATCAAATGAGGAAAACCATGATCGTTTAAATACGTGGATCTACCTTTACTGGACGACATGACAGCAATGGTTTTACCAGCGTTAACTGTGGATTCTGACCTTCAATCAAGTCTTCTATCTTCGTTCGGAACTCAAATGCTTCGCTGAAGTCAAAGAACTCCAGGCAATACCGTCTATCTCCTTCGCGACCAACACTCTGTAGTTCAAAAATGCGAATCTTTTCTCTACGAATATCATTGAACGTCAACTCGAAAAACTGAGCGTGTCTTATATCGTCAATGCCGCCATCCAAGGCGCTAAATGACACCTCTACGGCCATTGGAGCTAGTCGCCCCCCACTTTCATGCCCAGCAACGGCTGCATGGGCTACTGATACTAGAGACTGCGACACAAAAAAGGCTGATACTAGGACACTCTTGATTTTTGTTTTTACGATACACATGTTTACTGTTCCTTTTATATTGTTAAAATTCTTGATGAACCTTAAAACCGTTTCTTATGTGGATTTCGTCACTGGAAAAAATCCAATATTTAAGACGTAGACATCTTGATAGTCGGTGTCTTTTGATAGCAGTGCGTCCATCTGTCGTCGAAACGTTTTGATAAGCTCCTTAGCCTCATTCAAACGTGATCGACTTAATGCTACGGTTAAAGAAGTATGATCACGACGCTCTATATGAATATGCTCCAATGCATCTAGGGATTTTTTTACGAGCTGAATCTGAAGATTTCGTGCCACGTCGGCTGCAGGAACCCCGATAGATGAAGTAAAACCAGATGATGTATCGATCCATCCAGCGTCAGCATCGAACTTCAACATACCCGCGCCAACTAACTGATCGATAGCGGCCCGTACTTGCCACTGATTTATACCCAGCCGTCGAGCAAAATGACCTGGTGTGTGCTTGACACCTTGGATCTTAATCAACTCAAGAATCGCAAAGTGATACCACTCTGGTATTAGGCGTAGATCCTCCGCGGGTATAGGCCGATACTCGGCAGTCTTCAAAGCGGAATTCAAATTGACATCGAGAGCTTGGGTTGTTCCATACCCAAGTCTTAAAGCAAGCCTACGCGTAAGTCTTTCACCCACTGGCCGCCTACCGTTTATCATTTTGGACAAAGTGGAGTAGTCGACATCTAGAAATTTCGCAAAAGCTCGAATCGAGTATCGAGGGTTCTTGCGGCAGCGCTCGTCAAGCTCCCTGATAAGAATAGCTCGGATGTCTAATTTTGCACGTTTTGTCGTCATGTCGTTAAGCCTTGTTATCGCATCGACGATGTGCCGATGTGGTCCATCTCGTCGTGCTTCGTTTACCAACGGCGCCGTCAGACGTCAAGGCAATTTGCCCACAAAGTGTGGGCAAATATGGGCTAAATTGATTCTCCTAGGCGAGCACCAGATTCAAGGAAATCCTGGATCCTAAATCTGGTGGTATAATGAAACATCTGCATGAAATGATTGACTTAAACAGAGTCTAACGGTCCTGGCAGCAGATGCTTTTATAGTGTCCACTCCGCCGCGATCCAAGGTGGCTTCGACCTCCTAGCCGGTTGAACTGAGGTATCTAAGGAAAAAAGAAGCGAATCTCAAATCTTAACAGCGCACGGAATTTCCTCGACTTGCCGCCCTTGAGCGAGCGTTTCCTGTTTAGATAGAAGTCGGGAGGAACGGCATAAGCTGTTATCAACACCACTCAATCCACAAATGTGCGCCCCTTCCTCTCGCTGCAATGTCCGAAGCCAAGACAAATTTTGTTGCGTCGTGATATTCGTGTGTAAAGAGATCTTCCTACTTGATGAGTCAGACTCAGACTCGAATACTACCATACGAGACGCAACACCGATCACCTTGCAATCACTAAACATCGGACCGCCAGAATCTCCAGGAGACACGGCTACAGCATGAGCCGATTTACCATACACACTAACAATCGATGATTCCCTATCAACACCTGCAATACTGTTATAGCCCCAGCGTTTGGTATCTAGTTTAGTTTGCCCGGCGGATAACGGCGCAAACCCCACCATCACGACTTCCATCCCAGTCCTTGGTCCACGCTCTGTAATCGAAAAATAGTGAGAGAACGTATTGTCCGGGAACACGGCCAAAGCTAGATCAGCTGCATTGTCTCGAAGCTGAGCCTAATCAGGATGATTGTAAACCGCTTCCGCACAGGTCCCGGTAATGTCCATGTCTGGATTTGCAACATCTCGATGAATACACACACGCTTTCCGATTCGACCATTTTTCTCAATAATGTCTGGAGTGCAATGAGCTGCATATAGTAAGGAATTATGCGATACGGCTGTGCCTGTGCAATTGCCAATTGAATAGACCGGCTGAACGCGATTACCATGATTGGGACCGATTACAACTCCATCATCAATCAACAAGTCACTCGACTTTGTCCCGTTCTCTGAGGAGCAAGAAAGAATTGCTGTTTTGCTACATAGCATCACGAATAGAGTTATCACAGCGATCTAGCAAAATAGTCGACACTATTTTGCTCATTACTTTTTTCGGACTGCCACGACCTGATGCTTCAAAAGCTGACCTGAAGCTGAGTAAAGCTCTACTCTTAACTTCATGCTATCTATCAGTCGAAATCCTTGAGGTTCGAAGAATGCGGTCTCGTTCCTTGCACCCTCAATCCTCAACGGCTGACCACCGCTACAGGCCTCAGATCCCTCACAAACCTTAACACTTAAGCCTGGTTCATTTTTGGTGGCAACTCTTACTGGCGTTAAACCCCCAGCGCCAGTTTCTTCGATACTGACGAACAGACCGTCAAGCCCAGACGATCCCTCACTCGAAGGCGCACAAGGAAACTCTTGTTGTTGACGTTTATCAGTAATCGTCAAGTCCCAACCACCCAACTGAGATGAAAGACAGCGACTATTATCGACCCCAGGTAATCCGCAAAAATATGCACCTTCTTCACGCTGCAGCGTTTCCATCCATACTACATTTCTTTTAGCGGTAAGATTAGTGTGCAAAGCATACATGTTACTTGGCCCACCCTCTCGAGACGCAACACCAACCACCTTGCAGTCACTAAACAAGGGGCCTCCTGAATCACCCGGAGAGACACCCACGCGTTGAGCAGATCCTCGGGAAACGCTCACTATCGCCCCCTGGCGATCTATCCCATCCACGTCATTATAACCCCAGCGTTTTGAGCCTTGCTCTCTTCCGCCACCGTTTTCTGTCGAGAAGCCTACCATGATAACATCGGTTCCACGAGTTGGAGCTTCTTGCTGCACCGCAAAATAGTTTTCAAAAGTATTATCAGCAAACAGTGCCACGGCAAAATCAACACCAAAATCAACAGGATCTTGGTCAACGCGAACTTGATAACTAGGATGTATGAATACTCGTTCTGCACACTTACCGCGGGCTGTGGAGTCAGGATTTGCACGATTTGGGCCAATACAAATCGACTGACGAACCAACCCATTTTTAGCAGGAACGTCTTCGGAACAATGGGCAGCATAGACCAACGTATTATGAGAGACAGCGGTTGCCGTGCACGCGCCCACCTGATCACCACGTCGATTCTCGATAAAATATACCGCTGGCACCCGATTTTTACTCTGGGCTGTAATGAATAATCCATTATCTATTTTGAGTCGGCTAACTTTGCTTTGTGGAGAACAAGACTGGGTCAACCAGGCGATGATTGCGAGGCCACAGACTACGATATGGGTTTTCATCTGATACATAGCTCTAATCCTCTAATATTCGTGTTCCAACATTGGAGGTATCGGATCTAGCTGCTTTTTTCTTCAATTGTTCGTTTTTTGTTTATAATATTGGGATCTTAAACTTGATAATTGCAAATAATGAATGTGAAGACCAAATGCGGTACCGATTGGAATCCGATCCCTACTACGTAATTTGACTCATTATTTAGGCATCTAAGCTACAATAGACGCTACGAAGACTTGGATACTTGATCAGTGGTTGTTAAGTCTCACCACCTTATGCCCCAGTGGCTGACCTGAGTTTGAATAAATCTCAATGCGAAGCATCATTCCAGCTGTAACCCGCAGCTCTAACTGATCAAAAAACACCATGTCACCTTGTCGTGAGGCGATGCCCAAACTATTTGAATCAACACACGCCTGCGATCCCTGACATACTTTGGCACTTAAACCGTCTTGATACTGTGCAGCAACAAAGACTTGAGTGACATCACCATTGGATTCGCCGAGCGCAAGGAAGGGTCCTGTAGATGCAAAGGATCCACCACCGCCTCCTTCAGATGAGCAGGGAAGTTCCTGAACCTGGCGGCCACTACCCATGGAGTAATCTGGGGATGCCATCTGTGAGTCCAAGCATTGGGTTTGATTAACCGCAGTGAGACCACAAAAATTAGCTTGCTCTTCACGCTGTAACGTTTGTAGCCACAACAGGTTTCGCTGAGTACTCAAATTGGTATGAAGAGATATCTTTGGCGATACATAAGATCCTCGTGAGGCCACGCCAATGAGTCTACAATCACTCAACATTGGTCCGCCGGAATCACCTGGGGAAAGCGCTACACCTTGTACAGATCCTATGAAATTTGTGACGATCGCCGTGTCTTGATAAAAACCTTGAATCGTATTGTATCCCCAGCGTTTTGATCCAACGCCCATGCGCTCTAGATTTTTGGTTGAAAATCCCACCATCACCACGTCCATGCCCCTGCTCGGAGGGTCAGGCTGGATCGCTATGTAATGCTTGAAGGTGTGATCTGGGAATAGGGCCACCGCGAGATCGGCGCCCCAATCGGCTCCACCCCTATAGCTAGGATGAATATAAACCTTCTGCGCGCACAATCCAGCAACTGTGGAATCCGGAACGGCATAGTCATCGAGGATACAAACTCTCTGATTTACGATGCCATTTCTTCCAGTCATCCCATCTGAGCAATGAGCCGCGTACATAACAGTATTATGCGACACGGCCGTTCCCGTACAAACTCCATTTATCCCGATCCGAAGGAAAAGAATTGCCGGGGCACGATTTCGATTCTGCTGCGTTATGCTCGCCCCTTTATCAATCTTTAGACGACTTGCCTGATCAACAGTGGCAGAATTACACGTGCTACATATCATGACGACCATAGTGATAAAAAACCTTACTATAACTGGCCAACCACTCATCCGTCCTCCTTAAGAGGAAGGATCGGATTACTGGAAAAAGCATTTAAAGGTTTTAAATTTATCCAGTATCTCTGGATAGTTGAACAAAACTTTATAGATTCTTTAGCCTTATAGTACTGCAGGTTCATGGCCACTACTGGTCTGATAGACGCAAGAAGCACCAAGAACCAAACCGAAGGTGTTAAAGGCTACGCTGCAAAATAAACTCTTCTAGTCTCTCATCCTTCTAAAGGCTTAGATAATATCCCAAGTTCAGTCCGCTTTGATAAAATCACTTCACCGGGCTTTGCATCCTGTGGAAGAATTTCCCATGCGGCCGCTTCATGGCGCGGAATGTCTATCCACCACTCTCGAGGATAATCCTTAGCGTGCGCAAGGTACGAACAGAGCGAAGCCAATACTACCAGGATTACATCATGAAAATTTCTCATCGCACGCTCTCCACTCGATATGACCCGCCATTAAATTAGATTTTTCTTTAAATCACAAATACCAGGTCGCGTATAAGTTGAGATAATCTAAAACAAAATTCCCAGCAATGACATTTGGATAAAATACCACGCAGACATTAAAGATGTCATACAGATTTCCCTATGGCGTTGAAACCAGAAAAAAATCCAGTAAACTTTATAGATCACCCGTCAAACCCCCGCGCGATTACGGACGTGAGACAAAAGTTTTAAAGTATCCACACTCCTGAATCACCTCTTGAAAAAACTTCGTTTCCTTAAACGATGCCTTGAGCGACTGAAAGTTTTTTCCGGCAAAATAGCCGCCCTCTTTGTCATACCAACCACGCTTACGATTAAAAACGGTCTCGTCGTTGTGGCGATTTAGTTCACATTTTGCGGCCATAAAAATCGCACGCGCCTTAAACTCAGAGTCCTGAGAAAGATTTGCTGCCCTAAGGTAGTGCTCTTTTGGACGCGACATATTGCGATTGCGATCTAGGGCATCTTCGAAATGCTTCAGACGCGTATTATAAATACTACGGCCATTCCCAAAATAGCTCATATTGTATAGTCCCGTTGCAAACTCGAAATTGGACCTCGCGGCATCTTCTCCGGTCGCCTTCGTTTTTACTTCGAGCTCAGCCATCTGAGCAGCAAACGTTAATTTATTAAACGATGTGCCTTTTTCAATATCGCAGTCGTGGCAATCAACATTGCGGGCTAGGAATGGGTCTGCAAGGATCTTTAAAGTGACATTTGGTTGTGGCACCGTTGCAAACATTTTAGCCGCTGCTTGATAAGACCCCGCATAGAGAAGATTGATGCCCTTGATTTCGATCAACTCAGACACGGTCGTCTGGTAATGCTTCACCATAAAAGTTTCAAAACTTGATTTTTTTGGTGCTTGGATGAGGGCGATGATGCGATCCACTTTTGCATTGTCTTGATAGACTTTTGCATTGTCTTGATAGACTTTTGCATTGTCTTGATAGACTTTTGCATCGTCTTGATAGACTTCATCATCGTGACGATCGTTTAGCATAAGAGCCCATACGTATTGTCCCTTTTTCATATAATGTGTGCTCAGCCGACCCATCGCCCGATCAAACAAATTTATCGCACGTTCATTTTCCTCTTGTTTCATCAACCAAGTTAACTCTTTGGTAAAGTAATCGAGATCCTTGCCATTTGGTGTCGAAAGATTATTGATGCGATTAAAAAACGTTGTCATTCTGATCTGATCAGCAACTAGCTTTACCTTCGGTGCTGTCGCACGAGTGCGATCAAGATATTTTGCGGATGCATCTGTGTCGCGATTCAATGCATAAAGGTGCGCAAGACTCAAATCCCACAAAAAAGGTTTCTCGGTTTGGCCACCGTCGGCGATGTTTTTAATGATCGCAAGATCTCTTCCTGGCAGTGGTTTCTTAGGATCAATGACGATTTCCCTTTCAGCTTTATTGACAGCTCGCACTAAAAGAAGGTTTAAATAAGGTGACTTTGGGTTTATTTGGAAAATTTTTTCGATGGCATCGATCTCATGACCATGCAAGCCAAACAAATGATATACGACCTCTCGCTCCCCCGTGTTTTTAGTCATGGCGATGGTTTCTTGCCAATCCTTCTCATCACGCGGACTAAACGCGAGATACGCACTTAGCTTTAAAGGCTTATAACTCGTAAAAAGCACCGAACTCAAATAATTGGCACGCCCCACTTCTTTGAGCCGAGAGAGGGCTCCAATCACCAAATCCAAGGAACGAAACTTGATGCTATTACCAGCCCGATCGAAAACAGGGGCATGCTGGTCGAAATACGCGACGACGTCTCGATTTTGTTTGTTATAAAAATAAAGTCTTAAAATTTGAAACCGGTAGCGCGCTTCAAGAAAAGGATCTTCCACTGAATTTGCAGCAACCTCGCCCCCTTCAATCAATTTGGCAAACGGAGCCGTTTGAGCGGTTGTTTTCTCGGGATTGTCCGCCCAAGCATCGCTAGCGCCAGTGGTTAATGGCTCGACTCGTTTTGCAAAACCCAAATAGTACAAAGATTTTGTCGCAAACTTTTTGTATTCACCTTGATTCAATTTTTTGAAGATGTTTTTAGCGCTAGCGTCAAGTGCGGAAGTCTGTCCTTTGAGCGCAAAAATCAACGCGTCAATTTGCTCAATCTTCATCTTGTATACGACGTGTTGAATCTCATCGTTTGAAAGGCTCCCTCTAAAAGCTTTCGACCACTCGGCAACATTGTCAGTGTCAAAGTTTGGAGTTGGTTTGTATCCAATTCCATAAAATGGTCGCACACTCACGTAAAACGGCGCATCTGTCTCTCGGCCAGTGATCTCGGGCATAAAAATCGAATGACAGGTTTCTTCGCAATCCGGCCCACCAACTGCGCAGCCGTAACTCCTGCTAGACAAGCTTGCCAGCGTCAGTGGCACCAAGCAAAAACTCCACTTAAAAACGCCGAAGAATTTTTTCAAAATGCGACCATCCATAGTTTTTTATATTCCTTTCGTTTAAGTCAAAAAAAGCGACTGTTTTAAATCCATTCTCTCGTGGTGCATAGCTCGCGACAAGCTTAGCAGCTTGCTCTGTTTGCTCTTTCGACATCGCGTCAAACTGGATTTGCTCTCCCGACCGAAAATAAATGCCACTAAAAAAATGGTCTCGACTTGCGGTGAACAAACCCTCCTTTGACTTTGTAAAATCAGGATTACTTGCCACCTCGTCCAACTCAATATCCTGAAGCAGCGCGACGACGTGACCGCCACGGACGTGCACAGCCCAGGTGAAGATCGGCAATGCGACATCCAGTGCGAGTGGATAGGTTTTGATGGAGGCCACGTATTTTAACGCATCTTCTTCATTGAAGATCGACGAGCGCTTGGTGGAATCTGCGATCTTTCCCATATTGTAAAACATCACCATCCCGCGATCCACTGGGGGAATGCCGGTGGTGCGATGATACTTTATCTGGTGTAGGCGTATCGTCGCCGAAAGTTTGGACCTGTATTCATGGGCAAGGGAATTGATTCGAGCCATAAACTCAAAAAAACGGTCTCGCGTGGTGAGCGTCCAGTCGCAATCAATCTGAACCTCTTTAAAGATCACACTCTGCGCAGCCGACATTAGTTTGATCTTACGCCAGACCGACTCAGCGAGAGTGTTGCTACTCGTCTTTGATATATCTGAAAAAACTTCGTTTTTTAAGTAGACGACAGGTATGACTTCCATGCCGACGGGCAACGCGGCGCCGAAGGAAATTGGCGCCACCGGAACCGCCGCCCTAGATTCATCAAGAGCGACATCAAAATAGCGGACATAGAGCTTTTGAGTGTTTGTCTCTTGCAGAGTTTTTATTAACTCTGGATGACCAGTCCACGTCGTTCGCCAAAAGTAAAAAGCGCTGGCCGCTTGAGACTTTCCACGCCATGGCGTAGGCGAAAAAATAAAAATAGCAGCGAGCGCCATGCCAACCACAAAGAACCAAAACATTTTGTTTAAGCGAAATCGCTTCGGGATAGATCTCATCACGATGGGTATTCTAACCTCGATCAAAACAAATTATTTGTGCGCTGATAGCATAAATCCGAACATGCGTCTTGAAAAGCGTAAACGGATCGGGATCGCAGCCGATCAGAGGCTCTATCTGAATTTGGACGTGGCAGATGATCGCGCCATGACCTTGAGAGGAGAGCTTCCGAGCCAATGCGGTCTCTAAAGCCATTTTTCGAACTCAACGCCAGAATGGGGCCCCTACGGCCATGTCCGCCAGCGATAAAACAGGACTCGTCCCGGCGCTGGACACTTGTCACGGCCCTATCCCCGTGAAGCCCCGTCTATGGGGTCAGTGTTTAGTAAGAATGTCTTTAGAATTCACTCACTGATCCTTGCGCCGTCACCATCATCCAACTCACCAGAAGCCCAGTGAGCACTCCGAGCATATGTCCGGGCAGAATGACATCTGGACTGGGAAATTGTGCAGACAAGATGTTCTTTAGGCAATGATTTTGCTTTTGTTTTACCTAGCGCCTTAATTTGGAGAAATAATTTCATGCCGCCATAGTGATGTGAAGAACTTATCAAAGTGCATGATTTCAATCCCATCAACAAATCTGGGGGCTAATTCCGAACAAACAACAATTTTCCTTTTGAGCGGCACTTCTTCCGCGAGAGCTTTGATTCCCTTCAAGTCCGCAGTCGATACCCGGGTGGAACCTTTGACCCCTATAGCAATTTTATTATCTATCACGAAATCGACTTCAAACTTAGATTGGCTGCGCCAGTAACTTAGTCGACATCGCGAAAAAGTATAATCAAGATATGCTCGTATTTCCAAAAAAACCAAATGTTCCAGGGCATCCCCAAACCCTCTTGAACCGCTAACAATTTCTCCCTCGCGGCGTAAAGCGCGCGCTACGCCAACATCAAACAAATAAAATTTTGGCGTTGAAACCGCTTTCCTTGTCTTTGTTTCCAAAAAAGTCGGAAGTATAGCGCCAATCAAGGTGTCTTCAAAAAGCTGGAAATAATCACGGACTGTGCGAGGTGGCACTTGTGCGTCGCTACCTATTTGCGTGAAATTGACTTGTTGACCATTATATTGGGCTGCCATCTCCAGTACTCTCCCAAAATTCCCGATGGATCTGGTCAAACCTTCCGCTTGAATCTCCTCACGCAGATAGACACCAACGTAGGCGCCCAAATCTCTCTGATAATGCGCGTTGTTAACCATACTTGGGAGGCTTCCGCGATTCATTCTTGTCAGAATGTTTGACTCTTCGCACTCTGATGAAACCAATGGGTGAAGATGACAATATAGAGCGCGTCCGCCCAGGAGATTTGCATTCCCGCGTTTCAGCTTTCGAGCGCTGCTTCCAGTCAGAGCAAAACGAATTGATTTATCGCGATCAATCAGTCTCTGGACTTCATTGAGTAGTGAGGGGATTTTTTAAATCTCGTCAATGATCACCATTTTTTGATCGGAGCGGATCATTTCCCGGAGGGATTCTGGAAAAGCGTTGAGTTGACGAAATGTGTCGGCTTCAAGCAAATCGATATATTTTGCGTCAGGAAATGTGGTTCGCAGGAGGGTGCTTTTCCCAGTCTGGCGTGGACCAATTAGAAAAAAACTCTTTGTCTCAGCAATTTCAGATAGTTGCATATATCTTTTGTACATCAGGGACTCCGCCGCCGTATTCCATCGAATTCCGTGGAAGTGTCCCGTGCTTTTAATTAGGCTGCAAGAACTAACTTCATTATAGGCTAAAAACAAAAGAGACCAAGGTGTCTTTCGTGCTGAATTGCATATCCTGACCGAGCAAGGGTGACAGATGCGCGTGCTCACCATCGATAGGTCTTGATCATGAGCACACCACCCCCGCAAAGGTGCTGCAGCGTAGCGATCATGAGACGCCCTACCCGGATGATCGAATTGCCTTCTGGCACGCTCACTGGAAAATGATAACGGACGCTCCAGTAACTGGACATCGCGCAGGACTTGAGGCCGAGGATCGCCAACCTTACTACGAAAAGATTGTCCTGGGTCATCTGAAACGAATGTACGATGCCCATAACATGTACCTGCTGGCTATGCCAATACTACACGACACACCACGTCATCCACTGACGCATGGTAACAGATACCCCAGACGAAATGTCTACAGGATAGAACAGCATCTAAAATCTTAGAGTGGCGCAGGACTCAGTGGCCATTCTCTCCACCAACCCGCCTGTACGTGAGATCCCCGACGCGCCTACCTGTTTTCACAGTTGAACCAGTTTGAGGGCCGCCTAACCCGATTCCTTCGTTCCGCTCCCATTACAAAAGCATCAACGCTACTACGAATCGATCCGCCCCAGTTCATCGTTTCGGTACTCTCGCTCTTGTGGATCATCCACTTGAACTTCTCCCTTAACACCAATGCGACGCCGAGTAGACCGGAGGAGCTTCACCTCCAGCCTCTCACAGACTCCATACGTGAATCTCTCGATTCATACGGCTCCTGGCAACCTCACCCGCCTTGCCTTCCAGCATGACGTCGATGCATTTGCTGCAGTTCCTCCCCTTCGGTTGACTAACAGCAAGCGCAAGCTACCACACCCCCTTCGCTCCGCGATCATTACAACCCCATCGACGCTAATACGGGATGATCCGCCCCCTATGTTGGTATTGATACTTTCCCCCTTCGTGGATTTCACTTATTTTTTCTCATCGTTCACAACCGTAGCTCTTAAGCTAATGCTGCATGAGGTAGTTTGAAGCCCATACCTGTATGCAGACTTCGAAGGATCTACCTTCATCTTCCTCTCAGTTACGCACAACTAAGATGTGCTCGTGGCACAATGGTTCCCGAAGTCCCACCAAAAAGCCAGAATTTAGATCATGCCGCTTCCACACCGGATGAAGTCCCCCTCTGGAGGACGACTTCGGAAGGCCAGACAAATACTTTGTCTCCCTCCATCTTTTGGTTAGCTTCTAGCACCGTATTTCTCCATGAAATCATTTGTGCTTCTGCGGCACACCTTAATGTCCAAATAATCATGCTGCCATGCTATAACTGACAATCAACCCATCGACCAACCGCTTCCACTGAACTTTTGATCGCTCAACCCCGACGACTCCGTGTTACCTACCCGGCGAATCCTGCCCTAAAGATTGATGGGGCATAGTTGAGTTTAAATAGTCAACGTACTTACTGAGAAGGCGACGTAAATCGCATTTGCCGAAAATGATCCGGAGGTCAAGAATTTCCTCACCCGCTGTCCTATTCCACCGCTCGATATAGGCGTTGCAGTTGGCCTCCAGTGGCGCAGTTGGTTTTGCTGAGGGCTTGCTCACGATCTCGCCGGCCTCGCATCGCGGCTAAATACCAAAGACCTCCCGAAGCCCATCTTGCCAGTGCACCGCGGATATTTTCCCAAATTGTTTCGCGATCCTATCACAAGTCCACAGCAAGCATTTTGCATCGTGAAATTTTTCTTCAAAGTATTTAAGGGCTTTACAATGAGACTCCTGCGCGAAGTCGATCGATTTAATCTCAATGAACCAAAGTTTCCCTGTTGGATGCGAAAGTACCACATCAATTTCGAGGTCGTCATTTTCGCGAATATATGAAATTTCATAGCCAGATTGATGGTATTGATTCAGTCGTGCAATTTCACAAATTACAAAATGCTCAAATCGATTTCCAAACCCCAAAGATCCCCGACCAAATTCAATCGCGAAATCTAATGTTAACGCACGCTGAACGCCTATATCAAAAAAATAGAATTTGGGATTTGCGCGCTGCCTTTTTCGAAGGGATCGATGAAACGGTTCTAAAAAGAAACCAAGCAATGTTTCCTCTAAAATTTGAAAATAACGCTGAACAGTTTTGGGATCGACTCGAGTGTCTTCTGAGATGTTGGAATAGTTTATAATGGCTCCGTTCGTTTGGGCTGCGACCTGCAAAAAGCGGCGATATGGTACTAAATCCTTGATAAGGTGAGCTTCCCATACTTCTTCTTGAATATAAGTATTGGCATAAGATTTGAGAAATTGAATTCTGTCATTCGCGTCTTGTAACGCGAAGATTTTTGGTAGAGTTCCCCACATCAAGGCATCCTCAAGGGAAAAAGAGTCGCCGAGTTCAAATGAGGTGAAGGGAAATAGGTTATAAACAAAAGCGCGCCCGGCGAGAAGATTGGCTCCGCCGTGCTTAAGCTTACGGGCACTTGAGCCTGTAAGACCAAATTTGATCTTCTTATCTTCAATGAGTCGATGAACCACATCTAACAATTCAGGAATCTTTTGCACTTCGTCGATGATCACCCATGCAGTGTTCCGCGGTATCATGGTCTCCAGGCTGTCGGGTGCGTCGAGTAACTGATTTCTGACGTCAAGTCGTAGAAGGTCGATAAATTGTATTGGAATGTCGGCGAATATGGACTTAAGTAGGGTTGACTTACCAACGCCCCGAGCGCCAAATAGTAAGAAGCTATTATTTAAGGATATTTTAAGCTCTCTAGATAGCATTCCTTTATTTTATGACATTTTGTGGAGTCATGTCTATAAATTTGTAACAAATTGAAAGTATTGTTAAATATCCGAAAGGGGCAGCTGACTCCTTTTGCTGTTTACGTCAGCTCGGGTAATTACTGGATGACCGAAACCGTATTTTACAGCTTCGGATTTTGGTCTAGTACAAACGTTTCGTGGGATCTTTCGTAAACGCTCCATGATTACACTCCGATTTAAAATTTACCCGGTGTCCCTTCGGTCCGGGTAACAGCAATAGACATTTTTCACTTTTGGCAAAAAAAGTTGGTTGACGATTTTTCTGCCCATATCCGACATGTAGACACGTTAAGTTCAGTGGCACTGACCGCGCGGAAGTTGGTACACATGCCAATTTGGAGTACTCTAGCCGCTTGGTTGCCACGCATCGCGGCATAGTTTTGCTAGATAATACTCACTCGGGCGTGCTGCGCGGGTCGTATAAAATACAGCGGTCAAAAAAAGCCACGATTTGTGGGGCCAAAGAAATGGCATCGGTACGCCTTAATTATGACCACCCAAGAATCAATCCCCAATACTGGGCGGGTAATGCGTGAGCATTCCCAAGAATTTAAACTGACAGCGGTAAAGCGTGTGTTGGCTGGCGAGAGCGCGCATGTCGTGGCTCGAGATCTTACAGTAGCTGTAAGCTTGCTGTCTAAATGGTTGAAAGACTATCGTGAGCAAGGGCTGGAGGTCCTTCAACCAAGGAGCTCTAGGCCACATCATCAGCCCAAGAAGACCAGTCAATGGATCATCGACAAGGTTTTAAGTCTTAAAAAAACAAAGCCGGAGCTGGGTATTGCAGCCGCAAGTGAGCACTTGGCCCGTTTTGAGTCCGTAGATTTATCGCCGAATACAGTCGGTAAAATATTCAAAAAACACAATTTACCCGATGGAAGTGTCCTACCACACTGCGAAACTGGCTAGATGCCTTTGAAAAAGGTGGCATGACTGGTCTTCACGACAAGACTAGCCGCCCCCATCACTTCAGCAACAAGATCCCAGTATGGCTAAAAGGTGATCTGATCAAGCTGTTTAAGAAATTTCCAAATTGGACACCCTATCAATTCTTCAAATACATCAAAGGCCATCCGGGCATGAACTGCAGAATATCACTGAAAACCCTTACCGAATTAAAATTAACCCACGAAGAAAAAACCCAAGCCGAGAAAGACCGGGTTAAAAAGACATGGGCTATCGAACCCGGAACAGCGGTATGGACAGTAGATTTTACCTGCTTGCTTAAAACTGATCTCTATAAAATCCAATTGTTGACGGTTTCAGATGCCGCGTCGCGTTTCTTGTTTGAGACGGCAGTGGTGATCGACGCCTCGACAAAAATGGTCATGGATCACCTGCAACCAGCTGAGCTAAGAACGTGGTGTTTGCACAAAGCGTGGTTTTTTTGACCGCTGTATTTTATACGGCCCGCGCAGCGCGCCCGAGTGATTATTATCTAGCAAAATTATGCCGCGATGCGGGGCCACCTAGCGGCCAGAGTACTCCAAATTGGCATGTGTACCAACTTCCGCGCGGTCAGTGCCACTGAACTTAACGTGTCTACATGTCGGATACGCGCATAAAAATCGTCAACCAACGTTTTTTGCCAAAAGTGAAAAGTGTCTGTCGCTACTACAAGCGATTTTCAGCTTTTAAAACCGCAATGCAAACTGGGGGCCTAGTTGGCATTAAAACAAAACATTGCAAAGCGAGTGCCACTCGTTTCAAAGCCGCTATCGCAGAGGAAACGCGATATTCGAAGCGATGACCGCTGATCGTTACCAACAACAGTGCCGTCAGAACTAACTTCATTTTCTGTCACTATATATCCACTCCCACAAGGACTCGGCGTATAACAAAGCCTCTGACCGTAAATCCCGTAAGGTTGATAAAAAATATTTCCCTGATCATATTGCGCACAAGAATAGTCTGGATATGTTCTGGTGTAGTCCTTTTTGACCTCTCCATCATTTAATCTGGGCGGCTGCTCCGAGAAGTAAGTGAGCACCTCCGACGGTGCAGCATATGAAAGACTTCCGAAATCCTGTACCCCAAAAACCAGGGCGGAAACTACTAGGATACAAGCACGCAATTTCAGGAACTTCATAAAACCCCCATGAATATCGTTAAATGGCCAAGTAAACTGTTTGCTGTCACGAACGCACCCTCACTCATCCTACGGAAACACGAAAGGAACTCAATGTCAATCGACGATGACCGCCCTCCAGCAGCTCCCGGAATGATTCTTGCCGGGGGGCTAGTAAGTTGAGCAGTTTACTTGGACGCGAAGACCCATAAAGCTCAACGAAGCTTCAAGATACTAGCTTTAAGTACACACACTAAAAAAGTAAGATAGGATCTCTGAGCTTGATGCTTCAAGAGGAATCCGATGGTTTTTTGATAGTGAGTGTCGAATCAAATCCATAGGCCAGTGCAGCCTACAAGTCCAACCAATGTTGAAAGATAAAGTTTTCGTAACTATTCAGCACCTCGCACGACGTGAAGTTAGAAAAATAAAAACTTTTCATTTTTTTTGACACGGTTTTCCTACAAAAAAATTTTTCAGGTTTGATTTGAATTAATCGCTACTTGCTATGTAGAGCGCACGTATTCACCTCCCAAATCGCTACGAGCAAGTGTTGACAATATCGCAATCTCAAAAAAAATAATCGCTCAGAATCGATTTTAGAGGCCAAAAAATCCGATTTCAAAACCCATGTTACGTTGCTCTGCACAACCCCGGAAAAGCGGAACGAAATGACAATTAATAAAATCAATGTTTCGGCAACCTTGAAGAACGTTGAGACTCTATTGAAGTCTGACAAGTCGTCCTCGCCACAGATGAAGGCGATGATGCACCTCCTCGTTGTTATCATAAATTTACTGCTTGGGAAACTCGGGTTAAACAGTGAGAACAGTAGCATCCCCCACCCTCAAAAGACCCTAATCGAAGCAGAGGGTCGAAGCGTAAAGCAAAAGGGGAGAAGAAGAAGCCTGGGGGTCAAAATGGGCATGAGCGATCAAATCTTAAAAAAAATTTGAGAGCCCAGACAAAGTTGAAATTTTAGAGATTGATCGTAGAACCATCCATCCGGGTGACTACCGCGTAGTTGGATTCGAGGCGCTCCAGCTAATCGACATTGAAGTGTCCAGGGTCGTTACGGAATATCGAGCCGAGATTTTAGAGGCTCAAGACGGACAGAGGTTTGTTGCCACGTTCCCAAAGGGACTAACCAGACCTATACAATACGCAGAAGGCGTAAAAGCTCAGGCTGTCTATATGTCACAACAACAACTGATACCTTATGACCGGGTGCAGGATTATTTTGTCGATCAGTGTGGTATCCCGATCAGCACCGGTACATTGTTTAACTTCAATAGCGAGGCATCTAACCTGTTGGAAAAATTCGATGCTATCGCAAAGAGGCAACTCATTAATTCCCCTCTACTGCATGCCGACGAGACAGGCATTAATGTTGGGGGCAAAAACATCTGGTTACACTCAGTCTCAAATGACAATTGGACATTGTTTTTCCCGCATCTCAGGCGCGGAGGACATGCAATGCAATCCATGGGAGTACTGGAGCATTTTCACGGGGTGCTCTGCCACGATCATTGGAAGCCATATTTTAACTTCAGTTGTTTACACGCTTTGCAATGCTCATCATCTCCGGGAATTAGAAAGGGCATGGGAGCAAGATATGCAATCGTGGGCTAAGAAGATGCAGGATCTATTGAAAGAGATAAATGAAGCGGTCAAAGCAGCAACCGGTAGCCTGTCGAAAAAGGACGCGGAGTCTTTTCGGAAACGCTACCGCGACATCTTGGCCGAAGGCGACTGTGAGTGCCCGCGACAGATCTCAAATAAACAAACAGGCAAACGCTGTCGAGTATCTCAGTCGAAGTCGCGAAACCTTCTCGAAAGACTCAGAGACTATGAAACTGATGCGCTGCGTTTTATGACAGATAAGCAGGTGCCTTTCACCAATAACCAGGGCGAAAACGATATCCGTATGACCAAGGTGCAACGGAAAATTTCAGGATGCTCTCGTTCCATGGATGGAGCGAAAATTTTCTGTCGCATTAGAAGCTATCTTTCAACTTGCCGCAAACAAGGACTTCCCCCGACTGAGGCTCTCAGGATATTGTTCGACGGCCAGATGCCGGATTTCATTGCTAAGCTTGAATAGGCGAGAGGATAGCCATACGCTTCGCAAGCAGGTCATGGGGTGAGTTTCCCTCCAAGCATGCAATATATCGATCTAAAGTCGCTATCAGAAGGCCGAAGCGTGCTGAATAGTTACGAAGTATTTAGTAATTTTCCGCAATAAGGTATCGCAACATCCTTGGCCGCCAGCTGCGATAGAATGTGGGATTTCATAATTGTGCTCCATGTGGCCGTGGTTACCTACTCTGTACATCGGCCATTTAAAGTGCTACTTTAAATAATAGTGAATTTTTTAAAGTAAGGGATTAAATGAATTTTGATCGTGAATTCAGTGCCTTATCAGCACTGGGGGCGAAATCTCACCTCCTCCTCGGCCCTCGTGGCACCGGCAAAAGCCATTTGATTCGCCGGCAACTTGAAGGGCGAGCCGCCATTATCAATCTTCTAAGATCAGAGGCCGCAAGAGTCCTACTTGCTGATCCGTCCCAACTTGAATCAATCATCATCGCAAATATTCCTAAGGGATCAAAATATGTAGTCATTGACGAGGTGCAAAAAATACCCGCGCTACTAGATGAAGTCCATCGACTCATCGAGGAATCAGGTTATAGATTTCTTTTAACGGGTAGTAGCGCACGTAAACTTCGATCGGGTGGTGTTAACCTTCTCGCCGGAAGAGCCTGGCCCATGGGTCTTTTTCCACTTACGACCTCTGAGCTTGAATCCAAGTTTAAATTGGACAAATACCTGCGCTTTGGAGGCCTGCCGTCTGTGGTACTTTCTGAGTCACCACAATTGGAATTGGACGCCTATGTAGGTCTATATCTCGATGAGGAAATTAAGATGGAAGGCCTTGTTCGGCGCCTGGCTCCTTTCAGCCAATTTCTGCGGCTTGCCGGCCTGTCAAATGGCAAGGTGATTAATTTTTCGAAAATGGCAAATGAAGTCGGTGTTTCTTCCCCCTCTATCCGAGAGTATTTTCACATTCTTGAGGACACATTGGTTGGAAACTTGATTCCCCTTTGGCGTAAATCACCAACCCGCAAACCGGGCAGCTCCGCGCGCTTTTATTTTTTTGACCCAGGAGTTGCGAATACACTTGCTGGAATTAACTCACTGGATCCAGCAAGCGACTTGTACGGCAGATGTTTTGAGCAGTTCATATATATGGAGTTGAAAGCCTGGATGACGTATCGCAGAAAGAGGTTGTCCATATCTTACTGGCAAAAATCGAACGCCTACGAAGTTGACTTCCTGCTTGGAAACGAATTCGCGATTGAGGTGAAATCGACGACCAAGTTGAATTCTGATGATTTGTGTGGACTGAAAGAAATATTACATGAAGTGCCTGTGCGGCAACGAATTCTAGTCTCGAGAGATCCTACCGCGATAGAGAAAGACGGAATTTTATGCCTCCCATGGAACAAATTTTGTAAGCAACTTTGGTCAGATGAGCTGTTCCAAAATAGCAGCAAATGATCTAGCTGTTTTATTGATACAAGTGTGAGGTATCATTAAAAGTACCTGTTACCAATCGGACATCTGAAAATGCCGCGAAGTTAACTTCGGTCGAAGCCTGGGTCCGCAAAGCTTCATCGAAATCAAAAATCAATGGCAAACCGATAGAATGGACAATTATAACGAATGTTCCTATCGAGATTTCGTCGGAAGCCAATAGAGCCATTGGGTGGTATGAACTAAGATGGAGAATCGAATTTTTTTTAAAACATTGAAGTCGGGTTCTAAGATAGAAAGCACCAGGTTAACCGATATTGATCGAGTCTCAAAGTATGGACGTATGCTTTCTTTGAAAGCCTTTCGAGTCATGCCAAGTAACTTTCTACGCACGAGTGAATCCCGACCTACCGGTGATGCACATTCTCAGCGACTATGAGTGGCGAGTCATGAAGAAACTTCTATTCGACGGCAAGAGTCGACCAACTCAAAAGGCAGCAAAGATCGTTGAAATGATAGCTGAGTATGGCGGATTCCAGCGCGGGAAAAATCGCTTTCCTGGAATCATGACGGTGTGGGAAGGCTGGACTCGGATTAGTACGATTATATCAGGAGCTGAAAGGCTTGGCTTTCAATGATGAGAGCTTTTTGTGTCCATCAGATAGACGGCGCTGTGGATGACCTGGCTTTCATCGGTGCTGGGGATGGCATGTACTCAGCGTTGTCGATGGCACGCCTCAGAACGGGTTTGAGTTCCAATATCTTTAAATCGTTCTTCGAATGGATTCTAAATCAACGCCACGAGACAACAAATCATCCTCACTGAGAATTTTCGACCCAATGGCTCGTTCAAAAAAATTGATCAAACCAAGGACACTTGCTCGATCATCAAATAGTCCACCGATGTGACTTGCTGTCGACGATTTTTTTATAAAAGTTTTTAGACGATTCACTGCACTATCAAGCTCGGAAAGTACAAACATAAAATTAGCAGCATGCCGGATGTGCAACTGGGCTGGATGAAGATCCCATCCTTGATAGAAGCCATTTTTCAGACTACGAGACATTTGCTGATAATTATAGACCCATGCATTCTTAAAAGAATCCATAGCCTCCGGCGTTGATTCTTTGGGCACGAGCGGAAGTCGATTAATGATACCATCACTAACACCTAATCCTGGAGCTAGACCGGACAATATCTGCATCCACATCCGTGCAAAGTCAGCAGCCATGTGATCAATGGCCTGTCCTGCACTACCAATACCAAGTGATGACGTAAAATCATAAACGCCGAAGTGAATACTTCTGCACCGTCCATCTGCCGCCATTAAAAACGACGGAAGTGGAATCGTGCCATCAGCTGAGAGAAAAGCCTCAGGACATTCCACTAAAATCTCAATTGGGAAAAATCCAGGGCTTAAGTGATGTGCCACCTCAAATGCATTAAGCACATCGCATAATGTCGCAACTTGCTCGGCGTTTGTCACTTTTGGCAGGGTGATAACCACATGTTTTAAAGAGTGTTGCCGTTCGTTCGCCTCAAGAAACGTTTCAATAAATAATGCTAGGGTCTTTAAAGAGCGTCGCATGCTACCCACAGACAAAGGCTTTATCCTAAAACCAACGGATCGCGGAACGTTGCCGCTTGCAGCCAACTGAGATAAAGTCTTAGCTGCCTGAACCGCATGGTGATCTTCCTCCTCATCCGCGCGGACACCGTAACCATCTTCGAAATCAATTCGATAATCCTCAAGCGGCTCCGAATTCATCTTCGCAGCTAAACGATCGTATAACTGATGATAAAAACCCTCAGAACAGTCAGTTCCAATCAGAGTTCTGATAGACCCAGGATCTGGTATCGCAAAATCAAAGACATCCTTAGCTAGACTTTTAATTTTTGAAAACGTCCCTTCGGAAAATAAGTGAGCACCACCGTAAAGCACATGGGATAAATGCTGACACGGATGCCTAGGAATCAAGCGTGATGACTGAGTTTCAACGGCACGATTAGCATGTTCAAGACGCGCTATCTGGCTGGAAAAGCGATTCAAATCCACATGAGTCATTTCGTGATACTCCTGGGTGTTCCGTTGACAGAAAATTTATAAAACCAACCCTATTAGTCATCAAAAAAACAAAAACCCCGCTGACAACTTTTTCAAGTTAACAGCAGGGTTGATGTTTTTCATCGTTACGGGAAAGACCAGCCAAATTTTACTTCCGGCCAAGTCCTGCCTTAGCTTCACTGATAAGCGCCGAGAAGGCAGCCTTATCACTGATCGCGAGATTCGAGATCACACTGCGATCAACCGTAATACCACGCTTCTTAAGACCGTTGATGAACTCACTGTACTTGAGTCCTTCAGCACGGGTCGCAGCGTTGATACGGACGATCCAAAGTTTTCTAAACTCACGCTTACGTACGCGACGATCACGATACGAGTAACGAAGAGCGCGGCGGACCACATGGACAGCCGTCTTGATGTTGCTCTTACGCGTACCGCGGAAGCCCTTAGCTAAGCCAAGGAGTTTCTTCCTTCTACGTCTTGCTTTAAAACCACGTTTTACACGAGCCATGTTACCTATCCTTATCCGTTAGGAAGACAGCGCATCACTAATCCTAAATTGGAATCATCGACGTAACCGCCTTTTTTAAGCTTGTTTTTACGACCGCGATCCTTCTTTGTCAGAATGTGACGCTTGTTTGCGTGACTGCGCTTTACTTTACCGCTTGATAGCACCGTGAAGCGCTTAGCGGCTGCGCGTTTTGTCTTGATCTTTGGCATTCAACCACCTCAAATCATTAATGAAAATCACCAAAATGACGGGGACCACCTCGGTGAAAGTGAAACGATGGTGTATCACTTTGCCCGTTGCCGTGCAAGAAGTTCTTTATACGCTATTGGCTCTAACGCAGGACTCTCGGGCAGTTTGGTGAAAATTCCACATCACCGGTAAAAGATTTGGGGCATAAAACCCGGGTTCAACGATCCCCATTCGCGACACTGCTGAGCTCTGAGACGTCTAAAGCTCCTCGGGCATTACAAACCTCGCTCGACCGCTGTGAACAAAAGCAGGGCAAGCCAAATCACTGTTATCAACAAATATAGGGATTAAACTAGCGCTTATCATTCAAAAATTATTCATATTTTAGCACCTTGCCCAACCCAGCTGCGACGGAGTCGACTTTCACAATATCCCACTTCAGAGTAGACTAGAAAAATGCCTCCTTGACCGACCTGCCAACAAAGTATATGAACCTGCCTCATGACAAGGACCCCCATGAAAGCTATTGGAAACATTTGTGGCAGGACCATCCTCGCTCACGTGTTTTTATGCATAGCGGTAGGGCTACTGGCACTCTTCCTGGTCAACTTAGACCCGTCAAATCCGGACGCATCCCGTGAACTCTCAGGCACAGCAGAATCAACCTGGCAAATCGAGGAAGACCGTCCGACAAGAAAAACGAGCGCCAACAGCGACAATACCGGCGACGAAGCTGCCAGAGACAGTGATTATCCCTTTGATTCGGTGTTCGCGTATGTAAGGTCACGTGTTAACCTGCCATCAGGAAGCCCGGGGCAAATTTATAAAGCTTTATCCAATCCCTCCCGAGCACCTCCTGCCGTTTAAATCCGTCTTTGGATCCTTCATGCTCCACACATCCGAGCATTGAACAAACCACATCCGCTTTAGTCAAATTTTAGGCAAACTGCCTCGCCGTATCGAGGCATATCGGGGAGTAGCATGACTAGTACCATATTCCAAAAACCGAAGTTTATTCCGAATGTAAATGACATCATCGCAGGCTTCATGGTGTTTCTTATAGCCCTGCCCTTATCCGTAGGAATTGCACTTGCCAGCGGCGCACCTGCAAGTGCTGGGCTATGGTCAGCCATCATTGGCGGCATCGTTGGCTCCCTTCTAGGAGGATCAGCCCTAACCATCAACGGCCCGGCCGCGGGAATGATTGTCGTTGTACTACATGCTATTTCCGATCTTGGACAGGGCGATACGCAGCTTGGCTTCAAAAGAGCGCTAGCCGCCTTTATTGTCGCCGGGGCGCTTCAAGTGGCTTTCGGCAAGTTACGTCTTGGACGCATCTGCCTCGCCATTCCAAGCTCCGTGATTCACGGCATGTTAACAGGCATCGGCATCATCATCCTAACCAAGCAATTGTATGTCGCACTTGGCATCTCCTCGACAGCGACAAACACATTTGACATGGTGAAAGAACTACCCTTGAAAGGTCAGCTGCTCAACCCCGAGGTATCTCTCATTGCCGCGTGCGGATTACTGATTGTGATGGCTTTTAATCAGTTGAAAGGTCCGGCAAAGCGATTTATCCCTGTGCCATTACTGGTTGTGGCATCCGGTGTGTTTCTGGCACGGTTCTTTGATTTTGAGCATGTCCATACGATCCAATCTCATGGCATGATTTTTGACATCAGTCCTAAACTGCTTTTGGCGATTCCAACCCAAATCGCATCAACAATTGTTACGCCTGATTTTTCCGCTATTAGCTCAGGCCAGTTTTGGATTCACACCCTATCAATTTCTCTCGTCGCCAGCATTGAATCTCTTTTAAGCGCAGCTGCCGTCGACAAATTAGACCCTATGCGACGCCAATCCGACATGAATAAGGAGCTCGTATCAAAGGGTTTGTGTAACATGATCCTAGGAACAATCGGTGGCTTGCCGATCATCGCAGAGATGGTGCGCAGCAAAGCTAACGTTCAAAATGGTGCTCAAACAAAGGCTGCCAACTTTATACACGGTTTTGCAATATTGATATTTGCGGTAGTGGCACCGAGTCTCCTAAACAATATTCCACTCGCAACGTTCGCGGCAGTTCTGATCCCTGTTGGATATGCGTTAGCTCATCCTTCTCAATTTTTTCACACTGCAAAAGCAGGCAAAGAACATTTTTCTGCATTTTTGGTTACACTCGTTGTCACTCTTGCAAGCGACCTTTTGCTTGGCGTAGCCGCAGGTCTTTTCACTGAGATGCTCTGGAATCTTTACCACGGAATGTCGCCACTTAAGATATTTTCAATCGCGGTTGATTCCAAACCACATAACGACGCCGTAGCTCTGAGCATTAGCTCTCCATTAACTTTCACAAATTTGATCCCCCTGACGCAAAAAATTCACGGGACACACAGCGATAAAAACATCATAATCGATGTTACAAAGTCGCCATATGTTGACTACACCGCCTTCGAGCACCTAGCGAGACTAAGCGCCGACTCTGCAGTGAAGGGTCGAACGATTGAAATTAAATTTAACCCGACTTCCCGCTATCACAACCATCACAGCATCGAACCTAATTCTAGTGCACGCGCCGCAACGAGTGCGCACTAAGGAGTCGGCTGAAATGTCAGAAAACCATCTGAGTATAGACCAAATTTTTGCGCCAGTTCCTCGAAGTATCGAGGACTGCCTTAATGTCATCGCACCTTTAATACCCACTCAAGGACCTATTAAGGAGTTCATACACCACAACACGCTACATAGTTTTCAACACCTAGCCTTTGGCTGCGCTATCGCGCAAAATAGATGGCTGCACGGTGCTGAGATTAACAACTTGCTATCCTCTGCAGCCGAGGCCGCTTGGTATGAAAAACTAGATAGCGCGTGTGATGGAATTGCCGTTCTACGATTTGGCATAAGGCATCAACGAAGTCAGAGCTTAAACTACAAACTTGACGAGGATTTATTACCGATCCTAATCAAATTGACTGCGTCCTACTATGACCAAGGGCTAGCCATATGGCCTCATCCATCGCAAAAATTAGAAACAGAAACCTTTTGGGATGCGACGTCAAATCTCGCCAAGTCGACAATGATCCCGCTCATACCATTGAATGGGAAAACAGCAAAAGAGCTTCTGAACCATTCCGCCGAGGAGGCGATCGATAAAGCGCTGACGTTACTTTGTGACGACTTGAGACGAACAAGGTATCTTGCGGAAATTCTCGCATTATTGCCGGGTTGGGCTGGGTTTGTGCGCGAGGTGGAGATAAATCCATCTCAATTGACCCACCAAAGAAAGTCGCGTCTTGTCGATTGGTTGGCCGTCTGTCTGGTTATCGAAGTAGGTCTTTTGGAAAAAAACACACAGTACTTGCAAGACAAAAACGGCAAAGAAAAAATCCTAGGCGATACCAAATCAATAGCCCCAGATAACGACATCTTTGAAAGTGCTGGCGATATTTTGGAAAAATCTCTCACGGCAAAAGAATGGCAGATTTATGAAAACATCCTTCATCAAGTCAAAGAGAGATCAGGGGACCGCTCTGATTCAAACGTAAAAAATAACGCTATAAACACCGCATGGCAAGTGATCACGTGTATCGACGACAGAAATTTCTCCCTACGATCCTTTATTGAAGAGGAATGGCCCGAGTCACAAACGTTTGGCGCGGCTGGTTTTTTTGCAGTAGACACCATGATTCAAGACGCGGCTCATGGCACACCTGTCAAACATTGTCCCGCCCCGGTAACCCCAAAACACGTATTAACCGCACAACGTCCAGGAGCAAAGCCAAAGTCATGGCGCATCTGGGAGCACGAAACAGCCAGTATTTTACGCAGCTGGCTTGCACCGCAGGTAATGGGCATACCCTCGGCACTGAAACTTCTTGTTGGAACAATGGCGCCGGAATGGATTGAACGCACTCGACTCCATAAAGATGACGTAAATGTTAAAATTGATCCATTTTTCAAGCATATCATCCAGGACGATATCAGACACGGATACACTATAGACGAGGCCGCGACGCGTATTGGTAATCTACTAAAAACGATCGGTCTAACGACTGGAATCGCTAAATACGTTGCCGTCGTCGGACATGGTTCTAGTAGCAGCAATAACCCTTATTTTGCTGCTTATGATTGCGGCGCTTGCTCTGGTCGACCCGGTGCATTCAACGCATTAGCATTTTGCTTGATGGCCAATGACTTAAGAGTTCGGGATGCATTAGTGCAACGGGGCATCCGAATCCCGACTGAGTCGGTGTTTGTTCCATTCCTTCATGATACTGCTACAGACTCAATTATTCCGGTAGGTGATCCCGACTTATTCCGTCAACATGAAGCTGACATTTCCCTGTTTCTTGAAAAATTAAATCGCGCTCTGTCTAAGAACGCACAGTTGCGTTGCCGGCAATTTGAACTTACTGGAAAACATCTAACTCCATCAGAAGCAACCCGTCACGTCGCACGGCGGGCGGTGGCCTGGTATGAGCCAAGACCCGAATATAACCATGCGACTAATATTGCCTGTATTGTCGGACGTCGTAAGCTAACTCGATCACTTGAAAGTAGTCGTGCAATTTTTTTGCAGTCCTATGACCCAGATCTTGACCCAGAAGGTTCCCTACTCACTGGTGTTTTAGGGGCGGTTATACCTGTTTGCGGAGGCATTAATCTTGAATATCTATTCTCCCGCATTGATCCTGAATTTTATGGTGCAGGTTCCAAGCTTCCGCACAACGTAACTGGCCTTAATGGCGTTATGACTGGAATCGAGAGCGACCTGCGCACTGGACTGCCGAAGCAAATGACCGAAATTCATGAACCCCTCCGATTGCTTATCGTCGTCGAACAAGAGCCAAACCTTATATTAAAGAGCTTAGAAAATCTTCCACACCTGCGTTCTTGGATAGAGAACCGATGGGTTTGGCTTGTCAGTCATCATCCGACCAGCATGCAACAACTGGTCTACCATTGTGGCACCTTCCATCCAAAGGAGAAAGCTTATGCAATCTGATCTTCAGGCATTACAAAGCTGCTTGCACACGGTTTGGATGATCCCGTTTCTTGGAGCCATTGGTCTCATTGCGCTGGGCAGGACTGCAGAGCGACTTACGTCCACGTTTGTCTTGATTGTATCTGCACTCAGTGCTGTAGCCGGATTCTCCATCATTGCCGTATGGCTGGCGACCCCCAGTGAGGCACTTATCTTAACAGATATAGAGCTGCCTCAATGGCTACCTGGACACCTAAAAATATTGTTACGAGTCGACCAACTTGGAGCTATTTTTTCGACGTTGACTACATTTTTTCAACTGATCATCGTGAGATTTAGTCGGGTTTATCTTCATCGTGAGGATGGATTCCATAGATTTTTTGTCTTGATATTTCTTTTATCTGGCGGCATGCAGCTTCTATCGTTAGCAGACAACCTCGAGTCTTTTTTTATTGGATGGGAATTTATCGGGCTTGCTTCGTTTTTTCTTATCGGCTTCTACAGACACCAAGAACGATCTGCAAACAATGCATTAAAGGTCTTCAGTGTTTATAGAATTGGTGACTTTGGCCTGATCCTCACCATCGTTATATTTCACTTGTTATATGGCATGCATTCGGACTCAAGGCTTTCTCAAATTTCTTCACACATAGCACTCCCTGCGGGTTATGGACCATTAGTATATCTGTCTTTGCTTGGACTGATTGTTGCGTCAGCCGCAAAGTCTGCGCAGTTTCCGTTTACATTTTGGTTACCCAAAGCCATGGAGGGACCCACACCATCGAGTGCAATTTTTTATGGCGCATTATCTGTGCACGCTGGCGTATTACTACTCTTACGACTAGCACCAATTTGGTCCTCGCAACCTGTAATGCCATTTTTTATTGGATCCGTTGGGTTTTTGACAATTTTCTTTGGAATCGGGTCAGGGCGAGTCCAAACATCAATTAAAGGACAGTTAGCATATGCAAGCGCGGTTCAAGTAGGTTTTATATTTATCGAAATCGCTTTAGGCTGGACCACATTTGCAATGTTTCATATTGCTTCTCACGCACTCTACCGATCATTACAACTTATCGTCTCGCCCTCGATCATCACCCACATCATGGCTCTGCGAGCCAATGATCGTGACACACGACGGATAAATGGTTTTAAAACTCTTGAGCGTTGGCTACCAACTCGCATCAGAGAAACACTATATGTTGTGGCTATCCAAGAGAATTACCTCGAACATTTACTTAATCGTCTTCTAATCGCACCACTACAGGCACTTCGCGCTCAGTCTCGTCTGATGGCTTGGTCTGTGACTGGGACAAGTTTGCTAGTCGCTACGGTAGGCTATTTAGTGGGTTTGCCTTGGGTTACAGTTTATGGATTACTAATGTGTAGTGTAAATCTGTCGGTTCAAGCACTCATAGAAGAGGACCATGCCAGCCGAGCTGTTAACCGCATAATTTTTTCACAGTTGTTCATCGGTCTATCATGTGTGACTATTGCAGATTGGAGCATCATACTAGAGACCATCAAAGTATTAGTTGCCATGCTTCCTTTTGCCGTCTGCATCAAATGGATCCTACGTGATAAGAACCAGTTTAATCTCCGAGACTATTCCGGACTTTTCCGTCTAAGCCCCAGCACTGGGTGGATGATGTTTCTCGCAACAGCTGCCCTCATTGGTATTCCTCCATTACCTGGATTTTTCTTTGAAGATTTAATGATCGCAAATTTGCTGCACGTTGCGACTCCCGCCGCGTTACTTGCGGGTAGCGCCATGACGATCTCAGGGATTGCTGGATTTAGACTATGCAGTCGGGTTACGATGGGAAAACCTTTGTATAGATTGCAAACCCAAAATATACAGGCACTTGGGGTCAACGCTTCCCAGTCGATACCTCAAACTTTTACCACGAGCAACCGTGCGATGCAGACGTAAGCACTGTCTAAAAGCTGGGAGATTGCTGTAAAAGTGACTATTCGACCACGAATGCTGCAGATCCGTTAATTATCGCAGCAGCATAGGTCGGTTTCCATTGCCCAGCAGCCACCTTTACGACTCCGCGCTCAAGGGAGGTCGCTGTTACTTCCGTTATAGGCTTCGAGGCTGAAGGCTCAGCGGCCGTTCGAAACCACCGCGGCACTGGGCCTCCCTTTTGAATCGAGGCTGCTAGCTGCCCGGCGGGTAGAAGCTCGTGTCCTTGTTCGTCAACAATCTTTACAACCACAGATGGCTTTGCACCTTTAGGGAGTTTAAACACAAGTGATTCCGAAGAATTAGAGGTATTTGCGGAGCCCGCAGGACTACCGCCTACCAATTGCTCAGACACTTTCTCAATGGGAGCCTCAAGGAGTACTTTGACCCTTTCATCCCCGAAATAAGTTGTGCTAACGGATGTGGTTGCTGCCATCAATTTTGATAGCTTGTCCAGGCTCACAAGATCACGGGTTCCAAGTTTGCCTTTCATAACCACCGGGAGATCAGATTCCGCTGCTTTCAATCCATCGGCCCAGGCTCTCTGTTCAGCGGAGCGATAGTTTGAGTCATCTGCTGCAACTTTACCCACCCCGTAAAAACGAATTTTACCAGTACTCCAATTAACTTCGTATCGACCGTCCCGTTCGACAAGATTGGCCGAATACGCTTCATGAAAACAAGTCATGCAAACGAGCAAACCAAAGATTGACTTTAACATGGGATCTCCTATTCAAAATCCTCCCCCTTGGGAGAGGAGACTCGATCTTTTGCCACGATCACTGGGATTCGAGAAGTTTACACAAACCAGACACAACTGCACCAGACCCTGCGACGACACCGTCTCCCTCTATATTATACGATACTGGGTGAGAATCACTGCACAAAGAGGAAGGATCTGCCGGGTAGTTGGCAAGCGTTCCGCCAGCCTCAGACACCAAAAGGGTTCCAGCAGCTAGGTCCCATAGAGCCAGGCCCCGCTCCCAAAAGGCATCAAAGACCCCTTCTGCAACCAAAGCCAGGTCAAGGGCCGCAGATCCATCACGGCGGATTGACTGGCACGTCTGCGCAACGCGCCGAAAGCGCTCTACTTCCCGGTCTAAATCCTTGCCGACCGTGTAATAAAACCCCGTCACAAGAAAACTCTGAGCAATAGGTCGCGGTTGCTGGACCGTAAGCTTTTTTCCGTTACAGTCAGCACCGTGTCCTAAAGTGGCCAGATAAAACTTGCTGCGCACGGGATCACCGACTCCGCCAGCCAGCACTCTCAAGCGACCATCCGCCTGAAATTCACCATAGCCGATGGAGACACTAAAAAATGGATATCCGTTTGCAAAATTAGTTGTGCCATCAAGTGGATCAATAATCCAAACCCTCTCACCTTGCCGTCGACTGACATTGCGCTGCCCAGACTCCTCGCTGATGATGGCATCTTTAGGGAAGGCATGAGAAATTTTATCAAGAATCACACGCTCTGACGCCAAATCCGCATCTGTCACAAGGCTTGAATCCTTTTTTTGACGAACATTCGTGGGGGAGCCAAACCGCTTCAAAAGCTCATTGCCGCTCACGTGCAAAAGCTCCTCAATGAACGACTTAACTTGGCTCATAAAACACGGCCCCCCAAAAAAACTTCATCTCAAACCAAAGCCGATCCATCACGTCACGGCAATAACTGGAATTTTCCTTAACATTCTAGAGTATTTCCAAGAGTCTCATCAATGCATTCACAAAAAAAGTTATCGCACCCTCTGTTTTAATCAGGTTTTTACCGAACTTCTCTCTATCCAGGTCACTAGCTATAAGGTTCCCGTCAGATCTTTACTTGGGATCCAACTGATTCATATAACAATCTGAAATTATTGTATTTTTTGAACATTTCTGAAACTTGGAGCATGAATAGCCGCAGATCACCTCTTACTAGAAACCGTCTTAGCCCGTCACTTCCTGACCTGAAACGACTGGCTCCACCGTTTTGGACTTAAAGACAATGATCAAATCAACGAACATTCTTGTCCAGGTGAATGCCCCTTATCCCTGCGCTGCAGCCCAAAGGCCACGTCTTCTTTATTCATGGTAAACTTCTAGTCCCTTTGAACTCAAACTGACCGAAAAAAACGGAGGCTTCAACCCATGAGTCCTACAAGGCAACAAGCATACACTTTCGTATCCTCGATTTTAGGGGACGCCTTGAAACAAAATCATGACACCTCCCGTTGGATCATCGATCATCTGTGTTACCGCACAGCCACTCAGGATGAATACGAACGCGTCGTTGAGCAGTTGACACTAACCAATTGTGACCTAGCCGGAGTTGTTATCTCAAAAGCTACCGTCAACGGCCGCCCCATCACGTCCATACGCTTAAACGAACCACTAAAAGTCGCCAGTAAATTTATAGAAGTCCTGGAAATCCCAGCTCCGAAGTCATCTCTGTCTTACCCAAGTGGTTTTGAACATGTTGAAGTGCTAGCTCTTGAACCGATTGTTCAAAGCGAATTACTATTTGATTCAGGTAAAGTAAAGTTTCATTATCTTCCACTTTCCTGTCTGATTACAGTCGAGGAAAAACCTGAACTCGGCGATTGGATCGCCAGGCATAAACTGATGGCGCTGCTTTCCACCTGGGAACCTGTTTTTTCTGGTAGCGTACCACTTGGTGTCGATACGAGTGACAGTGACTTAGATATTCTTCTTTTTAGTAAAGACCTTTCTGGTGCCTCTCAAGAGATTTTACAGCGCCTACATCTGGCAGGAGTTACCACAAGGGGGACGTGGAAACTTGGTCAATGCCGCCAAGGCGCCTGTATGACCTTGAGTATTGATACGGGAACCAAACCTATTGAGCTGTTTTTATCGACTGAACATCCGTCACGGCAGGACAGCCATAGGGACCTTATCGCGGAATATGTTCTGCTATCCCAATACGGAGACTCTCTGCGCGAAACGGTCCGCACGCTTAAACAATCCGGCATGGACACAGAGAGTGCATTCGCGCATGCACTTCAACTACCCAATGACTGGCACAGGAAATGGCAAGTCCCCAACAGCCTCGATGTCAACTTAAATCTTTGATCGTAAGGGACACTATTTCAATTACAGATTCGGTTGCATGGTTTCTTCATATGAAGCAATCCAACACGTCGTACTGTAGACGTATCCCAACATTTACGGCTGTCATAAAGGAAACCATTAATGTGGCGCTATAGTCAGACGAATCACGGATGCCGCATGGTCGATGGATTTATTGGTAAAAACCTCCATTGACCATCCAAGCGAGTTGACGAGTGCTTTAAAGTAGCGTCGATCAAATCCCAGCTCGAGCCAGCCAAGATTTCTAGCCATCCAAACAGACTCGCCGTCTGTCCGGACGCCCCATGGATACGGATAATACGTCACGGGTTCACCGCACAAATATACGCGGCCCCCCGGGTTTAGAATTTTTTTCAGATTTGTTAGCAGGTCTAAAAAGTTACTAGCGTGATGGAATGCCTCACAAAATATAACGACGTCAAATTTTTCATCTGAGTTGATTTTTGACATATCAATTCGGCGCGCATTCATCGGTAGTTTCAAAAATTCGCTCTTTCTCTGAATTAGATCTACGTAGGTCTGACTGATATCAGTCGGCGTGATGTTATAACCAGTCTGAGCCAAAAAAATTGCTAACTCTGCACTACCTGCCCCAAATTCGATAATTCTATCCGTTAGCTTGAGCTCCATCCGACTCATCCAGTAGCCGATTTTCTGAAGATGGGATCCCACCAAACGATAATCTTTTAACGCATAGGGATAAAGGTCAGAGAGGTTATTAAATTCAATACGTTCATCTTGAGCAACAAGATCAAACATGCCCCAGGATTTACCAGAGAAAATCTCGTAATTTTTCTTTTGAATGGTAAAATATTCATCTGAATTCGGATCAATTCGAGTGTTAACATATGGCATATAAAACCACGAACGAGCGAACTCAAGAGCCTTGTGTGAGGATGTTTTGCTCAACTGCTCTGTTTTTTCAAGTAGTCTTTCAACCTCTGGAAGGGTTGTTACGGTGGTGACACCTTTACGGCGGTTTTTTATATGATAAAGAGATTGGATTAAACGGTAGTACATTGTTGTGTGACCATACTAAAGCTGTTTTTCACAGCAAGAAAAACTAGTAAAAAAAGACACCTCCTTGATAGCATTGCCTTTTTTATGCGACAAGAGGAATCAAGGCTTCCGCGGACAGATAGGATAATGGCGAGCAGTAAACAATCGGTACGAGCCCGGACAGCACACGTATCAGAAGACTACGCGGCCATCACTTAACTGTAAATTATGGAAAGTTAAAGTTAAAAAGACATCCGACCAAAGCAATAGTCAGCCAAATTTCTGGCACCGGCGCATTTATGTGGATCCTCCAACCCTTCACCTTGCTGCGGCGGTCGAGGAATCATCGCTTTTTTCCGAACCTCGGCGATCCCAAGACCTTGACAGGCCTCTAGGATCGATCGCCATTAATGTGGGTGCATCTATGATCTCTATGACGACTCGAGACGGCTCCACAACCTATGAGATCAGCGGCTGTCGGCGCTCGCCTGATGCACTTGCTTTTCTAGATAAGCAGCTTCTTACTGATGAATGAGCTTCCGAACGACCACATTATGCAATGGCCTCGGGAGACATTATTGCTGGTGTTCCTGAAGGAGCTCCTTGCGGTTTGATTGTCGCATCTGGTAGCACGGTTACAGTCTAGCTGATTGCAGGTCGTTCGTTATGAGGATTGAACAAATCCAATAGGCGAGCGAAAACCAATTAAGTTCCTATAATTATTAATTAAAATGAGACCATAGACTCAAACTACCGAGGCGGCCAATGCGCCGGGTCGTCTTGGCTTGAGGGTTATCCATTTATTTTTAGAATTATTTCTATAAAGTTTTAAAAATGCAAATATTTGCAACTTCCGCTACGATTGACTATGGTTTAAAGTTTTATAGAGCAGGACTTTTAACTAAAAGTATCAGCTCACCACGCGGCGCAATTTTAAACAGCTCTGCGCCCTTAACAAGAACATGGAGTACGCGATGGATGCGTCTGAATATTTACTGATTTTTTTCGGCTCACTTATTGGTGGGTATTTGTTTTTTTTGCTGATCGTCCGCATTCTGCCAAGCCGCTTGGCGGCTAGCCATCAGTCTCAAAAAGCCGAAGTGCTGGCAGAGGCTCGCAAACAGGCTGACTTTATTCTCGCCGAAGCTCGAAACACCAACCAAGCTAAAAATCAAATGCTGCTAGAAGAACTTGATGAGACTCTTTCAGACCGGCAAGAAGACCTGAAACTAAATGAGGAAAACCTAAACCTCCTCGAAGCGCAAATCCAACCCGTGACAACTAGGGTCCAAAAACTCGAGAATGAGCTGAGTCAGATAGAGCAGCATATGACGTTTGCCCGCAGCACGTACGAAGAAAAGCAAAAACGACTGGAAATGACCCAGCAAAGTCTTCGTGAAGAGCTAGAAAGAGTCAGCCGTACCGATAGCGATCAAATCCTGAAAGGATTAACCGAGGGTCTCGTTGAGCAGCGCCAACTGGAATCTCAAAAACTTCTTAAACTGTTTACAGAAGAGTTGAATTCTGGCGCCAAGCGTGTTGCTGCAAGATTTCTTAGTCGATCGATGTCGCGGTACACACCAGAGTTTCCTTGGCCTAAGATGATAAATACCGTAGAAGTCGACGATCGCCGCGTTTGGGACTTACTAGCTGAAGATTCTCAGGGACTTCTGGCAAGGATCAAAGAGTTGGCAAGTATTGAGGCTGAGTTTCACGCTGCTCGCGACCCTGAAGCCCCCGCAATTATCAAGCTAGCTGGGGGCATGGGTGTCGAACGCGAAGCCGCGCGTCTAGCTCTTGCCGAGGTTGTAAGAATGAACCACCACTCGGCCTGGCCTAAAATTGCTGATTTTTATCAGAAGCATCGTCGGGAGCTTGATCAACTTGCACTAAAGATGGGACGTCATGCCATTCTTGAATTGCGACTTGATGGCATCCACACAGAGATACAGAAACTCATTGGTTATTTAAATTGGCGAACGTCTTATCGGCAGAATCAGTATCTTCACTCATTTGAAGTAGCGGTCTTGGCAGGTCTGGTGGCCGACGAAGTTGGTGTTGACCCGACACTGGCAAAGCGTTGTGGGTTGCTGCACGATATTGGCAAAGTGCTTGACTACAGGATTGAAGGAAGTCATGCCGTCATCAGTGGGGACTATGCTGACCGTTATGGAGAGACACGGCTGATTTGCGACACGGTGATGAGTCACCATAATGATCTGGTCTTAGAAACCCCACTATCCTACGTTTTGAAAACTGCAGATACACTTTCCGGCGCCCGACCTGGTGCAAGGGTGAATCTAGAGGAAGGCTACCAAGACCGTTTGCGAGACATCGATGACGTCGTCCGTGGCTTTCCCGGGATCACTAGATCAGCCATTATGAATGGTGGTCGAGAAATTCATATCGAAGTGAATAATAAGCGAATCAAAGAAGACGAGCTACAAACGCTCACAGCTGCTATCGCTCGAAAACTTGAAACGGACGTCGCATTCCCTGGACAAATCAAGGTCATGATCACGAGACGCTTTGAATCAAGCACCGTCGCTTAAGTCCGGGAATCCTCTATTTCCTATGATTTGACAGGGATGTCACATGCGTTACGACCTTACTGAAATTCACGACAAAGTACGTATCTATCACTCTGTGAGCAGGTTCGAAGCAGCTGAAAAGCTACTCCTATCGACCATTGATGAATATGGATCGCTCGCCAATTTGCACAATCTCCTCGGCGTCACTTACCACAAGCAATCTAAGTTTGCAGATGCAATTGTCCAATTTACGAAGGCTTTAAAGATTAATCCAAATTTTGTCGAGGCTGGGTTAAACTTGTCTGCAACGTTCTGCGACCTCGGACGTTACGACGATGCTAAGACTGTTTTCAATGAAGTACTAGCCACAACCCCGTCTCATAAAAAACAACCGGAACTCATTCTTGGGCGCCTTGCTAATCACCATGCCCAGTGTGGGCATTTATATGCTCAAAACAATCTACCGTTTGACGCCATCAGTGAATACAAACGTGCTCTTACCCTTTTCGAGCGAATGCCTGACGTCAAGATTTCATTGGGTCAAATCTACTTCAAAACCAATCAATTGGATCGGGCGCTGTACGAATTCCAAGATGCCGTTAGGATGTTTCCTGACGAAGCACAAGCTCACCTGTGGCTCGGAATCTGCCTTTGGAAAATGGACCGAAAGGATCAAGCCGTTCGGTCCTGGGAGACGTCTCGTAACCTCGATGAAACCTCTGGGCTCGCGCGCTCGTACCTTCTTTTTTCACAAAAAACCAAGAAAACTTCCGCCGTTACGTCAATTTAAATATCATCCCAACCACACGGCTCTATCCCCCAGACGTAAATCTTTGCCAGCTTTCACCGATACCCCTCGGAACCTTTCACAAAGGATGAGCTTCGTCGTGTCCAAAAGTGACATTACATTTAATCTAAAAGGCCTACGGGTCATGATTATTGACGATCATGACCCGATTCGCAAAGCGTTGCGTCGTATTCTATCTGCCATGGGCTTTGGACAAGTGATTGAATGTGGCGATGGCGCCGAGGCCATCAAACAACTAGCAAAATCTCCGGTCGATCTCATCATCTCGGATATCTTCATGCGAAAAGTTGACGGATTTAACATCCTAAAGAAAGTACGAGGGCAAGACCTCGGCAGCGATACGCCAGTCATCATCGTGTCGGGCGAAGCGACAAAAGAAGACATCATTAAAGCCGTCGATCTCGGTGCTGACGATTATATTCTGAAACCATTCCAGATCATTGATATTGAGAAAAAAGTAACGTCTGTACTAACCAAATATTTTTCTCCTCCCCCATTACTGAAGCTCCTAAGAGAGGGCGACAAACTAGCCCTAGACGGCCATCTTTACGATGCTTTAAAGCAATATGAAGCCGCCGAGCGCCTGGATCCCAAAAGCTCAAGAGCTAAGTTTGCGAAAGCTCTCATGTTTCATAAACTTGGTCAAACAAACGACGCCATCAACATCCTTACCAGTTCATCGGAAGAAAACCCCGTCTACAACAAGAATTTCGCCGCTCTCGCCGACATCTTCCTACAACGAAATGAGCCCAATGCAGCCATCGATGCCCTAAAAAAGGAATTGGATTTAAATCCACACCAAACTGATCGCCAGCTTCTTTTGGCAAACCTGCTGCTACAACATGGTCACTTCGAAGACGCAGCCAACCACTTCAAGGAGGCTCTTCTAGAGAACCCCAAAGACAAGGATGCACTCATCGGATCTGGCAAAGCCTATCAAAAGCTCGAAAACAATGATAAAGCTCTCTACTACTTTAAGCGTGCTCGCCGACAGCACCCCGGTCTAACCAAAGCTCTGCGCTTAATCGTTGATGTTTACGAACGCGATAAAAATCTCAAGGGGGCTGTCTTTGAGCTGCTGGACGAAATCAATCGCTACCCATCACGATTCGACGCGCGGATTGTTCTTTCTGAAGTCTATTTGTCGATGAACAATGCTGAAGGCGCTTTCCGGGTCATTGACGAAGGAATAGCAAAGGATCCAAAAGCTCTACCACTCTATAGGATCAAGGCAAAACTTCTTGCTGAATCTGGGAAAGCCGAAGATGCGTTTAATGCAATGAAGCAAGTTATAGACCTCGACCAAAGTGAAGAAAGTGTACTAGCATTTGCAGACTTGTCACTATCAATTGGACGCCCCCTTCAAGCGTTTGAAGTTCTCGAAAAAGCACTAGAACGCACTAAAGATAGACAACGAGTCTTGACTAGACTAGCAGAATCCTTAAAGAGACTCGGTT
>JBIKKO010000070.1:0-15571 GCA_044360315.1 Oligoflexales bacterium
ATCACTGTCCGGCTTGGTCCGAAATCACTGTCCGGCTTGGTCCGAAATCACTGTCCGGCTTGGTCCGAAATCACTGTCCGGCTTGGTCCGAAATACGCATTCGAGAAAACCAGGCCCGAGCTCTTTGTGGACTGAGATGGCGCAAGCGATCATTCGATCAGGAAGTTCACCGTGGTGGAATTTAGTTACATCATTTGACCGCGGAATGGGGGAAGGGCGGAATTTGGGAATGGTCGTATTCATAAGCCCACGCAAGAATAAGTCGCAATCCCAAGGCCCACGCGCTTACAATATAGATTGGCGATTTACCTTGACCAGTACACCAACCGGATCAAGAAAACTTGTGTTTTAAAATGCGCCTTTTTTTCCAGAGGAGGCTGACATGCGATCGAGCCAGGCGCGGACGGGGACAAACCGCCTTGCCAAATTGTTTTCCTGCTCGGGGTAAAAATAAGTCATAGTGCTGCGAATTAGCTCGCGATCATAATGGCCAAGCCCAAATCGCTCCGCATTGACGAGCTCATAGCGGTAGGCTTCGCGCTCAGCTGCACCTGTGCCATCGAATCCAGCTAGGTTTTGGAGATGAATTGCTAAAAAATTCTGTCGACAGTGAACTTCGATTTCGTGCGCCAACGTGCTACCAAGCAAACCCCAGCTGGCAAAAGCCTCTCGCCCAATCATTACGACAGCCGGCGACGCCAATCCACGACGCAACGTCATTCCTCGGTCTTCGAGGCTGGAATCATAAAAAGGACCAGTAATACTGTCGGAATCCATCTTAATCGCAAACGCTCTCATTGCAAACTCAATGGCTGCCTGACCGATCACAGGTCGACCTGCCGGAAGGTTCACGTTAGATGGTGCTTGCCTGATGCTTGCAGTCTCTTTAAGTCTTGCATTGGCCTCATAGGCACCATGAGCGACGATCGCCCCGCCTATACTTAAAGACACGAAAAGCCCTAACAGCATCCCTCTGATCAAACTAAATACATACGGTTTCATAGACTTCCCCACAACTCAGCATAGTCAGCAGCAGCAATACGTGAGGCCGACAAAACGACGGCTTCTTCCCCGGCTAAGCAAATGGCAGGCCAACCGAACGGCTTATGTAAACATCTAAACTGATTGGTTAAATTTTAAAATCGGGTATCGACTAAGAGGCCGGTGTCAGGTTTTTAAACAAATCATCTTGATCCGAGACGCACGCATAATCCGCCAGACAGAAGACTCAAACCTTGATCAACGCCCGCAAAGAACGAGCTGGCAGCCGCTAGGTGCCAGGACCGGCCAGCGAACGTGCCAAATGCTCCAAATGCTGTCGTTCCTCAGGGGTCAGACTTTGCAACATCTTCTGTAAATCATTGAGCTGATCAGGAGATAATGTTTTCATCATAGATTCCGACTGCTGACGCAACTGTTCCATGTTTAACGACGACAAATCCCAGGGCGTTGAACGATCACCATGGTCACCCAGGGCAGCACTTCCGTCCCTTTTAAAGAAGATGATCTTCTCCGTCGTTTTTTCGTGACCCACTCCCATACCCTTCAACTCCGCCAAGACTTTATTGAAGTTAAGACCGTCACGATGGGCGATCTCATACATCCGCTCAAGGGGCAAGGCCACCTTCTTGTCCGGGAATCCATGCTTTTTGAGAGTCTGCATGATGTTTTGTGCCATATCTGGCTCTGTATTTTTCATGCTCATTTGGGGACAACTCCTCGATCACGTAGATAAGCTATACCTCGAATACAAAATTTTCCCTGGGCAGACGCGTTTGTGGACCATAAATTCCACCCTTGCCCCGTCGACCAATTGCAATCACCATGTTGATCTCAGCCCGGCACCGAAGTCCCAGGAGCGCCCGCACACGCGCCGAATCAAAACCTTCCATGGGACAGGTATCAAACCCCTGAGCTCTGATCGCCAACATAAAATTTTCAGCGGCAAGTGCAGCCGACTTGTGAGCCCAAACTCGCATATCTGCAAGCGATTTTGGCTCTCTCGGAGTTGGTTCTTTCAGTCCCTGAACATTAAATACAATCCGCTTTACCAACCCAAAAAGACCGCACGGGCCAAGCCGGTACGCGAGCGGAACAATCTTTTCATAGTAGGTTACCGCGGCCTTAGGGGCGCCATTAGTTTTAAGTTGTTGCAAAACGGCCTTGGCATTGCGCTGCCAGGTATCCAGTCGCGCAACAATGACGATGAGCTCCTGAGCCGTCTTTGCCGCGGGTTGACTTAAACAAGCCTCCACCAGCTGTGATTTTTTCTCTTGCGATCGCACCCAATAGAACTCTGCCTGTTGCAGGTTACTCGAGTTTGGGGCTATCAAACCCGCGTCGATCGCATTTTGAACCACGTCCGATGGAACCGGGGTACTATCAAAAATTCGCACACTTCGTCGCGACCGAATCACTTTAGAAAACTCACCCCAGGAACAGTCGACAGACGGCTCATCATAGCTAGACGGCCTTGCACTTTCGATTACATCCTTAAAACTCATCGTGACTCCCCACGCGTCGTCTTTGATCAAAAATATCCAACCCTGACATCAATACCTACTGGAGTTGATCACAGTAGCTTTAAATTTAATTATGATGACGATATGGCCTTCTTCCGGGGTCTGGGAGCAGCTCTTGGAGCAGGCCTTCGAGCTGTCTTAGGCGGCAGATTCTCTGGCTTTGGCTCAGTTTTTGCCACGTCCTGATCAGCCGCAAGCGGATCTGGAGTTGGTCCATCTGCTGACCGCGACAGGGTGGTGATAGGAGCCTCAATCATTGCTGGCTGAATCACTGGTTTGCGGGACATATCCTCTTTCGGCATTTTGCCCTGGCTGTCCACGACAACCTTCATTTCATCCCCAAATCGAGTAACAATCCAATTGCCAGTCTTATGATGAAGACCCAATTCCAACAGACCCTCTTTCGCCGCATCCTGAAGCAGACCGGTGAAACTTTTATAACCGAACTGCCGCTCGCTAAACCCCGGGTGCATTCTGCAAATTGTGTTCTTGATCAAAGCAGCAAACAAAAATTCCTTATCCTCACGGCGCAAGGCCGTCAGCGCCTCCAGTAAAAGGCCAAAAGCGTCACGCTTTGTCCCGGTTACTGCAGCAGGCATAAGATCGACGGCTGGCGCATCGGCAACAGGCAGCAAGTCCTCATAATAGATGAACTCATCACAATTATCGCGAAGCAAAGCCGAAGTGCTAGCACTCATACCAATTCCAATTACATGCTTTCCAAGCTCTTTGAGCTTACTGACTAGGGGAGAAAAATCGCTATCACCAGATACGATCACAAACGTATCAATATGATCCTTACTATAAGCAAGATCCATGGCATCCACACAAAGTCTTATATCGGCACTGTTTTTGCCTGTCTGTGAGCGCTTGGGGATCTCAACCAATTCAATGGCGGATTCGTGCAGTGAAGACGTGTAGGCCTGAAATCTACTCCAGTCGCAGTATGCTTTTTTAGCTACAACTTTACCCTTTTCAAGCAACCTCTTTAGCACATGCCGCACTTCAAACCGCCCGGTTCGATCCTTAAATCCAAGGGCCAAATTTTCAAAATCTATAAATACCGCTATTGAACGGCTAACAATTTGAGACTTACTCAATTTCAACTACTTTCCGAGGGCAACGGCCCCCTATTCATGACTTCAATACAAAACAAATTCACCCTTACACACAACCACGGCTCATACGAGCCCCCACCGCGGGTGATTACGGAAGGAATTTAAAATCTTGTTACAAGCGAGCAATACAACGGCTCGCCCACCAAGATCACGTCAAATCCACACAAGCCCATGCCGCTCATGCCGCGGGTTGGCAACACTAATCGTCTTCATCTCGGAGAAGAAATCCAAACTGTGCTGACCACCCTCTCGACCAACACCACTTTGCTTCATACCACCAAAAGCCGTGTGCAGGTTTCTAACAAACCAACTGTTGATCCATACCAGGCCTGTTCTTAGCTTGTTGGCCGCTTGATTGGCTTTGTCGATATCTTTGGTCCACACTGAACAGCTCAACCCATACTTGGTGCCATTTGCCAGCGCAATCGCCTCGTCAAAGGTCTTGAACGTCTGAACTGTAAGAACTGGGCCAAAAATCTCTTCCTGGACTAAACGCGAGTCTTGGGGCACGTTTGATATCAAGGTCGGCTCGAACCAGGCGCCGCTGGGGTTCAAATGCGGTGGCACGCGCCCCCCGGCCTCAATTTTTACTCCATCGAGCGACTTGGCATATTCCACGTATGACTGAACTTTGTTACGATGTTCCATGCCGCACAATGCTCCCATGGTTGTCGTCGGATCAAGCGGATCACCGAGCTTTATCTTTGACAATTCCTCCTTCACCCGGTCAATGACCCGAGCCGCCACAGACTCTTCAACCAAAAGCCTGGATCCCGCAAGACAAACCTGCCCCTGGTTGCGCATGGCTGCCCGTGTTGCGACCCGTGCAGCAACCTCTATGTCAGCATCGGCAAAGATCACTGAAGCTCCCTTGCCCCCTAGCTCAAAGCTCATCTTCTTGAGTGAGGCTGCTCCAGCAGCCATGATTGCAGCGCCAGTGACCGTCTCCCCCGTAAACGAAATGGCTTTAACTCCAGGATGCTTAACTAGAGCTTCACCAGCACTGGCGGCACCGAAACCTTGTACGATATTCACAACTCCTGCCGGCACGCCAACCTTCGTCAACACCTCGTGCAACGCGAATGCGGTGAGCGGGGTTAGTTCAGCCGGTTTCAAGACAACCGCGTTACCCTGCGCAAGTGCAGGAGCTAACTTCCACGTTGCTAGATAAAGGGGCAAATTCCAGGGCGTAATCAAACCAACGACCCCAAGAGGTTCTCTCACCGTCGTGTGATGACTACCATCATCACTGCGAAAACTAGGACTCATCTGGTGGTTGCACAGATCAGCATAAAAATGAAAGTTTGCCGCAGCCCGCGGGATGTCTCCATTCAACGTCTCCTGAATGGGCTTTCCGCTATCAAGACTCTCAAGCTCTGCAAACTCATTTTTTCGTAGAAGGATTTCATCACCAATTCGCCTTAGCAAAGACGCGCGCTCAGATGACGTAAACTTTGCCCAAGGGCCTTCTCGCCAGGCCTTGTCGGCAGCATTCACCGCAGCATCCACCTCTGAAGCCCCGCCCAGCGCCACCTTTGCGATCGTTTGCCCGGTTGCGGGATTGATCGTCGCAAACGTTTCTCCCGCAAACGACTCTACTAATTCGCCATTTATAAAGTGCCCTGCAACCCCTGCTCGCAGCGCTTTTAAAAAACTCATTCCAGCCCTTTCAACTAAATCGTCTCAACAAGACCCAAACCCTCATGAGTGGCTTGCCCATCACGCTGGCCCCTGTAGGTGTAACATGCTCCGGAAGGGTACGCCAAGCAAAAGCGCGCCAGTTGTGCCCTATGGCACTGTAATATTTGAGGGAATGGCCCGGTGAAGAGCTCACTCGACCATTACACGGGGCAAGTCATAGATGACACTTATGAATGCAATCAATCAATTCAGTTCGATTAAAGATTCTAATTAAAGCCTCCCGAATCGGAACCGCCGTCATTATTTGAATCATTACTCTCACCCGGAAAATTGGAACCACCTCCACCGCCAGGGAAATTGGAACCACCTCCACCGCCAGGGAAATTGGAACCACCTCCACCGCCAGGGAAATTGGAACCACCTCCACCGCCAGGGAAATTGGAACCGCCTCCACCGCCAGGGAAATTGGAACCGCCGCCGGGATTCCCGAAACCACCCAAAAGCCCCCCGCCGGGAAAAACACTGCCTCCACCACCAAATCCTAAAAGTCTGCCAACCCCTCGGACCGCGCCACCAAGAAGGTTCCCTCCAGCACGTGCAATCCCACCAACCGTGCCTAAAGCTCCTCTGCCGATTGCTCCAACCCCGCGGATTAGACCGCCTCCCAGACCTCGCGCAACTCCCCCAAGACCTCGAAACAAGCCTCCGAGTAAACCAAGCTCAAACGCTGGGCCTGAGCCTTCTTTTAAATCAGAGCCACTTAGACTAAAGCCCGATGATCGGCTGCTAACTTTCGGGGCTAATACCTGAATTTCGCTTAACTGCCGGTCCATATCCAAAAACAGCTTGTGTGTCCGAGGGAACTCACCATCTTTACTCATCTGTTCACGCAAACCGGCATTGCAATAAAACGAGTCAAAGGCTTCCGCGAAGACGTAATATTTAAACTCTGGACTCTTCTTTAAAGCCTCATTGACAGCTAGTGAATATTTACCCTTCGACGCCTGAACATCTTCCATCAACGCTACCACGATTTTATCCATCAGCCGATTGAACTCCTGGTCTGGCCGAACCACAATCACTTGATCGTCAACATCAATCTTTGTCAAGATCTGGGACAGAATATAGGCGAAGATTCGTACGGTACCATGCTGCACGCTCTCCACGCTTGGATTCATCAACACTGCAAAATCAAAAGTTTTAGGATTCACGGTCCAGCAAGCATCAATCTCGCCAGTCCCTTCACTTGCAAAAGCGCGATTGAAATCATCCTGTGGACACGTTAGCTCGTCCTTGGAATTTGCTGGTACATTCAGCGTAGACGAAAACACAATGGTTCCGCCTAGTCCAAAATACAACTGCTGTAGATTTTGCGGGACTGCTGTTAGGGCTGTTTCAAGAGCATGCCGAACGGCGGATAACTTCTCGGGAGGAACCGCGCTAAAGTCCGTATGATCCCACTCTGCGTTTATCCCCGAAACAGGCGTTTGGTCAGCTTTACATACGTTTCGTTGCAGTTGTTGATTATTGTTACGCGCAAAATTATTCAGGGACTTGGTACGCGCATTATCCCGTGGTACGTTGCAAGATAACAAAAAAAGGCCCAACACCAGCATCAAAAACCCGCCTGGCCAAAACACACTTCGAAAGCGCACCTGATAATGTTTCATATCCAAGCCTCCTTTGGAGAAATTCGGCGCGATACAAAAGATTCTTAAGTAATTAAGAAATAGTAGTTAAATTCTAGCAATTTACGGCTAAAGTTACACAAGACTCGGCACGCCGTCGCGCCGATACATCCTCCCGCACTAGACCCCTACGGCTCAAGGAACCAGCGATCTCTGCTGTATCTTTAGTGCGCGACCCTAAACACTCAAACAGACTTCGGATAACTAAACTTAGGCTTTATACCCTGCCAACAGGCTAGGTAATCCTTCTGTAAGGCGGCTGATGTCAGTGCAAGTTTAGTTGGTTGATAGACCCAACACGACTCAAACATGAATGCCAAGGTGTTACCCTGATACTCTGGCTTCAAACTGACTTCTGTTGCTGCTTCCAGAGCACCAGCATCAGGGCCATGGGCCTGCATGCAGTTATGCAGAGACGATCCGCCTGGCTTAAATCCGCCCCCTGGCTTGGCATCGTATACGCCATGAATAAGACCCATAAACTCACTCATGACATTGCGGTGATACCACGGCGGTCTAAACGTATCCTCTGCGACCATCCAACGCGGTGGAAATATAACAAAATCAACATTCGCCTGCCCCGGCGTCGCCGACGCAGAGGTCAAAACCGTGAAAATCGACGGGTCAGGGTGATCAAAACTCACCGTGTTGATCGTATTAAATCTCTTCAAGTCATACTTATACGGCGCGTAGTTACCAAACCAACCAACCACATCCAACGGAGAATGACCAATGTCCGCTTCCCACTGATGTCCAAGGAACTTTGTGACTAACTTAAATTGGCCCATTTTTTCTTCAAAAGCCGCAACCGGGTACTGAAAATCACGGGGCGATGCTAAACCGTTTGCACCGATTGGACCTAGGTCGGGAAGCTCAAGCTTAGCGCCGTAGAGCTCACAGATATATCCAACTCCAATGTTCTCGATCAAATGAACTTGAAATTTCACGCCTCGCGGAATCACACAAATCTCAGTCGGAGCAACGTCTAGGCGACCCATCTCCGTTTTCACAAGAAGCCGACCCTGCTGCGGCACAATCAATAAATCTCCATCAGCATTGTAAAAGTATCGATCCACCATATCCTTATTGCAGCGGTACAGGTGAACCGCACTTCCGGTGCGCATGGCTGCACTACCGTTCATTGCAAATGTTTCAATCCCATCAATGAAGTCCTTCGACCCTTGGAGCTGAGGCAGAGGATCCCACCGCAGCTGCATTGGCGTCACGGGACCATCACCACTCGGCGCCGTTAGCCACGCCCCGTTCGTTCGTTGTCGAAACTCTCCATGAACAACACTCGGACGAACTCGGTATAGCCAGGACCGATAATTGTGTTTTCGTGGCATCGTGAACGATGTCCCGCTCAACTGCTCAGGATATAAACCGTGGGGAGGCTTCTGGGGCGAATTCCGACCGATTGGCAGAGCTCCTGGAACCGCCTCCGTCAGATGCTCATTATTAAATCCATGCAAATACTGCAGATCACTCATCCTTGCCTCCAGCCTTTCTGATTCTGAGACTCCTGACCGACAATCTACTCCTACCATATCCATCGGTCAATGACTCCACCGCGTCGAAGGACAACCGAAGTCGATGGCGTATTGGCAAAATATCGAGCTACCCGCGGCCCGACTCCGCGGAAGTCCAGGGAATAGCGCCCCGCCCGCATAACCCCGTGAACCGCGATCAATGATTAAAAATCATGACTAAATCAGTCATGGATTGCCAGACTGGATGCGTTTCGACCAAGTCGCCAACAGCTCAGTCAAGTCTTTGACAAACCCAACAGGAATCCGACCATCGGCCTTCTTTAAATTCAAGTCCTCATTGAGGCTCTCTCTATGACGATCTTCAATCGCGATGTTGTGTTTCGCCTTGACACGAGCGATATCCTGAACAATCCGCGCACGATCACAAAGAAGCTCGATCAGCTCATTATCAAGTTCACGTAACTGAAGACGCAAACTTTGCAAATCGGGATGAACTTCCGGGACCATGAAACATCTCCATCACACCTTAGGGTTTGAACCGCCACCCCATAACCTAACAATTTTCAGCAACTAACACTAGGCGATGATTGTCCTGCCCAAAATATGCACTTACCAACAGAGGATCATCAGAAAAGATGAGCCTCAGAGGCACTCTTTGCGACTCTCCAAAAATTGCGTTCCTCGAGCTACAAATTATCAAGCGAGCGCCCTAACTCAACGCCCAAGATCTTTAATTTTCTGGTGAAGATGACTCCGATCAATACCAAGAACCTGAGCAGCCTTCGTGATTGATCCGTCCGCAAGTTCCATCACATGCCTGATATATCTTGCCTCTAGCTGTCGCCTGTAATCCTTCAGCGACATAGCTGCATCCAAGGCCGAAGGCAAGTCTGAGGTGGTAGCCTTTGTGCCATCACTCCCAACAATCGACTCTATGATGTCGCGCGTTATGGAATCAGAAGCAAGCAGTACGGACCTTTCAGCAACATTACGCAGCTCCCTAACATTACCTGGCCAGGAATACCCAAGCAGCGCTGACCGCGCACCATCGTCAACCTTACGCTCAACCTCACCGTATCGCTGACAAACAGACCGCATAAAATGCGAAAATATCGGAACAATATCCTCACTACGACCACGTAAAGGAGGCAGATCGATAAGTGCTACGTTTAACCGAAAATACAGATCTTCGCGAAAACGCCCCGCTTTAATCTCATTGGCAAGATTACGAGACGTTGCAGCAACAAGGCGCACATCACAGTGTTTGACCTTATTTGAACCAAGCACCTGGATCTCGCCGGTTTCAAGAAAACGGAGTAATTTACCTTGAGCCATTGGAGAGAGTTCGCCGATTTCATCGAGAAACAAGGTTCCGCCGTCGGCCATTTCAATCTTCCCAACCTGATTGGCTGTGGCACCGGTAAAAGCTCCTTTGCGGTGACCAAACAGCTCGCTTTCGATTAACGAATCAGGAATTGCGGCAGAATTAACAACAACAAAGGGTTTGTGACACCGAGGTGAGTTCCGCCAAATCCCGTGCGCCACGAGTTCCTTGCCTGTCCCGGTTTCACCCGTGATCAAAACCTTCACATCACGACGCCCATACTGACCAATGAGTTCTTTGACACGAACCATAGCGACACTACTACCAATGATGTCAGTTCGTACGTTTAAATCAACTCGAGTCGAAACCTCACGAGCCCTGAGCCGCGATGCATCCACTGCATTTTGCAGCGTCACTCTCAAACGCTCTGACGTAACTGGCTTCTCAAGAAAATCATAGGCCCCGAGCTTCATCGCATGACTAGCCTCTTTGGCTGAAGCGGCGCCCGAAAGCATGACAACTGGAATTTGATTGTCCTCTCGCTTTAATCTCTCAAGGAGGGGAATACTCGTTTTCCCGTTATGAAAATGAACATCCAACAAGACAACGTCAGGCTGCTGTCCAGTGATGAAGGAATAAGCTTCGTCGATGGTCTCAGCCTCAGCGACCTCGTAGACACTACCTGTTAACGCAAGCCTAACACTCTCTCGCACCCGTCGCTCATCGTCTACAACTAAAAGAAGCATTGAATCTGAAGTTCTTTGTAACACGTTACAACTCCGCCTTCATCCGTGGGATTGTGAGCTTAAACTCAACTATCCCATCAGAGCCAGGATTTGACAACACAAGATCCCCCCCGTGGTCAAGAGCGATCTTTTTTGAGATCGCCAACCCAAGCCCCATGTTCCCGGACTCACCACCAGCTTTTGTCGAAACGTAGGGTTCAAACAAGCTTTTGCTAACAGAATCTGGTATCGACACTCCCGTATTTGCAATATGGCAGGCAACCGATTCACCGTCGCTACTTAGATGCAGCTTGATTTGCGTCTCACCGCCATTTGCTTCGGCAGCATTCTTGACCAGATTGAACAGCACGTCACGGATTAGCTTTGCATCCAGCATCACCGGAGGATCATTGTCTGGATCGTCCCATTGAAACGACACCCCGTGACCAAATGCTGACCGATAACTAGCGACAAATAGGTCAACTTGCAGACCTAAGCTGGTTTTCGCAAACTCTGGCGCCGGAAGCCTACCAAACGTCGTAAACGATCCAATCATGGCTTCTATGGAACGCACCTGTTCGCTAAGCAGGGTCTGTGCGCTTTGCAGGTAGCGCTCCAACTGCGTATCATCGAGATCATGGAACTTCGCACCGAGATCAGAAGCGATCAACTGAATGGGTGTCAGCGGTGCTCTCAGTTCATGAACTAGGGTCCGAGCAACCTGCTGCCATCGCTGTAGCGACTCAAGATCTCGTAACTTGCCCATCGTGCGCTCTCGGTCGGCAATCAACAGATGAACATGATCAACAATTCCGCGAGAGATCAACACTGATCCCAACACTGACACGAACAACACAGCTGCCACAATGATCGCCGTCTGCAATTGCAATTGATCATCGATCGCTGACCGGGCGATAAAGAGCGACTCAACACTGCGCTTGACCTCCACTACCCGCGCAAACTCGTCTCGTAATGAGGCTTCCTGGTCGGGTCGATCAATCGCAGAATGCTTTAATCGATCGAGATACCGATCCAAAACATCCCGTACACCGGTATCATCAGCCAAGTTATAGACGATATCGACGCTGTCTTTTTGTAAACTCAGCTGCAGGAGAGTTGAAGGGACCACAGCCAGAGCTAAAAGAAGGATAATTCTAACCCATATGCGGCGAATCACGGATTAATCTCTCCTTCCATCAGCAATTTCTCGGAGTTCAAGTCCTGGGAGAGCCGTCTCCAGTTGATTCCCAAAAAACCCGAGCGACCAGAACCCCGAGACTTCAATCTGACGAGACCGTCGCTCAAATCAGGGTTCAGCATGATCTGATACTTAACAACCCCAGATCTTCGCTCCCCATCAAAGGACAGCGCCTTACAGATATAACCAGCTGCACTAGGCAATTCCACGAGGGACCGTTCCCCTCCAATCACTTCGACTCCGACTATTTCTTTCCACAGGTCATAATCGATGCGAACAATCCTGCGGTAAGTATGCCGTTCATCAACTCCGACGCTCAAAAGCTTAAAAGGAACGCCACTTTTAATATGAGGAACAACGTCTCGCTCATGAATCTTGCGATAGTCTGGGCAAAGATCTATGGCTGCCGCGGCTGAAGTGACCGCCAACAATAGAGAGATAAGGAGCTTCATTAATAAAGCCTCTTATCGCCATAAACAAACGACAATCCGACATCAATAGACTCAAGTCGAGTTGTAAGGCTCAGCTCAGCAAACTTTTGCTCCTGCCTGTAGGACGTCTTATCGGAATACTTGGTTGACCCCAAATGACGCAATCCACACTTTAAGGCCAAACGATTTTCAGAGCGATAAGCCTGAAACCTTTGTTCTGCCATCACATATAGATCGGAAGACGCTCGATGCGGCAATCCAAACCGATGCTCCGGCAAGACAGCGCCGTAAACCGCATCAGCTGCGGCTCCCAGACTACCAACAAAGCCGCTCCATTCAAGCACCCGCAAGCGGACGTCGTAATCATAGTAATAGTGCAGATCATTGGTGATAGATCGACTGAAAGATGCATGCCCAGAGATAAGTTTCGTTTCAAAATCCTGCATCAACCGAGCAAATACGATTTGTTTTTGTTTTGAGGAACGTCCATCACTGCCGTTATCTTTTTTTACGACATCGGAACCCAGTGCACTGTAACTTGAGTACAGCAATGAAAAACGATACTTCATTGGCACAAACATATCTGGTTGATATATACTTGAGATCTCGATATCCGTGTTTGCATCACTTGTTTCATCCTGACTTAAACGAGATTGATTTAACCCAAATCTCATTTCGACTGGCACACCATAAACATCAGAGCTCATCGGAAGTTTAAAAAAAATCTCATCATAATTCCATTTCGGTTTTGCTTGTGTGGCAGACTCTTGCTCGTTCAGCACTACGTGCTTATTCCCTTTTGATAATTCATCCATCGTCAAAGGGCTTCGCGCTGATGACGTCACAGACTTCACTCCAACACGAAACCGCGATTGGTTTTCGCGCCCACGCTGCTGATAGCTAAACTCGGCTTCTGTTCTCGACGTATCGCGCTGTCCTGAATCACCACCCTCATCAACACCGGCGGCAAAGTTAAATCTGTAGTAGTTTTGCGGTTCAAGCTGCTCAAAACGCACCTTAACGTGGACATGATTTTGCAATTCAGACTTCTCAATACGAACGTCTACTGATTTAAACTTTCCAAATCGCGTTAGTCCAAAGCGAAATTTTTCCAAGTCCTCAGGAGTGACCCAGTTAAATTTCTCAATGCCGAATCTCGAGAAAATATTCTCGCATTTCGTCTGATTTTGCGCCTTCACACCAAGCCGTGCTAATTCTTCATCGACAAAAAGATTAGCAATCTGCTCGTCAACAGACTTATCTTCAAGCCCCTCACAGTGCACACCGTCGATAAAATAGGGACTTTTCAACGCCTCATTTGCTAAAACGGTTTGTGGTGGTAACCAGCTAAACGAGATAATAGCCAAATATGAATACTTAAACATAAGATCCTCCAAAGGAAGTCGTTCAACATAGACATCCCTTATTCAAGCTTTAGACCAACAACTCCGCCTAGTCGTTTCAGACCCTTACACGCCAACGAATCCTGGTCTGTGGTGAGATTCCGTGAGGTTTACCCCAGACGTTGTTTTTTTCTCACAGACAGGCAAGCTCCGAGTGGACCGGGTGCGCCAGGCATTGCTCAAAAATGCATCCCTCCCATACACATGAACAGCCTGTCAATCAAGGACTGTAAGCACGGCCCCAAAAATAAGGGCTGATTTCGCCCGCGGCCAACAACTCGCCCGAGCTCCGGATAGCCTCGCTTGATCACTCGCTGAGCTGCTTTCCTCAACGATTTAGCGCGCCTAGAATCAAGCCCCTAATATCATTGGATTTTTCTTTAATTTAAAAGGAGCTGGCCAATTGGCCAATTTAGCAGCAACGTATAACTATCTGGAAATATTAGTGATTCAGAAACCCCACATTTGGTATTTCCATTGGCCAGCTGGTCAAGACATGATGACCAGGTCATGACGACAATTAGTAATTTAGAAACCGAATCCAAACTCAGGGAGGGGATAACATGAGAAAGCACATTCTCGCGGGCTTAATGATAGGATGGGGGGCTACGACCGCTTATGGATTCATAGCCCCTAAACAATCACCCAATGGAGTCGAAGTCAAGTCATCGATCATTCGCCCGTCAACTTACAGGAGTGACGTGGCGACCTTTAGTGCCGAAAAGGCAACCGTGGGACTAGATCGTCAGTCTAACTCGATTCGCAAAATGACTGGAAAACTGTTACTCGGCGTTCAGGTCAAAGACTTTTCTAAAAAAGCGTTTGAAGATGCTGCACTGAAAGCGGTTGCGGCTCGGCCAGACGTTTTCGGCGTCTCGTCATCAGATGTCCGGATCAATGCCAAAGCCACGCATGTGGACCCCGAAGACCAGTCGGTGAGCTTAGTTGTGTACCGAGATGGCTTGCCGATCCAGGATGCAGGCATAACCATGCGCTTTAAATTTGGTCATCTCACCAGCCTAAAGTCTGAAACCTTCGCCGAAGCGACCGTTGCTGATGGATACGTGACTAACACAGCAGAAATCGCCATGAAAGCTTTGAACAGTGCTGGCTACGTGGCAAACGGCAGTAAATGGCGTGTCATGCCGACAAACGCTGGCTACAGCCTTGTTAAAATTGATGAGTTTGTTGTTTCTGGAGCTGATGCACCGTGGGTGGTCCAAGTTAGACGAACCGACGGCCAGCTCCACGATGTGCGCTCGAAACACTTCCACCTGCAGGGAAAAGCATTTGCCAGCGCATATCCACGACATTTCGAGGAAACCATCAAAGAACTACCTCTTCCCAATGCAACTATCACCAACGCACGCGCGCGATCGAATTCTAACGGTGAGTTTACGAGCACAGACGAGTTCTCTGCACCAACTATGACGAGTCTTAGTGGCCAATATGTTCAGGTTAACAACACGTCCGGGACGGAAATCTCGGCAACAGCAACCAAAGAGAACAACGAATGGGCTATGCGGTTTAATGTTCCTGCGACCGAGGTTCTTTGGGACAACCCTAAAATGGCTCAGACCATGACGTATCTAAGCGTCAACCGGATCATTGCGACAGCGAAACAATTCATTGCTCCTGAGTGGTTTAACCAACCCCTACGAGCTAATGTAAACCGTTCGCAGAAATGTAACGCCAGTTGGGACGGTCTAACGATCAACTTCTACTCAGCTGGAGATTATGCCGGCACGACCTGCGCCAACACAGCACTGATTGCGGACGTGGTTTACCACGAGTGGGGCCATGGGCTTGACGACAACACTGGCGGTATCGAGGACGGGGCCTTGTCTGAGGGATTCGGAGATGCCATGTCGACACTGTTCACAAACGATGCCAGTATTGGTCCTAACTTCCTGCCTATTGAACGCCGTGCTGTGCGTGACCTATCGGTTGTGAAAAAGTACCCGGATGATTTAGTCGATGAGGAGCATGCTGATGGCGTGATTTTCGGCGGAGCGATGTGGAGCTTATACA
>JBIKKO010000071.1:0-15550 GCA_044360315.1 Oligoflexales bacterium
ATCTAATTGGGAGGTCTGTTACGTGGAGCGCGAGCTGTTTACTAAAAACCGTCTGTTTTGTCCTGGCCCAACACCGCAGCCATGGGAGACGAAGGAAGTTGGTCTTCATAGTGACATTTATCATAGAAGCAAGGAGTTTGAGGCGCTTATTGTAGACTGTGTTACCATGTTAAAGCCCCTGTTTGGCACGACAACTCAGCCCGTTATTTTGACGTCCTCCGGTACGGGGGCTATGGAAGCTGTGGTTGTGAACCTGACTGATCCTGGTGATCACGTGATGGTTATCGTAGCTGGGAAATTTGGTGAACGCTGGAAGAAGATCAATCAAGTTTACGGCAACCAGGTCACCAGTGTCGATGTCAGCCTTGGCCGCGCTCCCACGATTGATCAAATCAAGGACGCTTTTAGAATTTGTCCAAAGCCACGAGCCTTTTTTTTCCAAGCTCATGAGACGTCGACTGGTGTCTGGATGAATGTGCGGGAAATTGCCGCGTTGGTCCGGGCATTGGCTCCCGATACATTGATTGTAGCAGATGCCATTTCGGCCATGGGCGCTCACGCCATTGATATGGACGTTAACGCTCTTGATGCCGTGACGGCTGGGAGTCAAAAGGGTTTTGGTGTAGCTCCTGGCTTAGCCTTTGTTGCATTGTCTGACCGTGCTTGGAAGTCAAGGACGCCAAGGGCTCGTTTTTATTTTGATCTGGAAAAAGAACGTATTGGTCAGGAGCTTGGACGAACGGCCTGGACGCCTGGTGTATCTTTGATTCAGAGTCTGCATGCAGCGTTACGCCAGATTTCAGATATTGGTGTCAACCGGTTTATTGAGCATCATGGGCGGTTGGCTCGGGCTTGTCGAGCTGCAGTAAAGGAATTAGGACTTGAGTTGTTTGTTGAACAACGGGCGGTCTCAAATGTATTGACTGCCATAAAGGTTCCTGAGGTTCTTGACGGGACGCGGATACTCGCAACGGCGAAGTCTCGGTACGGTGCCATCATCTCTGGTGGTCAGGATGAGCTCAAAGGAAAAATTATTCGATTTAGTCATTTAGGCTTCGTTAGTCCCTTTATGTTGATTGAGGGTCTGGCCGCACTCGAGTTTGCTCTTGCTGACGCCGGTCACCACTTCCCCCTTGGCTGTGGGGTTACAGCGGCCATGACGGAGCTTCGATCTGCTGGTAGGCAGTAGTTTCCCAATGGAAAAGCCCCGAAGATTTCAGATCCTCGGGGCTTTGTCATTGACAGAGGTAGAAGGGACTAATGAGCATTACTTTGTCATGATTGTGAGTCGGCTGATTTCAGGACCCTTCATATTCCAGTTTTCGTCACTCATAAATTCCAGAACAATCTCCATCTGCTCCATTCCTGCGGTTGGAAGTTGTAATGGACGTCTCGAGTCCAAATTTAGCGTTCCAGATAATGAGGCCAGGTAAATTTCAGTGTCAGTGACCGGATCACGAACAATGATATTCAAGTAATCCATCTCATCCTCGCTCTCAAGGATCATTCCAATGTCAAGGAGCACGACATTTTTGTCTTTAGTCGAGATTAAATTGAACAGTTGGGTTGAAGTGTTTGGACTATATTTATCACCGGAGCCAACTCCGATGGTATCGCCCTTTGCTTGCCAACCCTCGCCATCTGGGCCTGAGAGTTGTTGCGCGTGCCAGTAGTCCAGTGTCCCAGTGAAAGATTCGCTTAATCCTTCTGACGCATCGAGGGCGTCTCCACGCCAGCGGACTTCACGCACGACACGGAACTGAGTTTCCCCATTTAAAGTTCCGATGACATCGAAAGCTGCATCCGACCAAGCGCCTTTGCTGTTCTTGAGGGAAATCGTAAGGTCTGATTGAGTCGTTTCTAGGTCGTAGGAGGCTATGGTTCGTCCAGATTGAACGACCTCAATCTTGTCAACACCCCGGACTGATTCGACCCACTTCGCTGGTTGGCCGTTGGCCATCATTAGGCTTGACCGCAGTGTGATGTTGCTTTTGTAACGGGGAATGATCTTTTTGATGGCCTCATGAATCTTTTTCATCAGCACCCGTGACTCTCCGCCTACGACGTCTTCAGTTACGTAGCGGACTACAATATCAGACTTAATGCCGGCATCTTCAATCAGCTTACCTTGGTTTTTTCCGACGCGAAGGGTCTGGCGCCAAGACACGCGCATCGATTGGTATCCAGGAAGGGCGATGAATGGATTTTCCGTCGTCAGCGATTGGTTGAAAATTTGACGGAACGTATCATAGTCCATAACATTTGCACCACCGGCTCCTGTCGTCGTGTGGGTGCCTATGATCGTCGCAGCGCCGTGGTCCTGCATAGCTCCTGCAAACAGGTCGCAAGCCGAGTAGCAATTGGCATCAGTTAAAACAACCACTGGTTTAAACCATACTTGTCCATAGCGGTTGGCCGCGTCGCTTGACGTGATGCGCCGAGGGTTCGTGTAACGTGCGTTCGCAGCTATACCTTCGCGCGTGTCTTGAGACCAGCCGTTTTCTCTTCCCTGGTTTGAGTTGAGGAACGTGTTGAGATTCAATTTATTCGGTAAAAGCCTAACTGGCATGGTCTCGATCTTGTTCGGTGTGAAAAGTTGAGTAAGCCCTTCAGCCAGCAAGATGTAACCTCCCCCATTTCCACGCATGTCGATAATCAGTGCTTCGGACGTCTCTTTTGCTTTCTCAAGAAGTAACTTGACTTGGTGTATCACGTTGTCAGGCGAGGCGTTGCCTTCGGGCATAAAAGTTTCAAGATCAAACTTTGCAAGACGGCCTGCCGGTGTGTCGATCGTGTAGAACTGACCGATGGGGAGTTTTCCTTCGTCGCCGAAAACTGAAACTTTATCAGGAAGAACAAGTTCCTTATAGTCTCGTATTTTCGGGTTTTCGCCTCTGACAAGTGCACCTTCAAGGTCAAAGCCTGCTTTTCGTTTCGGGTTCTTGTCGGTTTTGAATTTCTTGAAAAATGAGCTTCCTCTGATGCTTTGAACGCATGATGGTATATTGACCAGAGCGTAATAACTGGTGTTCACGACGAACTTTTTGGATCCACGTCTAAACTCGTAAGTTAGCGTGTCAGCCTCAGGGACGGGCTGTTCTGCTAAAGGTATCATCGACAGTCCCATGACGGCCCCAGCTGTCATGGCATCCTCGTTTGCGCCGCCACTAAGGCGACGACCATCTTCTAAAACTTCAGCGATGGCTTTGCCATTGATCGATAGAAGCTCGTCACCGACTAGAACGTCTTCGATGTCAGATCCAACAATGTCTTGTAAAACTTTGGTTGTTCCATTGACGATCACTTTCAATGATCCCTGATCGTACACATCAGCAAAGTGGAGTGGAGAGAGAACGTAGCTACACTGAAGCGGCAGCGGAGCGCTATAATTTGTGTGGTGATCGTGAAGGTCTAAAAAGATCTTCTGCATCTCCACATGGAAGTCAGCATCACTCATGGTGCGCGCTCGCTTCACCATGTTTTTTAGACGGGGAACAGGATCCGATTGGGCGCCAAAATCTTTGACTTTGAGCTCGCGGTGTACGTAAAGATTTTCAATAAAAAGTAATGCCTGCTTGGCCACTAGTTCACGATCATCCGCTGTGTATTCCTCCGGCGTGAGGGCCTCACGAGCATCAGCGAGGGGCCGAATGTCAAGCGCGAGTCTAGGAGCGGCCATGGATGATGAGGCTGCTGCTAAGCCAGCCGTGATGCTCAGTGCTACTTTGAATGTTGTTTTCATGATCGTCTCTTCCTGTTCGGGGTCCGTCATTTGGGCCGTGTTAACTTGTTGTTTACCTCTTAATTGGCCGGCCGTCCAATGGTTTTTCATCAGATATTTATTTTTCTTTGGATGTTCTGTAACCATTGGTAATCAATGGTTTTAAGAATTCCACCCTGGCGCGTTCAGGTGCGCTTTAGGGGTGTACTAAACTGAGGGTGCGAGCGAATTATTGGCTCCCAAGTCGCCGCAGAGGTGGAACCATCGGATTCCGATCCAAAAGGACTTTTTGCATCACTGCGCTCCCACTTGGATAGCCAAGTTTCACCGAGATACTGCCAGTCGGGCTCGGCTTTCATGGCTTTTTCTGTCAGCGCCACGGTCGTCTCTGTCTTTGGTCCGGTCGCTTGTCCATGGGCTACGTAAAATCCAGCAGCCAAAAGAGCGGACCGGATTGCTGTAGATGTCGTGTAGGTAAATAGTAGTGACGGCTCATCGTGAACGCATGAATAGAGCTCTTTGAATGCATTCAATGTCCACAAATCACTATCTGTTTTTGCCGAGAAAGGATCAAAGAAAATCAGGTGACCAGGCTGTGCTTTAAACTTCATTTCGGCGAAATCACCTTCAAGAAGCTCCCATTCAATGAGACCGCAGCGGCTTATCCATTGCTTTTCTTTGAGTAATGTCTCAGGACCTCCGTGCCGCAAATGACGGAATAATCCACGATACCCAAGGGCAAGCCGAAGAGCGTCTAGATCGTTTTCAAAACTGATTATTTTAACTTTACGAGGCCGCACCTCGGCCGGAATCGACTCAAGGGCGTTGATAGCAGCCATTGCATTTGCGGCTGCCCCGAGGCCGACATCCCATATGATAAGGGGATGGTCTGCTGCGTTACCAATGCGTTGTAGAAGTTTGGATTGCTCAACGTAGAGCTCCCTAGCCTCCACTTCGGGAAGGTTCACAGAATGCATGACCTCCCCAGATTTCATGCAGCGAATCCGTCCAACGCCGTCTGTATCAATCACTTCGTATCGACCGCGAGTCCGTTTACGTTGACCACGATCTTGCTTTGCACCGATTATGGATTTGGGGCCGTAACTATCGTTTTGTCCGATGATCTGACGTTGCTGGTTGTAAAACTCAATCCAAGTGTCGGCGAGAATGTGCTCACGCATCTGCCTTGTGAGAGTCATGTAGTAGTGAATATTGTGCAAGGCTAGAAGTTGCCATGCGCGCGTATCTCGAACCCGATTAATGTGATACATGTAAGCCAAGGAATACGTGTTGCAGGTATAACACGAACAGGCCGGATCAAGAGGGCCTTCCATTGTGCGGTAAATGCCTCGTCGAAGGTCGCGTTTACCCAGTGTCGTAAACGCAACGCCTTGCTGCGCGAGGCTACTCGGTAGAATGCAGTCAAACATATCGATGCCGCGATGCACCGCTTCAAGTAGATCAATAGGAGTTCCAACACCCATCAGATACCGTGGTCGGTCTGTGGGTAACAGATCGGTAACTGTAGCTGTACAGTCTTCTCGTTCAGATTTGCTTTCACCGACGGCCAATCCGCCAATTGCATAACCATCAAAAGGCATATCGCGAATGACTTTGGCACTTTCAATGCGCAGATCTTCGTAACATGCTCCCTGAACGATTCCGAACAGAGCCTGGGAAGAATCACCTCGGGCGACAAGACTTCTAAGAGCCCAGCGATGGGTAAGTTCCATTGCAGACTTTGCAATAGAGCGCTCAACAGTTGAGGGCACGCATTGATCAAGGACCATCATGATATCAGACCCAATGAACTTTTGGGTTTCGATGGATCGCTCTGGACTCAGGCAAATGGTTTGATTGTCAACGTAGCTTTTGAAGTAGGCCCCATCCTCTTTCATCACGCGTGCATTGGGTAAGCAAAAAATTTGAAATCCACCGGAGTCTGTGAGGACGGATCGTGGCCACTTCATGAAGTTATGAATGCCACCAAATTGCTGGAAGATCTCGATTCCGGGTCTAAGCAGCAGGTGATACGTGTTGGCAAGCAGGACTTGGGCTCCCACCTGCAGTAGGTCTTCACGGCTTTGACTGCGCACGGAAGCGTGTGTGCCTACGGGCATGAACGTCGGCGTCAGAACTTCGTTGTGCAGGGTCGTAAACCGCGTTGCACGCGCGCGTGATCCGTTGGCTGTCTTTTCAAGTTTAAACGAAATTCGAGTCATAGGCAGGGGGGTCTACCAGGACTGAGCGGTCTGGTCTAGGGTAAGTTTTTGTTCGAGATAAAAATTATGAATATCAGAAACTTAAGTCATGTATCGAGGCAAACAGGATTGTTTGAAGTGGGGATAAAAGTTTATAAATTATTTAAAATTTTCTTGAAAAGATGCTTGAATTTGTATAACGAAGGCCCTGTTAAAGGATCATAGTTGTCGCAAGCCGGAGGGTGTTGTGTTTATGTTTCATTACCTGGCCATTCTTTTGTTGATTATGATGTCAGCCTGTCAAAAAGTCCAGTCCGGTGCTGATGGGGCTGCGACCAGCGGCCCCGTTAAGCCTAAAGTGATGACCGAGCGCATTGTTGGTAAGGATCTGCACGATAGTTTGCTCTATCCAGCCCGCGTCGACGCAGGGGCCCAAGCAAGCGTGCTTGCGGAAACAGACGGTCTTGTAGCGTCGGTCAAGACGACCCTTGGACGAGCGGTGGCTAAAGGTGACATCCTGTTAACGATTGAAAATCCCGATCCGGTTTATCGTTACGCTCCTGTTGCTGTGACCGCTCCGGTAAGCGGTGTCGTCGCGTTTTTAGATGCCAGTGTGGGTAATCGCGTTGAACGGGGGCGAAAGCTCTTAGTGGTTGCGGATATACGAGCCGTGAAAGTCTCGCTTGAGGCAACGGCCGCTGATTTGCCCTCTTTAAAGATTGGTCAGAGTGGGATATTCCACGTTGGCGATCGCACGATCGATGTTCGTATCTCTGGAATAAGCCCAGTTGTCGACGCAGCCACGGGAACGGCAACCGTTGAAGTGAAGCCTCCCCGGACTGAGATTCTTTATCCAGGTACTCTCGGCCGGGTAGAGTTTCGCGTGCGTGAACGTAAAGGCATACAGGTGCCTGATTCGTCATTGGTTTACCGTGGAACTGAGCCATTTCTGAGGATTATTGACAGCGGTATAGCGCGCTGGCTACCAGTGAAAATCGGGTCATCTGCAGCAGGCCTTACGGATATTGTTGACGGAGTTAAGCCAGGAGACGAGTTTGTAACAAGATCGACCTTATTTATCGCAGACGGCGATGCAGTTGATGTTGAGGCATCCAAGCAGGGTGAGGTTGCCACGAAATGAGACAGATGTATGCCCGACCACTTAGGGTTTACCTGGTCATGGGTATGCTTGCTGTGGTGGGAGTGTGTTCAGCATTTAAGTTACCAATTTCGCTATTTCCAAATTCAACGCAGCCCGTCGTTGAGGTCAATGCGAGTTACGGTCCACTGTCTGGAGATCAGTATCGACACAGCTATGGATCTAGTTTAGAGGCATCGCTTCGCAAGATTCAAACCGCCGATGTTACCGTTGAAGAGGTCGATGCGATTTATTCGCAGCATTCCGTTCGGATTCTAGTAAAGTTTCGATGGGGAGACGATCCGAAAATGGCTCTGCGTGAGGTTGAAGCTGTCTTGGGAGTGACCCGAGCTGAGTTTGGTAATAGCTCGGAGTACAGTCTTGATGCTTGGATCAATTCTGAAAATAGTGGATTTCTTGCAGTAAGTTTTTTCTCTGAGTCTAGATCGCCAACTGAAATCTTTAAAATTATAGATCCGGTCTTGTCTCCAAAAGTAAAACAGGTCCCCGATGCCAATAACCCGCAGATCTGGAACCCAGAGGCCCAGGAAGTTCGCGTTGAGATTAAGCCAGAATCTTTGGCTGCTCTGCAGCTGACAACTGCTTCCGTAGAGCAGGCGATCTACGCTGGATTTGACTCCAGGCAAGGCGGTGAGATTTTGTCCTCTGGTAAGTTATTACCAGTTTTGATGCCTCCGTCAGTGACGAGGGTTGAAGACATGGGATCACTTGCCCTAGTGACACCGTCGCGACGGATTGTAACCTTGCGCGAGATCGCAAACATTAGTTTTGGCCCAAATCAAAATGAATCCAGAATTTTTAAAACTAATGGTGCATCCAGTGTTGTTTTGTTTTCATCGCCTAAACCAGGCGGCAACGTCAAAGCAATGGCTGAAGATATGATCGCGATCATTGCGTCTACGATGACGGTGCTACCAAAGGATATCCAATACCGCATTTTGGTTGATCCCTCAGAGTTTATACGATCTGCCGTCAGTAACGTGATCCATGAGGTGATGATTGGATCGTGTTTAGCGGTGATGGTTCTTTTTATTTTTATTGGCAGTCCTAAAAACGTTGCCACGGCTGCTATTGAGATTCCCATCAGTTTAATCCTGGCATTTATTTTAATGCAGATATCGGGAATGAATATAAACCTGATATCACTGGGTGGCCTTGCTCTTTCGGCGGGTATGAATGTCGATGCATCCGTCGTCGTTATGGAAAATATTTTTCGACATTTTGAGTCAAAACATGGCCGAATGACGTTTAGTGAAAAGATAGATACCGTTATGGTCGCAGTGGCCGAAGTGCGCGGTCCAGTCATCTCTTCGACAATCGCGTCACTAGTGGTGTTTCTGCCGTTAGCGTTCACGTCTGGATTAAGTTATGCCATCCTGGGTGATCTTGCTAAGGCAGTTGTTTTCTCCCATGGATTTTCCGCAATCGTAGCGTTAGTACTTGTGCCGACAGTGCGCCTTCATTTGATGCGATCTGAACCCCAGGTTTCTCACCCTGTGTCTCCCATTGATAAACAGCTGACTTGGTTGGAGCAGGCGTACACGCAGCGATTAAGTTTGTTTGTGGAGTCTCGACGTGCAAAAATTGGTGCGCTTGTTTTGATTCCACTCGGACTTGGACTGCTGTTTGTTTTTATACTGCCAAAACTACCTAAAGAGGTTGTTGGTAAGCCTGATACAGATTGGGTGCTTATGAGTGTACAGACAGATGGTAACTCCAAAGTTAAACAGATGGAAATGACTGTTGACCAAATTGAACGGGATGTCCAGGGTAAGCTACGTGCGGAGATTCAGTATACGTTTATGCAGGTCGGAAGTGCTAACAGTGCTATTTTAATGTTACGTTTACACGATAAATCGCGGATGCCTCAGGTGATTAAACAGTTAGAGGATACCTTTAGAAACACAGCGTCCCTGAAGTTTTGGATGGTCCCATGGAATCCAAGCGAGTTAAACCTGCCTGATCCGCCAACTCTCCAGATTGCTGTCACAGGTGCATCACCGGTTAAGCGGACACAGCTGTCGGCTGATATTGTCAATGCATTGGAGAGCCGGCAATTTTTTCCCCAGCTACGTGCTAGGCCAGACACAAGTTCGGATCCAATGTTAAAGATCGTCCCTAAGCATGACCAATGGAATCATGCGCGAGCATCTGGTTTCGATCTAACCTTTGACGAAATTATGCGGCAATTATCGATCGCATCCCGTGGTCGCTTCATTGATCATTTCCCGTTTGGTAGCGAGTCCTATCCAGTGAACTTGGTTATGGGGATGCCTCCACCGCAGTCAGCAGATGAAGTTGGTGCCTTTTCTGTGGCGATGGCCGGCAAGCTGGTGCCGCTGCGTGCGTTGGCTGACATCGAGGTTGTGCCTCGTCCCCCAAGTATTCGAAGTATTAATGATCGCGAGGTCCACTACATACAAGGATGGCTCCCAGAGGGCGAAAAGCTGGAGGGAGCGAAGAGGCGACGGCAAGCTGAAGAGGTTGTGAGGACGGTTGCGTTTGACTTTAACAAACGAAATCCTAGCCGGGATGATCAGCCACAGATTGAGTTTGAAGATGGTGAACAAGAGGTCAATCAGGCGATTCAGCAGTTGGTGGTTGCTATAGGCTGGTCGGTTGTTTTGATATATTTAACCATGGTGATTCAGTTTGGAACGATGATCGAACCTTTGATTGTCCTTGCGGCTGTTCCTCTGGGAATCATTGGTGTGCTCGTTTCGCTCTTTGTTTTTGGTAGCTCGCTATCGTTAAACTCAGCACTGGGTGTGATTCTACTCAATGGAATTGCTGTAGCGAATAGTATTATGTTGGTGGACTTTACCAAGCGCCTAGTGGAAGAGGGGATGCCGCCTCTTGATGCGGCTTTGGCTGCGGCTCGGGCTCGACTAAGACCAATCCTTATCACATCGCTCACGACCGTGCTGGGTATGATGCCGATTGCGACAGGGTTTGGAGCTGGAGGTAAGGTTTTGCAGCCTCTTGGGATCGCGGTAGCTGGCGGGCTCTGGGTGTCGATGATTTTGACGCTTTTTGTGGTTCCAGCTCTTCATGTTTCATATTTAAATCTTCGACCGAGGTCAGGGGTGAATCTATCATGATGAAGTGGGGTGTCTTGATCTATCTACTTGTTTGTACGTCGGCGGCGTTTGCCGAAACGTGGTCCTTCAAAGATCAGGTCAACAGGATTTCTTCGGGCCGTCGGGGCAAAGAGATCGCTCAGTCTGAGTTTGATCTTGCCCGGGCAAAATCAATGGAAGGGCAATGGTCAGCGTTGCCATCAGTTAGCGCCTCGACATCACGGCGGATGACAGTTGATCACGCTCACTCGTCGCGTGCATCATTACAAAATGAAATGTCGCTGGATCTTTCCATGAACTTGTTTCGATTTGGCAGTGACTACGCGTCCTATCATAGTGCAAGCGAGGGTGTGCGAGCTGCAGAGATCAATCGCTCGATTAATCTATTGACTGCCGATACAGCTGCCGCAAAAATCCTTTGCGATGCCATCTCAGCTCAGATGGAGTATGACGTTTACGAGCGAAGAATCACGGCAGCCCGTCAGTCAATTGTCGCAGCTGAAGCCCGTTACAATAAGGGCCTATTGAGTGAACAGGAGCTATCAAAGTTAAAGCTTGATGCGGCACAGGTTGAACTGGCGTTGCTGGCAGCAAAACGCAAAGCTGAGATGACACGAGATATAGCCCAGGCTCTAGGAGCTAATGTTCCGAAGCAAGTGGTTTGGCCCCTGGTGGCAGAGCAGGGCTTGTATGATCGCGCCAAGACTTGGGTCGCAAGTTTAAAGTCAGCAGAACTTAAAATAAAGGCTTTGGAGGCGCAGGTGTCAGCGGCCTCGTCGGCAATCACCGCGGCAAGAGGGAGTCTGTTGCCCTCAATCGATGTCAGCGCTGTTTGGACCCGCTCGGGAGACCCGGACTTTCAAAAGTCAACGAGCCGACAAGATTATCTAGCGAAACTTTCGGTGCCGATTGTTTCTGGTTTAAAAGACTATGGCCATTATCGCGCGCAAATTCGTGAGGCTGCGATCCTGTCAGCGAGTCTCGATGTTGAGCGTTTAACGTCCAAGCGTCAATTTGAGTTCGAGGTCGAGGAGGTTAAGGCTGGGCTAGATGAAGCACGGGAGCGACAGGCCCAAATTGGGATTGCCGAGCAGTTGTTTCAGGACAATTTAAAGCGGTTTGAGCGGGGTCTCATCAGCGTAAATGAGTTATCAATCGACGAGCAGCGCGTGAGGGACTCGGAGTTAAAGGCCATCGAATCGTGGGCGCGAGTTCACGTCGATTTATTTAAATTAGCGGAGCAAAAAGGTGTGAGTCTTGTTGAAACTTCCGAAGTTTTTTAAAGAAACCTGATAGAATCACTCGTCATTGAGATGTATAGTCAATACACGGATGAAAATGCTGGAGTTTTAATGCGGAAAGTGAAAAAAGTTGCCTGCGTTGGTGCAGGGTTCACGGGTGCTGTGATAGCGAATATTTTAGCTTCGTCCAATCGTTTTCAAGTGGATGTATTCGATTCTAGAGATCACGTCGGTGGCAACTGTCATACAGCTAGAGATCCAGAAACAGGTGTGATGCTCCATGTTTATGGTCCTCACCTGTTTCATACGAGTAACCTTGATGTTTGGGAGTTTGTGAATCGATTTGGACGATTTGAGAGGTACGAACACAAAGTCAAAGCAACCACCGAGTTTGGAGTATATTCTCTCCCCATAAACCTTCTTTTTTGATCGTTAATGACGATCTGATATATGGCTGGTTGGCATCACGTCACACGAAAGTTCTATACCTAAATCATATTGGTTTAATTAAGCACAGAGTTACAGAGCACCGAGTAAAATTTCCATGGGGCTATGAAACAGAAATAAGCCCATATACCCGGCGTTGTACATTGCTATGGGCGAGCAAGATACAACGCACGGGCTGGTCTTTATACGGCGAGTTCTAGCGTCGGGACTTGAGGCTTGGGTGCCATCGGAGCCTCGATTTTGTGGAGACTATGCTGGAACGGTTTCCAGCTATCGATGGTCCTTGCTGATCAGTCAAATTATTCAGCCGTTCCAAAGTCAAAGTCTGATCCGTAGCAATCTGCTGGCTCGTCCCACTCCACATCGCATGCAGCGTGAGCTTCTGCTTTGTCGGCACCGCTTAAGTCGACATCAATCGTTTCGGTTGTGCCCGAGCAGTCCCATCCAGAGGGCGCGACGGGTGCAAAATTGGCCGCAAGTTTTGCTGGAAGTTTTGCTTTGTCAATAATGATTGCTGGAGTAGCTAGACTTGTATCGATAACCATTCCTTCGGCATCAAATGTTGATCGGCTCGTGAATGCTGGAACACTTTGCGAACCATCATTGTAAGAACCCGAATATAGGCTCTGGCCGATGGTACCGTCAAACGACATTGCAGCTTGATCGCTAAATGACATTGGTCCAGATGTTCCTTCTGCTGAAATCAGCAGCGTGCTTACACCAGCGTCAAGAATGCTCATATCTGCGTAGCGACGATAAGACCCAGTTTGTGAACCAGAGACGTCTGACTTCATGCTTGCGGTGACGCGAGTTGTGCCAGCCACCGTTAGGTCGAAATCAAGATTGACGCCTCCAGAGAAATTCATTCCTGATTCACTACCCTCGAATTTCTGCGAGACCGTGCCCTTTGATTTGCCGGTGCCATTAAATCCTGTGACTTCAAATTTTTCTGTTAGAGTACCATTTTGACAAGTGTATACTTTAAGATTGGCTGCGTCACTGTTATCAACCCAAAGCTGCAGGCTTTGACCAGCTAGGCTTGGTAAACCCGTAACGTTAACCTGATATTTTGTTCCGAACTTCATCCGGTCGGACTCCACCTCCATATGACACAAGGATGCAGAGGCTTGGGCCAGATTTGTAAAGATTTCATTAGCAGCAGCCATCGCTCGGCAGGCCTCTGATGATTTTTTTCCCGCCAATTTACTGCTTCGAAGTTTTAATCGCGCAGATGTCGCTCCTCCTGCTTTTTTCATGCTGTCAGGGATAGCAATGCTTAGGGCAGAGGAGAGTTTTAGATCTGCGAGTGATGAGGCTTGTGGTGTGTCGTCACTATTGCTTTTCTTGCCGCAGGCATGCAGGAGTATTCCGGCGGTTGTTAGGGTAGCGACTAGTGATGTTGTGTTCCAGAAAAAACGTTTCATGCGATGTCTCCAAAAAAAGGGTTATGAGAATTCATATCTCGGTTAGCTGTCTGAAGTCTAAATGGGAAGAAATAGCCTAGTCTTCTAACCTGCCGATAGATTTGGTTAATTTACCGTTCAAGGTCTCGATCTTTCCGATCTGTCACGTGCATGAGGTGAAGGAAGACGGCGAACGATGGCCAAACAGTGCGGGGCGCAAAGCGGCCTGATCAACGTAAATCGCTAATCTATATTGTAAGCGCGTGGGCCTTGGGATTGCGACTTGTTCTTGCTTGGGCTTATAAATACGACAATTCCCAAATTCCGCCCTTCCCCCATTCCGCGGTCAAAAAACTAAATTCCACCACGGTGAGCTTACAGATCGATTTATCGCTTGCGCCATCTCATTCCACAAAGAGCTCGTCTACAAGTTGGACTCGTTATCAATGTTTCAGCGGCTAAAATTCGTATCAGACGGGTGATTCGCAGCACCGAATCAAACGCTGAAGAAGGGAAGAGCGGAAATAGGGAAAAGGAGTTCATAAATTAAAATTCACTGATGTAAGATGAACTGGAAAGTCATAATCTCTCAAAACCATGTTAAGTTAGATGCGGTAGCCTCGGTTTTGTTAACGAATAGATTGCAAATTTTGATTTTTTGAAATAACCTAATGGTTTCCCGCTTGTTAGTTTCAAGTTGTTTTTTTCTAAGACCCAAAGGATTGGCTCTATGGATGTTTGTCCTTGTAGCTCTAAGTTGAAGTTTCAAGAATGTTGTGAACCCATTCTATCAGGCACTCCAGCCACGTCGGCTGAATCATTAGTTAGGTCACGTTACACAGCCTTTGTCATGAGGGATTTTGACTTTATTGAACGGACGCATGCGCCTGAGGTCCGTGACGATTTTAATCGCGCTGAGGCTGCTCGGCTAAGTGATGAAGTGTCATGGGACAATCTTCATATTCACGGCGCAAAGCAGTATGGTGATATTGCTGATGTTGATTTTGTGGTTACGTTTCATCGGGAAGGTAAACAAGTTAAGGGTGCTACAACCTCTAAGTTTCGACGTGACAATGGTGAGTGGTTTTACGTCAGCAGTAAGCCTGCGCCGCACCTTGCAAATCGCCGAGTATCTCCAAAAATTGGTCGCAACGATGTCTGCTCTTGCGGTTCTGGGCGCAAATATAAAAAGTGTTGTGGTGGTGTAGGCTTACCGGATGTTGGTGCATGAACCGTCATTTCCGTTGCACTGCATGTGGGAAATGCTGCTATGGTCAGTTACCATTAACTTGGTCTGATGCTGAAGCAAATGCCGATAAGTTCCCAATTGGATTGGTTTGGACGCCGGTTTCTCAGTCCAGTAAAGACTTTAAGTTCACGTCCCACATCGGTGTGACGATTCCTTTGGACAATCGGTTGGCGTTAGCCGTATTGATTGTACCAACGTCATTTATCCCTGCTTCGCAAGCCTGTCCTGCACTTCTTGATAATAATCTTTGTGGAATTCACGATCAAAAGCCACTCAGATGTCGGACGATGCCGTTTTATCCCTATCGCGATGAGAGATTTCAACATGAAGTGATGCGGTTTAAGAATGAATGGTCCTGCGAAACTGATCCTTCGGCACCGTTAGTTTATGCCGACGGGCGGGTCGTCGATCGGAAAGACTTCGAGGCAGAGCGCCAGAAAATTTTGGAGGAGGTGCCATTGATGAGGCGTTATGCGGCTTACATGTTTAAGTATAGTCCTCATATTGTACGTCAATTGACGGTTGCTTCAGCTCATCCGCAGGCAAAACATATTGTCACAAGTTTATCTTCGTTTATGACGGCGATTCGGTATCCGCATATGAAGTCGATTGCTGAAAAGCAGATTCCTGTGTTAGATCGGGCAATCACAAGTTGCCACAATCGTCCTGAACTGGGGGAGTTTCTTCGTCACTATGAAGTGTGGCGAAAGGAAATGTCTTATATTTGAAGGATTCCTTAGGGTTCAGGAAGAAGTCTTTGCAGAGTTCTTATAGTTAATACGTAAATATCTAATATTTCTGCAAAAATAAGCAGGCGACGGTCTGCAACAAGGTAATTCCGACTCTTTCCTATGGGAGGGAACGCAATTATATCGTTCGTTCACTATGCGCCTAAAACCTCAGTTTCCTAGTTTTTTGACGGTAGCACTGGTGTTGCTGCTTAGTCTAATGCTGCTTGTGATCGTAAATCTGTCGCGAATCATCCACGAACAGCAAAGCCGATTACAGGATCGTTTCGAAGATCGGTATGCACCTGATGTTGCGGAAGA
>JBIKKO010000072.1:0-15473 GCA_044360315.1 Oligoflexales bacterium
TAGATAGTCGGCCGTCACAGACCCACATCTGACGTGGTCAGATGTTTGCTCAACATCCTCACCTTGAATAGCTGTTTTACAAATCACAACACCGAGCTGAGAGGCCCTGGACCACATTGCTTTTCGCAATTCGCGCCGTCTGATCCCCAGTGCCGTCAACTTTGGATCAAAGCAAGCTTCAACGGACTCACCAGATTCCAATACATAATTGACCCCGCTAAGCTTTGCAGATTTTGGCGTTTCGATTCCCAAAACTCGAAGAGCTGAAATGGCTGGTGGCATAAGACCTTCGCCACAAGGTTTATCAAAGTCTGGGCCTGCGGCATCAAAGATAATGACCCGCTTACCGTTCATTGCTGCATAAATTGCCGCGGCCATACCAGCACTGCCGCCACCAATCACAATTAAATCAAAATGCTGACGTGATCCCTGCTCACATATAACCGTCATCGCAAACCTCGCAAGGCCTCGTTTTCAACCCGGATTCGCACGCGCATCATCAACACATTGAGTATGGAAAATAAAATTGATGAACGCCAGGAACCCAGAATCAGAGGTAAAGCCAGTGTTTCAATGGCAACAACGACATAATTTGGATGGCTCATATAACGATATGGTCCAGTGGTCACACGCGTCAAGCCTGGAACGACAATAACACGCGTGTTCCATTGCTTACCTAACGTATGAATAATCCACCATCTTAGGATCTGACACACCAAAGCCACACTAACTGCAAGCAGACGGTATCCCGCTGCGATCTGAGGTCCCCAAACTACATATTCTCCTATAATACTCAACAAAAACAACGTATGGAGAACGACCATCCATTTGAAATGATCACCTCCGTACTCAACACCACCTTGAGCAAGACTCCACCGTGCATTACGACGCGACACAACAAGTTCGAAGAGTCTCTCAACGATAGTCGCCGCAAACACAGCAAATGCGATCACATCCACTGACATAGTAACTGCTCCGAGCAAAATCCCGGTCCCATTGCCATCATTAACGCGAAGTCCCCGGGTGATACACCTTTGCTGCTTCGTTCTTGAATGGTTCGATCAAGAATTCCCAAGACACTTGCACTACTGAGATTGCCGACCTTGGCCAGCTCATCACGGGATATTGACAGCGCCTCTTGATCGACACCCAGAGACGATGCAATGGCCTGAAGAACTTTTGGTCCACCTGGATGACTAATCCACGATCGCACATCGCCAATCTTGAGCTGATGATCGACCAAGAATCCGGTCACGTCTCCTGCAAAGTAGTCCTTTACGATCTGCGGGACACCGGGATCAAGCAAGATCTTGAACCCGTGACTACCAACATCCCAGCCCATAATATGTCGCGTATCGGGATATAGGCGAGATCGCGTTGCGATCGTTTGCAACTGTCCAGTTTTTGCTAACGGGTGCTCTTCACCCACACAGATCACGGCAGCTGCACCGTCACCAAACAGAGTGGACGCAACTATACTTTCCGGACTTAGATCTTCAATCTGCAACGTAAGTGAACACAGCTCTACGGCCAGTAAAACCGCGCAATGGCTAGGCCACGCCTTGAGATAGTCATGGACACGCGACAGACCCGCAACACCGGCAACACAACCCAAACCAAAGAGAGGTGTCCGCTTAATATCCGGACGCATCCCTAGTTTTCCCGCCACAAGAGAATCAATACTCGGCACCGCAAGGCCTGTCACCGTCGTAAAGAAGATCGCATCCAGATTGGTTGCGGAAAGACCGGCCGCTGTAAGAGCGCCTATAATGGCTTTACCACCAAGCTCTTGAGCAGCCGATTGAAAAACCTGATTACGCTCCGTAAAACTAGTCTTAACCGAGTATTCCTGCGGCTCCATGGCTAAATGCTTACTCTGCACACCAGCTGATTTTGCAAGTCTTTCAAGGAGCGATCGTTCACGCTCCGTGACCCGATCCCCCCACGCTCGACTGAGCTCTGCTAACAAGATAGACTGATCGTGCCGGGGCCCCGGATAGGCCATCTCTACAGACAAAATATACATAATTAAAATCTCCCTTTCGTTTTAACATACCGACGTGATTTTATATTAAAAACAAAAGTTGGCAAATATTAATATCACACGTCAAATTGACCCCAAACCCCTGAGCAGAGCGGACTACAGACTTAAAGGCGAAGCCACAGACAGCTCTCTGGGCCGAGACAAATCCGCGATCATGGCCAATGGCATGTCATTGCCAGCGCCGTATGATTGAACTCCCCGTGAAACGAGGCTTGTAGTTATTGCCAGCTGCGTAGCAGCGTCGGCAATCTCTAACGCACAAGTCGTTACGCCATAATGGCCCAAAGCTCGTCATTGCCAGCTGCGTAGCAGCGTCGGCAATCAGTTAGAGATCCCATACGCGCTTTGCGCTTGAGATGACTTGCCTAAGAACAAATGAAAATGGAGAGTGTTCCCCACATTCCAAAATCTAGCCACCGGATCATCGTAGTTACCCAACTTATTCACGGAGGTTTTTATAGATTTGTCGACGCTAAAAAAGAGGCTCAGTACCTACGAATCAGACGAAGGCTATTTAAAAAATATTAGTGATGATGTGCTGTACGAGGTTCTTGTTGTCTAGGAGAACTGGACTAGGTCAAGCAAGGATTTTTACCATCTTCTAGGATTTACGCAACGTCAGATGACGGAGATTGTGGGTATAGAGAGATAGATTGACACCCGGTCGCCCAATATCTCCAAACTTAACAACAGACTTGGAGGACGTAGCATTTGAAATTCTGTCGAGATTTCAGCTAGGATACCTGTTCATGGCCCCTATTTTAGATTATAATCAAAATAATTATGAAAATTTTACGGACGATCAGTATTCTGGGTTATACGCGTGAATTTACGGATTTTAATTTTATTAGCCCTGCAGATTTATTGGATTTCTAGCTGCAAAACTTTGGTCAAAAATCCTGGTGAAAGCCGTGAGAATCACCCTCTATCAATTGGCAGCGGGATTCTTTATACGCCAAAAAAAACCACAGGATTTGGTCTAGCCGTAAATGTAGATTCGTTAAAAAGCGCTGAGCAAGTGACGATCCGACCTGGTTCAAAAGGCTCATCATCATACTCTGTAAACTCGGAAGCGACCGATGATGATTTGAGAAAAGTAACATCGCAAGCGTTTGTGGTAGACTTCATGTCACTTTATTTCCCGTGGGACAAATCGTCTTTTTTTGTTGGCGCGCTCGGACAAGCTCGCCATTCAAGAAATGCTTATCGCGAGTGGCGGCGGGATTATCAATTATCTAAAAAAACAACAAATGTCGAATGGGAAGATAATTCATTTAATCTAGGAGCGGTGGTCGGATTGAATCTTCGGTATGACGACATGACATCTTTCACGTTTGGTACAGCGCTCGGCAGACGCGTTTTGAATCAACGGCGCTTTCTCGACCACGGCAACTCTGATCAAGTGGATCTCAATCTTAGATCCAAGACTCTTTCTTCCTATGATTCATACCGTGAAAGACTATCACCAATGTATTTAGGCATGTTAACTTATTCTTTTAAGCCTTAATTTTTTGGCATTATAAGTAGACATTTTTCACTTTTAGCAAAAGAGTTGGTTGACAACATCTATTTCTATATCTGGCATGTAGACCGATATTTCGTACGAAGGCGAAGTGATCGCTTCCCATCTACGCCGGCACGGCGGCGGGTAGACACCCTCGACGATCACATGCCGACAAAGCATCAGTTTGACAAGAATCCGCCTTTATTTTCAATTTCGCGTCTCCAACTACAGCAGGAATTGATGACATGACGATAGGGGTAAGGGTTAAGAAAGGGATCACCAGATCTCTCATATCAAGCGCCGGGCGTTAGAAAGATTTCATAGAGGATAACATAATCCGGATTTCTACAAAATCGTTTTCAAGAAGGTGACATTATACTGTAAAACACAGGTGCGTCGTGCAGATCCCCGACGACTCACTTCGTTCGTCTGGGGATGACGTCTGCCAGAACTCACAAGTAAACTGTTTCTTGCCGCTTTATTGGATTTAAGATTCAAAGCCACATCATAGGTGCGATTGAAAGTAACTAAGGCCTGATAAATGACAGTGGTCCTACTCCAATCTAAATACCATCCACGCATTTGCGTGCTTGCTTCAAACGGTGGGTCTATATATGGGGCAAGAATACCTCTGGGGACCTAATCGGAATGAGAGCAAAGTCGCAACCGTCAGGTGAATCATTACAACATCAGAATATGAATACGCTGAGGCGTCAGCGAGCCGCTGTGTTCCGTAACATGAAATTAGTGTCCACCAGTCGACTTGCAAGGATCCGCGTTAAATTCCGAAAGATTGTCAGACCGATCATCGGGTGCTGGTCAAAGATTTGATTCAAGCGAGACGCACTTGCGGTGTAAATCTCTGATTCCATCTGGGTTATGGCAGACGCTGTCCTTCGGCCTACACGCGCCAACGCCAACTCCCCGACCGTGTCTCCAGCAGTGAGCGTCGTCAACACCTCAGAGGTCTTTCCATCAACACCGGCCATTTCGACGCGAACCCGTCCATCAACAACGAAGAACACGTCATCATCTCTTTGTTCCTGACGAATCAGCTGGGTCCCTTGTGCAACAATTTGCCGTTCTAATGCTGTCTTGATCAGATCAAGAGCTGTTCCTGAAAGGCCCTCAAAGATTTGAAAACCCTTTAATGCCTCTAACCGCACGTCAGCATTGCTCATGGTCCTACTCCGCTCTCCAATCAAAGTTCAACAGCCTCTACTCTATCATATGGGCAGTCCGCGCACCACAGCTGGAGCGACAACCCACTCCTGTTTGTTGAAGCATTTAATGCCATTACGAAACCAACAAAAGAACAGCCAGCTTTTGGGCGTCACACCGCGATAACTATTTCCAAAGCTCCAATGTTGTAATAAAGTCCCGGAGAGTGTCATTTTTTGGAGATTAGAATTGATGCAAGCCCCCATATCGCCAGCCTCACCACGTGCAATCAAGCTACTAATGAACCTTTGTTTAAGCGTTCTCGGACTGATTTTATCCCAAGTTTTGCTGCTCCAAGCCGAAGTCCTTGCTGCTGAGAGCGTCTATGTCGAAGCCAGTCTTGATACCGATCAAGACGGCGCGAACGACCGTATCTATATGCAGATTGACCGCCCCACAGGCACGGCAAAAGTACCATCGATCCTCACAATGTCGCCTTACGCACTAGGCGGCAACGACGCCCCCAATCATAATGTTGACGTGAGGCTCCTGCCACAGGATGAATCAATACAAAAGACCACCCAAAAGGCCAGAGCAAATCTGAAGTCTGATATCTTAAGTTTTAGTGATGATCTACTTCACATGGCCCCTTCCCGCGGATATGCATCACTGTCCGCACACAGTCTTGGGACCGGCAGGTCAACCGGATGCCCGACGGTCGGAGACGAGTCTGAGACGTTGGCTGCAAAAGCGGTGATTGATTGGCTCAATGGCCGAGGGATCGCCTACAGTGCTGCCGTCGGAGGAACGCCCGTCGCTGCTAACTGGTCGAATGGTCACGTTGGAATGACTGGGGTTTCCTACAATGGCACCCTTCCCAATATGGTGGCAACGACCGGTGTCGATGGCCTAAAGGCGATTGTGCCAGTGGCGGCCATCAGCAGCTGGTATGACTATTATCGTGCTAATGGCCTCGTGGTCGGTCCAGGCGGTTATGTTGGCGAAGACGCCGATGTGTTAGCGAAGTATGTCGTTCGCAAAGGCCAGTGCTCGACGGCTATCGCTAATCTTGCTCGTGTCATGGGACGTGAACATGGTGACTATACCACCTTTTGGCAGGAGCGCGATTACGTGACCAGAGCAAACGGTGTGCGCGCCGCTGTCTTTATCATTCATGGGCAGAATGATTGGAACGTGCGGCAACGGCATGCAATCCGGTGGTACGAAGCTCTAGACGGTAAAGTGCCGCTGCGGATGTGGCTTCACAAAGGTGGACATAGCACAGCTTCACGCGCCGATACGAGTGCGCAGGTATGGAAGTGGTTTGATCGTTACGTGAAAGGCATCGAAAACGGTGTCGAAACGGAGCCAGCGGTTGAAGTCGAGTCACCTAACGGTAAGTGGATATCACAAAACTCATGGCCAAATGAGCAAACCACTATTCAGCGCTTTTATTTAAACGCTGACGCCAATCTCTCAAATACCCCAGGATCTCCCGGAGTCGCCAGCTTTACCGACAAAGGTAAAAACAACACCATTCAGTCACTTGTTAATAACCCAACGACGGTCCAACAAGGTCGGCTGGCCTTTGTTTCAAAGGCATTCACAACTTCAAAAACTCTGTCTGGAACTCCAAAGGTGACAATAAACCTGGCCGTTTTGAACCGCAAAGCGGCCAACCTCACTGTCGTTGTCATTGACTATGACACGGCAGGCAGCGGTCGCATTATCACACGCGGATGGGCGGATCCGCAAAATCATGTAAGTCTTGAATCCGGAGAAAAACTTGATCCAACTCTTCGTTACCAGGTGACGTTTGACCTTGAACCAAAGCAATATACATTTGCACCAGGTCACCGTTTAGGAATCATGATTACGGGTACAGACTATGAACACACGCTCCGACCGGATTCAGGGACAGTCATGAGCCTTAATTTAGGCCAAAACAGCTTCATTGATCTCAGTATGTCCGATGATGCGTCTTGAGCACGAAGACAGATTTCAAAGTGGCCATCTTACTATCTCGAGAATCCGGTAGATTCCAGCGAACATATCAAAGTCCCGGGCGAAAGGCATCCTCAAGGGAGTGATTGCAGATGCAATTGTCCCAATTGATTTGGCATATTAATGGTCATCGGCGGGCCACTACACCATCCCGTGATCGGCGCCACAGGTTTGGAAACAGGCACGGCTCCGTGATGCCCCATCTGTTGACAGAGAACTTCAACGCGCTGCGCAATAGCTGATCCGGAGTCAACGAAGGCGACTGTCGGAGGAAAAACACGACGCAATTCATCAGCAAGCAGGGGAAAGTGAGTACAACCAAGGACCAACTGATCCATGCCTTCTGCTTGAGGCCCCAAAAGTGGTTGAACTTCACGGCGAACAAGGTCATCTGTCACAGGCTCCCCCCGCAACTTACGCTCAGCCATCAACACCAGTTCTGACGATCCGCACAACAAAACATGACAATCAGCAGCAAAATCTCGTATGAGATCAGCAGTATAAGCTCTTTTGATTGTAGCCGGCGTTGCCAAGAGGCCAATTGTTTTTGTTCCACTTCTCTCTGCCGCAGGTTTAATGGCAGGGACAACTCCAACCACAGGGATAGGGAGCATCTTCCGGATATCCTGGAGAGCCACCGTACTCACGGTGTTACAGGCGATCACGAGGATATCGGGCTTAGCAGCCTCAAAAAATTTTTTTGTAACAGCCTTTGCGCAGTTGATGACCATATCATCAGGCTTTGTACCATACGGCAAATTAAGATAGTCACAACAATAGATTAACTCATGCACTGGGAGCGCACTATGGATTGCGGCTAAGACCGACAGCCCACCCACACCAGAGTCAAATACGCCGATGCGCATAACTAGATCCTAATTGTTGGTTGCCAAAAGATTCTGCCACAGGCGAACTGCTCTGGGCACCATCCCCAGACTTATACCTTCTTCGTCAGGAGTGATTAGTTCAACGTGACGCAAGATGCGAAGGGTTTTCTTCTGCAAGGCGTCAAGCGACTTGCCGCGCCGCAACTCAATGCCGCCAATCGGTTTGCGTCCGCGGCTTCCGCGACTAGAGTGAATGTAGTCAATGGTCCTTAATTTGGTATCTACAGCGATGACCATGACGACATGGCCCTTCTCAATGACAAGATCACCGGGGCGAGCCACTTCAAGATCCTGGCCTACATTGACAAATCCAAGCTGATCTTTAAGGAAATCTTGACCTAATGAATTCAAGGTTCGAGTGGTTGCAAACTTAAACCTTAGACCAGCTTCGGCAAACAAAAGATTCACAAAATTACTGCAATCAACACCACACTTACGACAATCACCACAGCGATTGAAACGCGCCAAAGACGATTCTGCGGGAAGCTTCAAGCGCCGGGCACAGGAGATGCAAGCTTGGCACTGTTCCGGCGTGCCGATCCGACCGCCGCCAAAAACATATGGAACCATGGTCTTGGTTGATAAACGTTCTGCCGCGGCCATAAGCCGCTCTATTGCAGGCTTTGGTTCCCGAGCTCCGACCAAAGGCAGCTCTAAATCCCAAAGCTGAAGAGAGGCGAGAGCAGGGCTCTGCTGGTCATCCGACTGCCCCCCATCAAAAATCCGGCCAACCCCGACGGTGGCTAGTCCAACGACCCCCCAAACAATCACAACAATAGACAAAAGTTGAGCAACCCTGAACCAGCCAGGAACGCTTCTTTGTCTTCTATATAGATCGGTCAGCAGCCTCATGCCTTTTCCTTAATCAATTTCAGCTCCCTCGCGGGCCTTGCAGTCTATCATCGCCAAAAAAATTTGCAAAGAGTCTCTTAAACACCAGACCGCCTCGACACCAAAACCATGCAGGACATGCATTCTAAGCATCTGTAAATGGCCGCAATAGTTAAATTTTTAAACATTGCTTCCAAATTAAAACACCACCGAACCCTATGACTCAGACACGAAAGCCACTGATTGTTGGGGCGCAGGCTGGTCAAAAGCGCTACTTTTATGTTCCGATTGAACAGCACAATAAAACTCCACTTTAGGTACTATGATCATGAAAACGCTTCGCACACGCCTAGCACCAAGCCCGACTGGTCACCTTCACCTTGGACACGTCCTTCATATCATGTACGTCCAAGCGCTTTCAGCGAGATTAGAGGCGGACATCTACGTTCGTCTGGAGGATCACGACCAAAGTAGATGCCGCCCCGCATTTGCCTCTTCTATCATTGAGGACTTAACTTGGCTCGGCGTTGAGGTCCCTGCCATTCCATGGCGCCAAAGCGCCAGAATGGAAGTCTACGCGAAGAATCTTGAGGATTTGATGAGAAAAAACCTGGTTTATGCCTGTTCATGCAGCAGAAAAGACGTCCAAGCGATCACACAGCAACAAACCGGCGAGCTAACCTACCCTGGAACATGCCGCTCACGCGGCCTTTCATTTGACAAAAAAAACACGGCATTGCGGCTAGTTATGCCAGATCAACCCATATCCTTTAAGGACGGCCTGCTCGGCTTGATCACCCAAAACCCTGCAACAAGTGGGGGGGATGTCATGATCAGAGACCGACATGGTCATTGGACCTATCAGTTTGCAGTCGTTGTCGATGATTTAGATCAGGATATCAACCTCATTATCCGCGGCGAAGATTTGCTTTCAAGTACGGGAAGACAGCTGGTCCTGCGTTCCTACCTACGGCCTGATCAGCCCCCTCCACAGTTTTACCATCACCCACTCATCGTTGATGCTCAAGGACAAAAACTAAGTAAGCGCCTACTATCGGAGAGTATTCAGTCTATGCGCACCAGAGGATCCACGGCAGATGAAGTCAGAGGCTTTGTGGCTAATCTTGCCGGCTTGACACACTCACAGAAGCCCATCACACTCGGCGCGTTACCGGAGGTGATTAAACTTCCGATAAAGCCCACGTAACCACAACTAAAACCCACATCTGAGACTATTTATATGAAAACTCACATCAAAAGCTCGTTTGGAGAAAATGAATTCGTCGCGTGGATTCGCCAAACCATGCCGACGTCAAGGCACGCGCTGATACACAATGGTGATGATGCAGCACTGCTTGAGACCTCCCATCGTGGGATGCTCGTGGCCACCGACATGCTACTTGATGGCACACACTTCAAGACCGAAGACACGCCTCCAGAGTTGATTGGCCGCAAATTAGTCGCCGTAAACCTAAGCGACATCGCCGCCATGGGGGGCTGGCCCGAAAGCGTTTTCATCTCGCTCGGTATTCCCCAAAGCCTCTCTCGAGATTGGATTGAGCGACTGATGATAGGTGCCGCCGCCGTGGCACGAGAATTCGGATGCGGCATCGACGGCGGCGATACAAATCGCTGGGCAGGGCCTCTCGTGATTAATGCTTGCGTGACTGGTCGACCGCACTGGCGAGGAGCCGTAAAACGATCCGGTGCGAAAGAAGGGGACGCAATCATGGTCACTGGCCTTTCTCTAGGTCATAGTCTCGATACACAACGGCACCTTACATTCACACCCCGGCTAAAAGAAGCGCGATGGCTACTAGATCATGCACCCATTCATAGCATGATGGATCTATCCGACGGCCTGGGAAGCGACCTTCCTCGTCTTGCAAGAGCCAGCGGCGTTCACATGACCCTTGACGCCCATAAGCTATTAAACCATGCGTCAACTTCACTTGAAGAACTACACGCTGCCCTGGGTGACGGGGAGGACTTCGAATTGGTCTTCACATGTTCACCCCAAGACGCGATCAGCATCCTCAAACAATTTCCTTTTCCCTGCGGCGTGCGCATGATCGGTACTGTCAAAAAAGGTCAAGGCGTTTACCTATCACCCTGCAATCACGGACACGAGGAGCCTCTTGCCATCTCTGGTTATGAACACTAGATAAAAACATCTGATGAACATCGACACCACGCCCAAACGGTCAAAGCGTCGAGACTTCATGCCACGCCTCCAGCGGCGCGACCAAAGTAACAAAATATTCAGAGGACATGGCCGACCAAGCTATCTTGAACATCTTGACCCTTCTACAAATCTATCAATCCAACCAGGATAAACGCCCCTCGGCGGCCCCTTGACGTTTCATCGACGTAACCAAGACCGTTCCAGTTTCTAGCATCACAGGTGATCCAAAATGTTCCAAGTCGCTTTGAAAGCTAAGACGGGAAAATCCATTTTTCAACCAATGTAAGGAGAGGCCCACCCCAACGATGACCGTATCGTCTGCTAACACCGCGGGTGAAGCGCGCACTTGACCCTGAAATTCATAGCTCTTTTGTCCGTCCCGTAACCAATAAAGCGTGTAGTCTTCTGATCCAATCACGACAGTGCCATCGGATAGCAATACACCTGTCGCCACAACATCACCGCCTGTCTTGTAACTAAATCGCTTCCTGCCATCCTTTAGCCAATAAACGTAATCGTCTGTAGATCCGATCACTACTGTACCGTCCCACATAACGACGGGAGAACCAAGTACAGCACCGCCAGATTGAAACTCAAACATCTTCTGGCCTGACTTTAGCCAATACACTCTACCATCTGTTGACCCAACAACGACGGTGTCATCAGACAGCAAAGCTGGAGCCGATCTCACATCACCGAAAGTTTTATAAGCGTTTAATTTCACTCCATCCTTTAGCCAATACACGTGATCATCATCAGAGCCTATGACGATTGAACCGTCAGATAATACCGCTGGTCCACTGCGAAAATCCTCTGTTGCTGTAAATTCATAACGTTTTAAACCATCTTTGAGCCAGTACACGGTGCGGCCTCGACCAATCACCACAGTCCCGTCCTCCAGTAAAGCCGCAGCTCCACCAATGACGCTAGTGGTCTTAAACTCAAATCGTTTCTCTCCAGCTTGGAGCCACAAAATAGAAGCCCCAGCCGAAACGACCACAACGTCTTCACTCAACACCAAAGGTCGCTCAATTGACAGCTGCGTCAGCGAAACCACCTTCGTCTCAATAACTGGAGCCAAACTATCGCGCACTCTTTGTGATGCTAACAAGCTCGACTTTGTCGTCCAAGTCGCTGTTGTGGAACCTCCTCCCGGCTGAAACGGAGCTGAAGCAAGCTTGAAATTAGGGTAATCATGATCAAACAATCCATTCGGATTCGTTTTAAGATCAGTGATCAGCGACCCAACTTTCCGCTCCTCTTCTGGGGATAGCTGAATCATGGCCTGATGCAAGAGAAGATTATGTTCAGATACCACAAGTGGCGTGCCGGGATGGCGCTCATTAACCACCGATTGCTTAAGTCGCAACTCATACTCAGCAAGACTAATCGGAGCCAAATCCTCCCTTAATCCGCGACAGAACATACCGATTCTAGTAACTCCCGGAGGACAAAAACCGTGATGGACCAGCTGCTCTCCCGGAGTCAACCAAACCCCGAAAATTTTACGATTAGATACAGGGGCCGACTGCGTAACGTCACTTAGGAGTACTGGTGCCGCACTGCGACAGCCTACCAGTACTACGATCCCAATAAAATAAAGCATCAAAATCTTCATGTTATTCGGTTGCATGAAGCACCCCACCACTGACGCAAATCACTTTCGAAAATCCCTACAGGAATCAAAACATCTAGTTTACAGGCTGAGCCGAGGTCAGTCCTAAGACTTCACTGACCTAAATGACCATTCCCGGACGTTGCTGCAGGAAGGCAACAACGAACCCTAAGAGTCGATCCAATGCCTGCTTTCAAAGGGTCGGAACAAGGCGTCAATAAATTTAGAACTTTCACCCAGACAAAACACCCCCCTAAAAACGCCAGCATATGAATAAAATCAAAAATTACAGATGCTTAAGCCATGACCTTGTGAAGTCGCAGGATCTTATAGGCCGATCATGTCGCCAGATCTGGTGCCTATTCCAGATTAAGCCTTGGGCCTCGCGCCAACAGCCCCATGGCATTCGGCATCTTTAAAGCAAGCCAACCCCTGCTACCGACTGTTTAATGTGTTGTCGAAGAACAGCAACCATGGTACTGGCTGGTCCTCAAAGCGAGGATTTTAAAACATGATCAGTACATCAGGGGTGACTCTTGGTTATGGCCAGCGGGTCCTTTTCAAAGACGCCACGGTTAAGTTCTTACCGGGAAACTGCTACGGATTGATTGGTGCGAATGGCGCCGGAAAATCGACTTTTCTAAAAATATTGTCGGGCGACATCACACCAGATTTTGGCGAAGTCAGCATTCAGCCCGGGCAACGCATTGCCGTATTGAAGCAAAATCAGTTTGAATTTGACGACGTTGAAGTGGTTAAAACAGTCATCATGGGTAATAAGTTTCTTTACGACATCATCTGCGAAAAAGATCAGCTCTACGCAAAGCCAGATTTCTCGGAAAATGATGGGCTGCGCGCTTCGGAATTGGAGGCTAGGTTTGCCGAGTTAAACGGTTGGGATGCTGAGGCTCAGGCTGCCGAAATGCTTCACGGGCTCGGTGTAGGTGACGATCTTTTGACAAAAAAGATGCGAGAACTCGAGGCTGGGCAGAAGGTCCGAGTCCTCCTCGCCCAGGCCCTCTACGGGAATCCAGACATCCTCCTACTTGATGAGCCAACCAACAATCTTGATGTTCAAAGCATTATGTGGCTCGAGGAATTTTTAATTGAATTCAAAAACACTGTGATTGTTGTTTCCCATGATCGCCATTTTCTAGACAAGGTCTGTACCCACATCGCAGACATCGACTTCGGCAAAATTCAGCTCTATACGGGCAATTACACCTTCTGGTATCAAGCAAGTCAACTTGCCTTAAAGCAACAAAAAGACCAAAACAAAAAAGCGGAAGACCGCATCAAAGAACTGAAGTCATTTATTGAACGTTTCTCTGCAAACGCTTCGAAAAGCAAGCAGGCTACGTCGCGTAAAAAACAACTTGAAAAACTTTCCGTTGAAGACATCAAGCCATCAAATCGGAAGTATCCACACGTTCATTTTGTTGAAGAGCGCGAAGCGGGACGAGATCTTCTTCAGTGTAAAAACCTGTCGGCAACAATTGATGGCCGAACTGTCTTCAAAAATTTAGACCTCACCGTCAACCGTGGCGAAAAAATTGCATTCGTTGGTAAGGACGGAGCCCCGGCAACTGTCCTATTTCAGATTTTGACTGCCGAGCGTCAAGCTCTGTCGGGGGAGTTTCGTTGGGGGATTACAACTCACAGATCATACTTTCCTAAAGATAACTCTGCCTGGTTCCAGGAACCACTGACTTTGATCGATTGGCTGCGTCAATTCGTGGTAAAAGAAAGCGAACGAGACGAAGAGTATGTGCGTGGCTTCCTCGGTCGGATGTTGTTTAGCGGTGAAGAGGCCACCAAAAAAGCTAATGTCCTTTCTGGCGGGGAGAAAGTTAGGCTGATGATGGCTAGGATGATGATGGCTAGGCCCAACGTTCTTATCCTAGACGAACCGACAAACCACCTGGATCTTGAATCGATAACGGCTGTAAATAATGGTCTTATAAACTATGGAGGCACCATCCTTTTTACATCCCAGGACCGAGAGTTTGTAAACTCCGTAGCCACACGCATCATCGAAATAACGCCAAAAGGCTGGCTGGACAAGCTTCTAACTTATGACGAGTACCTCGAATCCCCCTTGATCGCCGCTGAAAGATCCCAGCTCTATGGCCCTTGATTTGTGACTGCCAAAGAGTATAGGGCTGTAACATCCCAAAACGTCATTTATTTTTGGCACCTCACCGGGCACCGACCAGCGTCTTGGTCTACTGTTAGGAGTGTTTTAACGAGTTTAGGGCGTTGTAACGTCACCTGCCATGGATGTTTTAGTATGGTTTTAGTCGTTGACGAGACGTGTCTATTTTTATTAAAAGTCACTGTAATTTCATCGAAGCACCCCATTTTGGAGAGTTTTTTATGATGTCAAACGTGCGTGGACTAACCTTTGATGATGTCATGCTTGTACCTGGCTACAACGGAATTCGATCTCGGCAAGACGTCACCACAAGTGTAACTGTGGCAGGACGCACGTTTGATATTCCGATGATCAGCTCAAACATGGACACCATCACTGGCGAGACCATGGCAAATGCGATGACCGAGCACGGTGGCATGGCGATTCTTCACCGTTTCATGTCGATTGAAGAAAACGTGGTCATGTTTAAACGGCTAAAGAACCCCAAGAAAACCGGTATCAGCATTGGCATCGGCGAAGAGGCTCTTCCTAGAGCCGAAGCCCTTGTAGCAGCCGGAGCCGAAATCATTTGCGTGGACGTTGCTCATGGACACAGCAAAGAGGTGAATAGAACCATCCGTCAACTGCGTGAAAAATGGGGCCAAAATATTATGATTGTTGCGGGTAACGTCGCAACCTACGCCGGGGCTGACTATCTTTCCGCCGCAGGCGCGGATGTTATAAAAGTTGGTATAGGCCCTGGCTCCGTTTGTTCCACACGAATAAAGACGGGATTTGGCGTGCCGCAACTGACCGCGCTCCAAGAGTGTCGTAAAGTTGACCGGTGCATTATTGCTGATGGTGGAATCAAAACACCTGGCGACGCTGTCAAAGCCCTCGCTGCGGGAGCAGACTTCATCATGCTAGGCGGGATGCTTGCCGGAACTGACGAGACACCAGGCGAGGTCTTATCTCGAAAAAACAGTGATGGTACGGAAACGAAAATTAAGCGTTTCCGTGGCATGGCCTCCCGGGAAGCTCAAGAAGACTTCATGGGCGGCATGGCTGAATGGAAAACCGCCGAAGGTGTTGCCGTCGAGGTGTTGGC
>JBIKKO010000073.1:0-15451 GCA_044360315.1 Oligoflexales bacterium
TGCCCTGACAGCCAACGGGTTCAAAGGTGGCTCTTGGAATATAAGCGCGTCTCTATGCCATCACTCAAACACTCAAGATTGACACCTGCTTACTAATCAGAGCAGACTGTCAAGGTTGAGGGCAACCTGCACCTCATTCATCCAATAGTATGGAGTTAACGCTATGAGCACACGGACAAAGAAACAAACGTCTAGTGATAAGTCCAAATCACACACAGGACTGAAATCAAAACAAAAACTCATCAAGCAGGCTACTCGATTGAGTTCATCAAAACCGCGACTCGCCAAAGCCACTGATCCGTCAGATAAAAATTTAAAAACTGAAGGATACCTACACGGATACACAGCTAAGGAGCAAAATCGACTTTATCACCAAGCGCGATTTCTCGAGGATCAGGTCTTTTCCAACGTAGATTTCACAGGGAGAAAGCACATCATTGAAATTGGATGCGGGGTAGGGGCGCAAACCGAGATTTTACTCGAGCGTTACCCAGATCTAAAAATCACATGTGTGGATGCCTCTGCAGATCAGCTGTCTCGGGCACGTAAGCATCTGAGCGAATATATCAAGGCTGGCCGAGTGTCATTGACGCAGGCAAATGCTTCTGAACTGCCGTTTGCCGACGACTCTTTTGATGGAGCGTTTGTGACCTGGTTTTTAGAACACGTCCCCAGTCCTATCGAAATTCTAAAAGAGGCTAGAAGAGTTCTACAGCGCAACGCGCTCATCCATTTGAATGAGGTACTAAATCACACGTTCTTCGTGCATCCTTATAGTCCAGCCACTCTTCAGTACTGGTTTGCGTTTAATGACCATCAGTGGAATCTAAAGGGTGATCCTTACGTTGGTGCGAAACTTGGAAATTATCTGGCAGCAGCAGGGTATGCCCATATAACGACGAATTTTACTTACGTGCACTTGGATAATCGTCAACCAAAAACCCGCGCCCGTTTCATAGAATATTGGATCGATTTACTGCTATCAGGCGCACCTGAATTGGAGCACGCCGGTAAAGTAACACACGATATTGTTCAACAAATGACAATTGAACTAAGCTCCTTAAGAGATAATCCTGATAGCGTTATTTTCTTTGGCCATATGAAGGCCCGTGCAGAAGTCCTTTGAGACATAATCGAAAGGACTAAAAGCCGAAAAGCATTCACATCAGCGGAGCAAATAGCCTCATAACTCTTTGAAAGAGAAGTCGCCCAAAGTGTTTACCCGACACTTCTGCTGACCCGAGAGGTATGCAGTGTGGAGACACTTCATCAAAAATGCAGGCGACCCTCTGAGCAAGATCGCGATCTCGCATCAATAGATCCGTTTCAAAATTAAGAAAAAAACTGCGATAATCTAGGTTACTTGAACCCGCCAAGATCAGATCATCATCGGCTAATAGTAACTTCCCATGACAGACTCCCGGAACATAGCGCTGCAAATCAACCCCATAACGATGCAGTTCTGCGAAATAGGAATGAGCGCAAGAATCCGTAATGGGGTGGTTCGAATGTTTCGGAACAATCACTCGCACATCAACGCCACGCACGACAGCCATGCGCATAGCATTTAGAAGTCCCTTGTCGGGTACAAAGTATGGTGTCATCACCCAGACTCTTGAACGCGCTTCATGAAGAATATTGATAAAAGTCGAATAAAATGGCGCATTATTTTCTGACGGTCCACTCGCGATAACATGAAGCAGATTATTTGAGTGAGCTGTCGGGCTTGAAGTTACCTGAGCTGTCTCAATGATATCAGTTGGAATCGTCCTTCCGGTTGTAAAATGCCAGTCCTCCGCAAAGATCGCCGTTAGGTCGGCTATCACCGGCCCATGCACACGAAAAATTAGATCAAACCAGCGAGGACGCGTAGGATCTGGCCCCTCCAAATACATCTGCCCTATGTTAAATCCACCAGTAAAAGCAACTCGGCCATCGACAACAACAAGCTTTCTATGATTCCTCCAATTAATCTGGAACCGGCGCTTAATCGGATGGACCTCCAAGAATCGGTTTATTTTTAAACCTCTTCTCCGATAGTCCTCCATGATGCTAGTTTTAAGTCTGTGCGACCCCAGAGCGTCGAAAAGCACGTACACTTTAACACCGTGTTTCGCCTTCTCGGCTAAGAGATCTAGGAACTGTGTGCCAACCGAATCAATCTGAATTTGATAAAATTGAACCAAGATGAATTGCTGAGCACCTTCAATAGCCTCGCGCAATGCCGCAAAGGCCGTAGTGCTATTCACCAGGACGTCGGCTTTATTGCCAGACTGCATGCTTGCACCCTGAAGCATCGAAGCCCACAAGGCCGTGCGATCAAAGCCAGTAAACCCGTTCTCCAACAGAAGCTGACGATTTCTAGAGGTAATCTCCTCTCTTGAAAGTCTGATACGGCGCAACCCTGCTAAATGCTTTGAGGCCCGTTTCCTTGCCGCATATTTCTCAAAAGGATTTATGCCGAAGCCAAGGTAGCAAATTGCCGTAGGGATAGGGAATGTTGCAACCCCTAGAAGCCAGCTTAAACAAACAACGGGCTCGTGCTTCTTCAATAAGATGTGAGATGCCAACACTAAACTAACAATAAGCGGTAAAATCCCGCTAAAGTCAGCCAAATTGCTAGAAAGATTTGAGACCGACATTTGCCCAAACATAGTTTAACCATCCGTCGTTAATCGCTACACAACAAATTTCTCAAAGAAAACCTAAATTATTGTCAATATTAAAGAATTTCTATATGACTATGATTATATGCGGTATCTTGTCATACCACAAACCACGGAGAATGAATTTTATGTCCCAAGACCAAATGCAAAACCTGGACGCCTGGAAACAGCTCGCCCAAAAAGAACTTCGCGGGGAAGCTATTGAGTCGCTGAGTAGGATGACCCCGGAGGGGATCACCATAAAGGCTCTTTACACGAAAGCTGATCTTGACTCAATTTCCTCGCAGCCGTTTAGCCTCCCAGGTCTTGCTCCGTTTATACGAGGACCGCGCGCAACGATGTATACGCATCGTCCGTGGACAATTAGACAATACGCAGGATTTAGTACCGCAGAGGAAAGTAACGCCTTTTATCGACGAAACCTAGCAGCTGGTCAAAAGGGCCTAAGCGTGGCATTTGATTTGGCTACGCACCGTGGCTATGACTCTGACCATCCCAGGGTGAAAGGTGACGTCGGCAAAGCAGGTGTAGCTATAGACTCAGTGGAGGATATGAAGATACTGTTTGATGGAATTCCTCTCAACGAGATGAGTGTAAGCATGACCATGAACGGAGCGGTACTACCGATCATGGCATTCTATATCGTCGCCGCTGAAGAGCAGGGTGTTGGGGCAAACCTTCTCTCAGGAACTATTCAAAATGACATCCTTAAAGAATATATGGTGCGCAATACTTATATTTATCCCCCAGAACCCAGCATGAAGATCGTTGGGGACATTATTGAGTTCACGTCAAAACATATGCCAAAATTTAATAGCATAAGTATCAGCGGCTATCACATGCAAGAAGCAGGTGCAGACAGCGCTTTAGAACTTGCATACACTATTGCTGATGGACTTGAATACGTTAAGACCGCCCTGAAGCGGGGACTGAATATTGATGATTTCGCTCCAAGACTGTCTTTCTTTTTTGCTATCGGCATGAACTTCTATATGGAAATTGCAAAGCTCCGAGCAGCACGCGTACTTTGGCACGATATCATGCAGCAATTCCATCCTAAGAACCCACAATCACTCATGCTTAGAACACATTGTCAAACGTCGGGCTATTCGCTCACCGAGCAAGATCCCTACAATAACGTGGTACGAACAACTATTGAAGCTATGGCTGCTGTATTCGGCGGGACGCAATCACTTCATACAAACGCTCTCGACGAGGCCATAGCGCTACCCTCTGATTTTTCAGCAAGAATTGCAAGAAATACGCAACTAATTATTCAAGAAGAGACAGATATCTGCCACACAGTTGATCCCTTTGGCGGTAGCTTTTTTATGGAACGTTTAACCCATGATCTCATAACCCGAGCTAAACACTTGATGAAGGAAGTCGAAGAAAACGGTGGCATGGTTCAGGCCATCAACAAAGGTATCCCGAAGCTAAGAATTGAAGAAAGTGCTGCCAAGAAACAAGCAAGAATCGACAGTGGGTCTGACTTCATCATCGGAGTTAACAAATACAAGTCAACCGCAGAGCAAGGCAAAGTCGAGGTTCGCGACGTCGATAACACATCTGTACGTGAGGCCCAAATTAAACGTCTTAATGAGTTAAAATCACGTCGAAACCGAGCTGACGTTGAACGCTCTTTAAGTGATTTACGCCGTGCAGCTCTGGACAATAAAGGTAATCTGCTCGAATTATCAATCACGGCTGCGCGAGCACGCGCAACTCTTGGAGAAATCAGCGAGACTCTTGCTGAGATTTACGGCCGCCACAAAGCAAGCATTCAAACAATCAGCGCTGTGTATTCATCAGCGTTCGGAGGACAAGGAGTGATTGAAAATATCCGGAAAAGATCTGCCGATTTTGCATTGAAGGCCGGACGTAGGCCACGAATTCTGGTATGTAAATTGGGTCAAGATGGTCACGACCGCGGCGCTAAGGTCATTGCTACAGGCTTAGCAGACTTAGGTTTTGATGTCGACATTGGTCCTATGTTTCAAACCCCCGAAGAGGCTGCAAAAGATGCCATTGAAAATGACGTCCACGTTGTTGGAATATCAAGCCAGGCGGCGGGCCATAAGACTCTAATCCCCGAACTCGTAGACGCCTTGAAAAGAAATGGCGGGGAGCGCATCAAAATCGTGGTTGGCGGTATTATCCCGACGCAAGATTACGACTTCCTAAAAAAAGCTGGTTGTAAGGCCATATTTGGTCCCGGAACCCCAATCCCGCAATGTGCTAACGAGATCTTGGACTTTCTCGAGAAGGACCTGTCGTGACCAATACGACTCACCAGTTTGTCGAACAAATCTGCCAGGGGTCAAGACTTTGGCTTGCACGGGCAATCACGTTAACTGAAAGTACCCTTCGCGAGCATAGAGACCAAGCTGAAGACATCCTTGCGGCACTACTCCCAAAGACTGGTCACTCTCTTCGTCTTGCAATCAGCGGCCCCCCGGGTGTCGGCAAGAGTAGTTTTATTGAAGCCATCGGCAAAACGCTGATTCTCCGAGGCAAAAAAGTTGCAGTCTTGGCCATCGATCCATCATCACCCATCACGGGTGGCAGCATTCTTGGCGATAAGACTCGGATGGAGGACTTAGCAAAATCCGAGGCTTGTTTTATACGCCCGTCTCCTTCTTCGGGAGCTCTCGGAGGTGTCTCACGCCATACGCGAGAAGCCATATTACTGTGCGATGCAGCAGGCTACGATATTATCTTGGTCGAGACGGTCGGAATTGGCCAATCTGAAATTGTTGCGGCCAGCATGACTGATTTGTTCATTCAATTACATCAGCCCTTAAGTGGCGATGAATTGCAGGGGATTAAAAAAGGCGTCATGGAGCTTGCCGATCTTCTTGTGATTACCAAAGCCGACGGAGAAACGATGAAGCCCGCAGAATTAGCGCGCCATGATCTCCTGCGAGCCCTCTCTCTTACGCATACCGACAGCGAATTACGCCCCCAGGTAACACTCGTCAGCGCCCATAGTGGCAAGGGAATTCAAGAGGTTTTAGAGTTGCTCGACGAACTCGCGGCAAAGAGAAAACATAATGGTACGTTTGAAGCGAGACGGCATCACCAGACCCGTGATTGGCTCACGCAAGAAATCTCCAACGAACTTCAGTCTCTTTTAACTTCTCATCCCTTGTACGAGCCAACACTTAAAGCCGCCTTCACGCAAGTCGATAAATCAGGGGAACATTGCGGACGGGCCGCTCGTAAACTTGTAGCGCTGCTGCTCAAGCAATGTTGACAAGATCCGAATACCCCTTCTAAGTTGAGCGCTATCATCGACATGCAAGATTAAACACGCTAATCAACATAATCCCAGTACGTTGAGTGTTTTGTCTCAAATTAGTGCACCAACGACTCATGCTTAAAGGCCATTGTCAACGTTACTGATCGTCGAAATGACCAATGTTTCAAAAAAATCAGGTGCATAGGAGTAAGACCAAAGATAATCGCCAGGGAAATTTGCACGGAGCTGACTGCGACTACCGTGCGGATACAACTGCCTTGCTAAGACTGTTCGCGGGTTGGTCGGATCATCAAGGAAAATCTCGTCAGGGTCAGCAGATGTTCCTCCATGCTGATGGCAACCAATACAGTTGGTGCGACTATTACCTTTTCCAGCTTCGGTAAATGGACTGGAGCACCACGTATGAGGCTTCACCATGTCATGGACTTTACGAATGGCGCGAGCCAGAGATGGATGAGATTGATCAAAGTGTCTCGCTGGGTCTATATCATGCTCCACGTAGTCGGTGACGACACACATTTTATAATTCGCCCAAGCCGTGCCATTAAAATACTTAGGCCGGTCTTCTCCAAAATCACTATCTGGCTCCGGAGACCACCAAAACGTAATCCACATCCAATCTCGCGTATCCTTTGTAACCACATGCATCGAGGCTAAGTGATACTGACTATCCGATTGCATTAGTTTGATAGAGTAAATGCGGTCTGCTGATAGCTCGACCTCAGGCCACTGCCTATTAGGTTTCCATTCTCCCTCTAAGATGTGTTTTGCAACCTCGGATTCACCGGTGTCGAACACCGCCAGGTCACTACTGTTGACTTTGTGCCAGGTTGTTTTCAAAGCGACCGCCCCCCCGTGATTCACTAGAGGACTTGGATTTTTACAATGTGAATAATCCCCAGGAGGTAGGGTATACGGGAACTGTCGACCGCTTGGAAACTCGCCAGAAAAACAAGAGGAATGATTTGTTTGAGAAACAATTTCGCCCGGGCTTAAATTTGATCGTTGGTCGGGACAGTTCACAACACTTACATAGTTTTCCATATAATGTCGTAGGATGGCTGGACTAAAAAGAGTGACTCCGCGTCCACTAACACCCCGCACCTCGCGTTGATGCCTCACCTGAGAAAGGCGCTGCTCTAACTCTTGCTGTGTAAAACCATGAACCGATTGCTTGGAATGTCGCACGAAAACTTCATCTAGGGTTTCAGGGCAAATTGGGCGCCGAGCAATTCTGTGCTCTGGAGAGAGTCTTTCATAGGCATCCCTCAACATAACAGGCAACTCATCAGACGTGTACCAAGTTTGCCAAACGGGAAGTGTGGGACGAACATCTGGACGAAAGCCCTTCAATTCCGAACCTTTCCCAATCTCGACCTCCTTAGTCACCTGTCGAAAAATGTCCCAAGCTGCCTGCCGCCGAAGCCGCATATCTTTCGATAAAATCGACTTCTCCATCGATTGCTCTGGTAAATAAGGAACGCCAGGACCGATGACGCGGCGCTGCTCTGGTGTCGCTTTTGCTTTACTCACATCGACTGACCGACGGCGGCATGAGCTTCCCGCAATCACGAAACCATGAATGATAACAATGATGCCTACCAGGCAAAACACTGTTCGTTTCGTCGGATGTGTACTCATATGCACCTACTATTGAGCGATACCACCAGGGGCAGACTTCGCAATCTGTAACGCCACATCAGTAGCAACTGCATACTCTCCCGTAGAGTTATTCATGTCTCGAACAAGAAAATAAAGCCACCCGTCACTTCTGAAGTGCGGATACAAAGCAAACTGCCGCGGACCCATAAATGTCACCCTATATTTGTGACCGGTTAGCAAATCAAAGATGTAGACGTTCGAGGAGTTGCGAACTCTCTTTTGAAACTCAGAGCTTTCTTTTGGCAAATTCAAATCACTAAAATCCTTGGCGTTAACGTAATGGTGCGTCACAACAAACCGCTCATCAAAGGACATCGATACTTTTCCACCTTGCATGCACAGTGTACCTAAAATCCTGCTTTCAGCCCGGGAGGGATCAAGTGAGCGGATACGGTATCCAACCTGCCGATGACTACCATTCATAGTATCCTCCGACGCCACTCTGGTCGTTATAAAGTTTGCTCCCGGTGAAATACCAAAATCACCCTCAAATGGTGTATTTATATATACGGGGTTATTAATCGAGAAAGACGTCCCCTGCTCCACCATTGAAAAAAGCTCTGCTCTTGAGTTACGGCTAGCAAACCCGTCAACCGAGGGATCGGTGAGATAACCGGTCGAGCCGCCATCATCGTTAGCATAGTTGTCACTTCGAATCACATAATACTTATCATTTATCGATCGTCCAACATGTTGATATACACCCATCGAACGAGAGCTACAGAATGACGGCTGATCTCTAAGAGAAACAAACTTTAGGGCTGGGTTTTCAAGAATCTTCTGAGCGCAGAACCATCCAGATCCATCAACCATCCAAGTAAATCCATTATTGTCAGGGAAAAAACCAGGATCATAGGGGGCAGAGACTCCAATATATGGACGAGAGGGAAGTGCCAGATCAACAATAAATCCATTCGACGAATTGGGGACATAGTGAATTTGTGAACCACCAGTAGCCGTCATCCTCGCCTGTTCTCTCAACCCTGCGGCAAAAAACCGTCCATCCGCAGAGCTTCTGGCCCAAAACGTACTGCGGAATGGCAATTTTTGAAGAATCCTCATAGTTTGTACCGGTGGAATACGAACATCGGATGTTCCTAAATCCGGACGTCCCTCAACTGCGGCTGCACTCCATGAACTGATTTCCGAGAGTGTTTTCACATCAGGAAACTTCTTGCTATTAACGAGATCAAGAAAACACTCCTCTGGAGAACTTACACCTGGCGCGCAGCCTAACATTTTAATGTTAGGATTTTGTTTGTTGACCTCTGCCCAATTCTTTTTGGTAGCCTTGATACTTGAAATTTTCTGCCTCAATTCCTCACTAATTTTCGTTTGACAAGACGTCCCAGGCGGGTCTACAACCGCGGGTTGTTCGCCAAATGCGGCCTCCAGATGGGGCGCATCTGCCTCACTCCACCGAACAATTCTCTTCGCATCATCCTTCGACATCAATGGGTACGGGGAAGGCTCTCGCCCGGGATTAGCTTGCACTGGCATTGAGGCCCCCTCAAGCCAGCTTTGATACTCATCAACACCCCCAACACCTCGCGGCAACCTCTCGTCTAAAAAAATCTCCTTGATGAAGTCAAGATGAGCTGCACCCCGGAAAAAGCCAAGCTTGGCGAAGTTATAACCTAAATGCGGCTGAGACGGGTCTTGAAGGAAACAACCAAACTTCTTTTGAGGATCGTTTAGGTTAGCAGTTAGGCAATTTGCTGTGAGCTTTGTATGCTGAGCCCATTCTCGGATCATCTCCACGTTGGTTCGAGTAAACGAATGCCAGCTGCCACCTTCATGACAGGCTCCCGCACAATATCCGGTAGAGCCTTGTGGAAGGTGAGGTGACTTTGCGCCGATGAGATTCAAAATCTCGATTGTCTCGCGTTTTTGTGCATCATCATTTTTTAGACGCGCCTCAAGACCCCGATTACGACAAGCCACTAGGTTTATAACGAGAAGGATCAGACATGAAAATTTAATCCAACGAAAGACAATTATGCTGAAAAGTTCAACAGTTTTCATTTGGCAAACTCCCGGCCGGCAAGAGAGATTTAAAATCGATCCCTATTATAACACGGGATGGTAAAAATTAGTAAGGAGTGCAATCTAGCCAGACTCAAGGGACTTCGGCTATTTATGCTCAATCATCTTCCAATATGAGTTAACTTCAAATCCGGGCGAGTGCGGAGGGGTATGACACTCGGCACAGCTTGCCTTAGCGTCAGATACAGGCTTACTTAACGGATTTTCAACGTGGGCCTTTCGCGGTCCATGGCAACTTTCGCACTGCACATTGGCAAAATGTGGACTTTTTTCCTCGTTCACGTATCCGCCCTTCGCTTCAAATCCAACCACGTGGCAGCTCACACATCCTGCGTCCTCATGCCGCGACCGCTTAAGCAAAGTCATCATTGCTGAGGCGTGCTTTGACTTTAGCCACACGTCGTACGACGATTTGTGGCAACCTGCGCATGATTCCGCACCCGCAAATGCCGTATTTGGTAAATCCTTACTACGGGTCTGAACTAGCATCTGAAAGTGATTACGGCTTGCCTGGCGGACGTCATCAAATACCTTGATAATCCCCTCCGGCGCCCCGCTCTCCTCACCACCTCGAAGCCAGTGGATAGGCTGTGTTTTTGTCAGCGCGATCGGCAGATCTTTGGCAAGGGTTTGTATAGGACTAGATAAGCTTAATGATGCCGCCAGAGTCTTTGGCACCGCCGCCATCTCGAGACCCCCTTGGCGCAACAGTCCGCCGCCCCCGTAGGGAACAGACCAGGCAAGAAACTGGGACTTCACCTGTCTTGCAAGAGACTGCTCATCACGCTGTTCCTGATCACCTTTTTCGACACCAAGCTTTGTTGTATTCGCACTAATGATCAAGCCAAAAAATTTGGACTGAACAATTTCATGAAGCTCGCGATCACTCCCAGAATAAATCAGAACTCGATCAGTCGCCGACTTAAGCTTTGTTAGTTTCTGCCATCGAGCTAACAAGCTCTTATCAAATTCCATCAGTTCTTTGTCCCGAGTCCCAAGATAACCAAAAATCTCAGTATTCTTTTTGCTGATCACTTCAGTGATTTCGACACCAGGTCTTCCTATTGATTTTGCGTTCGATACAACCCACTTCACTCGAGGAAGTGAAACCTTCTGTCGCAGATTAATCCATTCCGACTCGTTGAGCAAAGACGCATCGGGACGCAAAAGCTCGACGGCTCGGGACAACCCATCTGCCTCCGTTTTATCCTTGATTGTCGTTGAGTGTACGTTGCCTGTGTGAAGCACAAGCAAGTCGGAGTTTTCTGCTCTATAGCGACCAATCGCAGCGGCAATCCGCTTAAGCCCCCCCACATCCGTCCTCGGATCACAACCACATGGTTCTAAATGCCCTCGCAGATCACCGAAAGCGAGCACGGGAGCTGCCACCCCCTGCTCAGAACTCGACAACAAAATTATAACTGCCTGAATTAAAAGAACAATTACTATGTTCATTGCATTCGCCATCTAAAGTGACTATCCCTCTTATTGCAGATATCTTCGCCTCATCAAATTTAGGAGGAATTGCAGATCATGTCTACATCCATATCATTGACGGAAAGCGCTATAGAATCCGCTCGAGCCCTCCGGGCAACCCACCCGGAATACACTGACAAATTTTTACGATTATACCTAGCTGGGAAAGGCTGTGACGGGTTTGATTATGGCGTATCGTTTGATGACGCCGAACCAGGGGATACCACTTTTGAAGTCGCGCAAGACCTAAAACTTATCTGCGATGCGCGTACTTTAGAGTTTGTCGTCGGCAGTACTATAGAGTGGGTTGATGACGAGCGCGGTCGTGGGTTCCTAGTCAACAATCCCAATCATCGAAAATTTCGTGGAAAGTTCTATAAGAAAGAAGCCTGGAGGAAAAAACTAGAGGAGCTGCAAAGCCCATCCTCTTAATCGATCGCCAAACCTATTGGATTTTTTCGTCATCAAGAAAAATCCGCCGACTCATTTCATCGTTGTTAATTAACAAATATGGCGGTGATGCTTGAAAATTATTTATATGCGACGACTTCCACCTTCTCTGTGAAAATCTGTGAGGATACCGATTTAACAAATGCTGCGACTTCAGATCGCTCCTCAATAAAATCCTTGCTGATTGGAAACACTCTCCCAGCACGATGCACAAACACCTTGCGTCCGTCTGAAGTCCCTTTCGATAACCAAGCCTTCAATTCTTCTGAAGATAAAGCCGACGCTTCAAACAATGCAGAACGACTTCCTTTATAGACAATATCACCACTGACCACCTTCATCAATCGATCTGCGGTTGTAGCAGTCAGACCACTACCTGCAACTTGCATGATAACTTTGCCTGATTTACCTATGAAAAATCCGCTTTCAGCAACGCCCTTGGAGGGACTGACTCGAATATTCTGACTACGCTCCATAATCGGTAAAAGAGCCGTATAGGTGCTAGGGTTTGTAACAATCAATTGAAAGCGCAGATCGTTTGACCCAAGCCGCTTGAATATCAAAGGTCTTTCGCTAGACTGGGGATCAAGGTCCGATAAACCGATGATCACAGGAACATTGTTTATTGCATCACGGTAAGAGCATACTTTAATTTGAAACTCGCCCTCGGACATTGAAACACGCTCACCACCAGTATCCACGAGCTTTGCACCAGAACGGATCGATAAACTTGCACAGGGCAAACCATCCTGAGTCATACTAGACTTTAGACCACCAAAATCTTCAATCATCAATTCGCGATTTCCCGATTTTACATTAGTCATTGCAAACTTTCGAAAACCATCTGATAACTCCACTAAGGGCGACCATCCAGGAGGAGTTATCTTTGGGAATGCCACCCGCAGCTCACCCAAACTACCCTTCAACCCAGACAACGACTTGAAGGAGAACAGAACAGGTGCGAGCTTTGAAGTATCTAATGACACCTCAAGACCACTCAGAATAGGCTGACGGCTAGTAACCGGACTACTCATTGGTTGCGGAGTTTTACTTAGGACGTCACGCTCAATTTTTTCTTTATGAGCAGATGAGTCGCTGTGATTAGGGGCTGCTGGGTTGATCCGTCTGCTTTTCGTTATAGCCTGTTTCTGCTGTCTAACGCTACTCGCCGCAGGTAAAGATTTGGATGCAGCGGTTTCGACGACCTGCTTACCTTCTACTTCAGAGCCTACACTACCAGCCAAAGATGAACTCGAGTCTGCAATTGAAATGTCCTTTGCAATCACCTGCATCAAAACTGGCGACATCAGTAATAACGCCTGACGTCCAGAATTAGACTCCACCGAATCGGCTCCAACAGACTCGGAGGTGGATTCTTGTCCTGATAGAATACCCCGCGCTTCAGCGTGGCTAATAGCCGTCGATGGCACGCCTTCTGCAATTACAACAGACGCAGCAGTTGGCAAGGGCTTCCTTTCCTGTGCATTCCGCTTGACGTTAGGCATGATTTTTCCAGAAAACTGCACTGAACCCTTCTTAGAACTGACCACACCCTTCTCTTCGTCCGGCTCAATTGAAAAATCTCTACCACCTGATCTGATAATTATAGGAAAGCGCACCTTGTTTTGCGCAATTTGACGTTTTCGGGTTTCAATTCCTACCGCACCCGAAGGCATACTGATAATAAACGTCAGACCCTCCTGCTGGCGAATTGTTCTTACACTTATATTAGTGTCTTCGCCAACTACGGCCAAACGCCCATCTCCGAAATCAATTTTGGCGGAGGAATCGACCCCGGTCGATATACGGTCACCATCAAACAATGGATGACCCGGACCGGCTATAAACTTCCAGCGGGTATCATCTTCGCTGCGGTAAGAAACCGTGTTTTTTGTAAAACCAACCCTTGCAACCGGAGTCCCTGACAGAGCAAAAAACTTCTCTTCGTTCAGAAGAAAAAATGATACCCCTCCCACAGCTAGTAGCCAGGACACCATCACTAAATTTTTAAATAAACCTGAATTCAAACATTAATCCTGTATTTTTTGTCATTTAATCAAACTCAATACAATCGCCACGATAGCCGTACCCAAGTTTTTCGGTCAAAACGCACGAAAGTTTAGAAGGAGAGCTAAATTTATATACACAGATACCGATCCACCCACCTGCAATAGCCAACGTCTGGGGATACATGATCCGAAATTTCACAAAATTATCACTAACAACGAAACTGTCGTATCTAATGACCCTCGTTGTATTACTCAGCGTCCTACCCTTAACATTACAATCGACAAAAAAGTTCAGCGCATACATCCTTCAAAGCATAGAAGAATCGACCAATGTCATTGCTGAGCGATCTGCAAGTGACGTTGCTTCAATTATCGAAGGCTGGGTGGGACAGATCTCAGTAACAACCTCAAAATTAACTGGATCAAAGACAAATATAGCTGGCGAAGATTTAGACTTGAAAGCTGCACTCCGGGCGAATCGAGATTTCCATTCAATGAAGCTCTACGTGGTTGACGGTCCGAGACATAAAATTTTGAGATTTGCTAAACAAGATAGCCTCCTCGATGGACCGCTGGCTCGAAATGACGCATTTAGAAAGTCTATCGACTCCGAGGCGGAAAGGCTTGCTGGACAACTCGCTCAAAATCATAAGCTATTTGAGAAAGAACGATTTGTAAGAAACATATCGGACAAGGCCAAAGCACCCGTCATGCTCCTCGCCGTGCGCTTTCGAATCCCAGGTCATAATGCTAAATTCGCTATGATAATTACTGCCACCGATATGACTAAAATACAGATATCTCTGCCTCAGAGCCGTACCACTCTTGGTTACATCGTATCTGCTGATGGGAAGATTTTTGCCTCTTCGAATGAGCAGGCTTTACAAAGCCCGTCAATACTCGTCCATCATGAGTTAGTGAAAAAAGCACTTCAACGGGAGGCTCCCTCAGGATTTTTGCCTGACTTCGTAGGAATCGATAATAAGGCCAAACTTGGCTCATTTGCTCAAACACCGGGTGGAATACGTCTGTTTGCCGTTGTCGAGCGCGATAGGGATGCTGCATTCCAAGTCATAACGCGAACCTATATACGCTCTGCTCTTTGGGGAATTCTAATTTTATTGATCGCTGCGATGGTAAGCTTCATTTCTGCAAATGGCATCACAAAGAATCTAAGAGATCTAGTGGTGGCGACCGCAAAAATTGCCAGTGGGAATTTTGCAGTCCGCGTGAACCCGGTTAACCGTGACGAGGTCGGCGAGCTCAGTCTCAGTGTCAATAACATGGCCGCTCAGATTCAGATGCTGATGAGCCACGAGGTTGAAAAGGCAAAGTTTGAAAAAGAGCTTGAAACGGCAAGGATGGTGCAGTCGACGTTTTTCCCCAAAAGAGACGTGGTGAAAACACACCTCGCGGTAACAGGTAGCTACCAACCCGCTACCCAGTGTGGCGGAGACCTTTGGGGTCACTACACCATCAAAGAAGGAGTTGAACTCGTCTTCGTTGCAGATGCCATGGGGCACGGTGCGCCCGCAGCTCTTGTCACTGCGATTGCCTACGCTGTCTGTCAGTCTGTTTCGATTTTTCTCCAAGAGAAGTCGAGTCTTGATCCTTCTCCAGCAGCGTTGTTACGTCGTCTCAACACGATCATCATGGATGCTGTAGACGGAAAAATCAGCATGACATTCTTTGTGGCGGTATGTGACTTTAATACGGGTAAGCTAACCTTTGCAAATGCGGGTCATAACTTTCCGATCATCCTCACAGCTAACAAAGATGATCCTCGACTTGCTAAAAGTGCGAAGCGGCAGACAACCAACTCACCTACAGCTGCGATCTCGCTATCCCAGCAAGGAACACCATTAGGCGTTGAACGAGAT
>JBIKKO010000216.1:0-5034 GCA_044360315.1 Oligoflexales bacterium
ACCAGTTACAAGAGACTTACTAGCTTCACACCAGGTGGGAAACGATAAAGCCATCTCGTTATATGAAATTTCCTCGGGCGTAGTTTCCTTTTGTGGCAGTCTTTGACTCTGAGCGTCATCGTTTTTACCATCGTCTGTAGCTGCTCTTTGGGGACCGCTGGCTGTGGTCTTTACCTTGGAACAACTTACAGAAAACATGCTACCGACGAATATCGCGATCCCTAAAAGTCTCGTGGCTCGAATTGTCTTTCTCATTGTGCCCTCCAAGGGAGGTATCGGCTTAACTTTGTCTAGACTTTAGGCTAAAAAACGCCAAAAAAAACGACCTTAATTGCGGGGTTTTGACGCGCTGCTTAAAGCTCACAACTTCAATTCTCGCATTGACTCGTTTAGATAGACCCCACAGCCCCACATAGCTTGCGCCTTTAGAACCCATTTGGCATCGCGTCACCCACTCTACAATCGAGATTTATTCCACCAGCCAACGCTTAACTCAGCCGATAACGATTGGAACAACTGAAAAACTCATCCGTTGATCCAATAAAATTGCGCCCCACTAGCCCCCCCACTTATTCAATAGAAAAATGATCCGATATCCCCCAAGAATCTGAGTTATTGAGGAGAGCTTACCCTTGGCTGGGACGAATAAAGCATTAAAGGCGGGCACAGTGGTCTTCAAGGCTGGCGACAGCGCTGACGGCATGTACATCGTACGCAAAGGGGAATTGGTTGTTTATTTCGAACAAGGCGGCAAAGAGGTGATCCTGGCCAAGATACCCGAAGGGGGGATGGTCGGCGAGATGGCACTCTTTGATCGCATGCCGCGCAGCGCCTCTGTTAAGGCATCTCTAGATTCCGAAATCACACACATCTCACTTGACGACTTTACAAAACTTATGAAGCAGATTCCAAAGTGGTTCGTCACACTCATGGGCGCACTAAGCAGTAGACTGAGGGTCACCAATGATCGCCTCAAGTCTATTGAAGCCGCAGGCGGAACTCTGCCAAACCCCGCGGCTAACCAGACCTTTAAACCGTATCGTAATACGTTAAAGATGCTCCACACCATGGAGCTTTTATGGCACCGGGATGGACTAAAAGAAGGCAAAGAGTGGAACCTGCCGCGCAAAACTATAGAGGACGAACTCACACTTGTGTTTGGAGATGCTCCTCAGAACGTCAAGTCTCTTCTAGACCTTTTGTGTGCCGAGGGAATCTTAGTGAGCAAACTTGATAGTTACCGCGCCGTAACTATTTCCATGCCTAACCGTGCAGCACTCAGCCAGTTTGCAAAGTTTGTGACCTCGTTCACAAAGGCCAATCCCAACATTCGTGAGTTGCCAGACGCACTGCCAACAATCATGAAACTACTCGTCAGATTTGAAGCAAAATCACCCTACAATCAGTTTACTGTTAGCTTGGAAGAACTGACGGAAGCGGCTGCTGCGGCATCCCTACCGGCAAGCAATTGGGGGGACTACCTTCCTTCCTTTAACGGGTTCGGCGACACGATCAAGCCCGTAAAAACTTCCACACCGTCTGGACTCGGCCTACGGGTGATGAAGGGCGAACTCGCGACCCTGGCTCGCCACCTTGCTGTCTTCCAAAAGCTATCACTACAGCAGATTGATTAAGTGTTTCACATCACAGAGCCAGAACAGTCCAAGAAATCGGGCTCTACAACTTGTCAAACCAAGTGCCCGATTGAAAGGCAGCTTGGGCCTCCTTCTCGCGAGGCAGCAGGGCGTGATCTAATGAGTTTCACCCACCTCTGACTGATTTAGCTTAGCTAATTCTACCTGTTTATTTAAGTAGATACGCATTGACACAACTGCCGCGAAACAAATTGCCAATATAACCACCGATCTCCACAGCCGCGCCATAGCCTGCCTCCTTTGTTTATGGATGATGAGCTTCTTTGAGCATATTGACCCGGTTGCCCGGCTGATTCAAGGGAAAAATCCTTTCCTTTGGCTGTATTACCTGGTATCAGGGAGTCCCAAAAATTTTTTGAATGATCAAAGGTTATTCAATCAACTTCAGTTTTGACTTAGATTCATTGGAGACCCGCCATGTCCCTTACGACTTCAGTAGAAGAAATCAACAGTGTTCAACGCCGTGTCAAAGTTGCACTGACAGCAGAACTAGTGCAGCAAGCGTTTGAAAACGCATATCGCAACCTTCAGAAGAAGGCCAAGCTCCAAGGATTCCGACCGGGCAAGGCGCCTCTGACGGTAATAAAGAAACTTTACGGAGAAAGTATCAGCGGCGAAGTAGGAGAAAAGTTAATTAATGAACATCTTTTTACTGTTTTGAAAGAAAAGAACATTAATCCCATTTCACCACCGGTCGTAGAAACGATGGACAGACCCAGCACGGGCAAAGACTACAGCTTCTCTGTCATTGTCGACATCATGCCAAAGATCAAAATCAAAGACTGGCAGGGCCTTCAGTTGAACGCTGATAAATATGAAGTCAAGCCTGAATCCCTTACAAGAGAGATTGACTTCCTACGACGCCGTCACGCAAAAACTAAAAACATTGACGAAGGGACGCCGGCAGGCACTGGCCACCTTGCATTTATCGGACACAAGGTTTTCCACAATGGAAGCCTGATTGAAAACATGGATGTGGAAGAGTTTCCTGTAGCGCTGGGTTTCAAGGAAATATTTGCAGAACTAGAGCAAGCCATAATCGGCATGAAAAAAGGCGAAACTAAAAAATCAACGATCACCCTACCGGCTGATTATAATGACCCATCCCTAGCCGGAAAGCCTGTAGAGTTTGAAATCACCCTTAAAAACCTCCAAGACTTGTCTATGCCTGAGCTAAACGATGAGTTTGCCAAAGACGTCGGTTTCGACACGCTATCAGCCATGCAGGCAGAAATTACAAAACAGCTAGAGCGTCGCGGCAAACAACTCCGGCGACAAAAACTGGAAGGCTCGATCATGGAGGAACTACGTAAGCGCAATGTTTTTGAAGTACCCCCTAGCATGGTCGACCAGGTGATCGACAGCATGATTTCTGAGCTTCAAGTTGGCGACGAAAAAGAAAAGAAAAAACTCATGCGCAATGAGGACGTCAGAAAATCATTCCGCGACACTGCCAAGATCAAGGCGCAAAACACCCTAATTTTATGGCAATTAGCAGAAGAAGAAAAACTCGAGGTCTCTGACGACCTGATTCGTCAACATATCAATGAAAATGTTCCAGGTTCAGAAGGTTGGACCGAAGACAAGCTTACAGATTTCGTCAAGCAGGTGCGACCACGACTCAAAGACAACCTCGTGTTTGAACTTGCATTAAATCACATTATCAATGCCGCGAAGGTCGCTGAAACCGTCGTCGCCATTTGACCAAACATAGATCTTTCAGTGCAACGCAGCGACGTTAAAACCCTGCGTTGCAAGACACCCCTCTTGTCTTGCTATAGAGCCGAGAAAGGCCTCTGTACCAGAGTTTTAAGTGGATCGCATATTTGTTCTAATGACCGCTGCGCATCCACTGGATCCTCGTGTATGCTAGTAACGCCCCGACAACGACCGTCGTATAAGAAACCAGATTAATGCATGAAGTCGTGGCCCTACGTCCCGTGAAACGCTCAAACGTCTGAGCCAAAAATGATGCCTCTTGCCGAGGCTCGGCCGCCCCACGAAGCCGATGCTCCCACAGAGTTAACACACACTTATTGCCACACACAAACCACTGCACGAGCATCAGTGCTAGGAAAAAAATATAGCCTTTCAAAAGACCTGTCGTCGGTAAAAGCCAGCCACCAAGCGTAAACAAAACGATCACCTGGTGAAGATAGTGAATCAATGAGGCTAGAAATAATTTCATCTGGGATAAGCAAGCCTCCGATTACAATAAAAACGAGTTGTGATAACCTAAAGCAGTCGAGTGACTTCTGCTAAATGGAACGACTTGCAGAGCAGACCAGCGACACGAACCGTACGATCACCCTCAACCGCCCAACATTAGCATGAGTTTGTCATGAAGCAAGATCCAAATTCTAGCCGACACGCCGAGCAGGCAGCTCGTCTACTCAAAAAGCCCAAAGGCCTCGGGCGGCTTGCAGCCGCTGCTCAAGGAAAAATACGAGGCAACGAAGGCGTCTTCGGCTCCATGCGCAAAGACCTTGAACGCATGCTAAGACTAACCAAGGCATGGGCCACCGGCAAATACAAAGATGTAAGCCCCAAGTCTCTTGTAATCATCATTGCCGCATTTTTGTATCTGATCGATCCTTTTGATTTCATACCAGACTTCACACCAGTTTTAGGATTAACGGACGACTTGACGATTTTCAGCCTTGCTCTAAGGCGCCTTAAAAACGAACTGAATAAATTTGAAGACTGGGAAAGCGAACTGACCATCAAACCTGAAGATTGATCAACTGTTGGTAAGCCAAACCCATTTTTGAGACGGTCAACAAAGGCTTAGATTGACGACAACTCAGGCATCGGAGGCGTAACCACCCCATTTAGAGCAGATAAAGCCATGGTGGCTCTCTCGGAGATCTCTTTTCCAAAAACGGTGAGCTGCACGCCGCGTCCTTTGCGCTCGATAATCTTCTTACCGAACGCCTCTTCCATCTTCCGCAAACGCTGGGTGACGGCCGGCTGGGTTAACTTCAAACGCTTGGCAACGTCGGTCACACTCATCCCAGCCTCTGACAAGTGCATAAGGATGAGCAGATCATCAACACTCAAAAATCTAAGTTGGTCCGTAGACATGCTCATCACCCCCATCAACAACATTGGGTCAATCGGAACTGTTTTTAAACAGTTATCGCTAAAGGATCAAACAAGTCGCGGTATGAGAAAACCATGCCAAAACAAATTAATCAGTGATTCCGGTTAATAAGAGCAAAGAAGGCGCGGCCTGTTGTCAATATTTCCTTCGACTTGTACAACTATTATACACCTTACTGGCATGAACCTCCAAAGCTTCATGAAGTTATGAGAAATCCCACCCATCAAATATGACAGACTTCTGACCTGTGTGGATCAAATTTAGTCGTTGGTTAAT
>JBIKKO010000217.1:0-5012 GCA_044360315.1 Oligoflexales bacterium
AGTTGCGCGGAAACGCATCTAGCTCTTTCCAAAGATCATTAAATCGGTTGAGATCAAAGTAGAGAGAGATAATTTCTTTTTGCGCCACAGCCGCATCTGGACTCGTTGGATAGAGCTGTTGAAAGCGTTTGTAGACGCGAACGGCTTCCCCAAATTTTCCAGCATAAACCAAAGCACCTGAAAGCTGATTCAAAAATTTACCAATGTACTTTTCACCCCCATGCTGGCGGTAATATGCAATCGCGGTTTCAACTTGAGCTATTTCAACCCAAGCATGAATCATATCTTTCAAACCCTCTTCCTTAAGCTGCCCAGCGTCTTTAGCCCTACTGGCAGCCGCTACATCAACTGTTTTTTTCCAATAATTAAGTGACTCCGGATAATTGCCCAAATTGTAAGAACACCAGCCCAATTTAAATAATGCCCATCCGTAACCTCGACTTGATTTGTAGCGTAAAGCTTGCTTGTAGTTGTTGGTTGCAGCCCTAAAATCATTCTTATCGAAGAAAAAATCCCCCAACTGGAAATACGCTTCCCCCGCTCGATCACTATTGGGGTACTTCTGAATAAGATCACTATAAATGCGAGCACTCTCTTTCTCTTGCCCGAGATAGCCAAGAGCCAAGGCTTGATTAAACATCAATTCATCAGCATTCTTGGTGTTCGGAAATTGCTTCATGACATGACTAACTTTGCCAGCAACCTGCTTCCAAACACCCTTGGATGATCTAGAATCAACTTGAGGAGCCTTTCCCTTGCGCCCCCCACGTTCCCACGCAGAATACGCCTGATCATAGCGCCTAAATTCCGCATTTGCCTCGTAAACAGCATTTTCAACATAAAGGTTTACCAACCTATTTAGCATCTGCAGCCTTGCAGAAGACTTAGCAGGTAACGTCTTTTCAGTTTTTTCATAAAACTGAATCGTGCGCTTGATCTCTGAGGACAGCTTACCTTCAGCAGCAACGACGAAGGCTTCACCGCGACTCATTTCTGGACCAGAAGCTTTGCCTACCTGCCCACGATCACGCTTTTTAACCTGAACACCACTAAGATTAACCTCGCGGTGATTTTTCTCCCGTGGATCTTGAGCAGCCTCCGCGCTGGAAGACACCTGGGTTGCCACTAGTAGACATGCCACAAAAAGGGTTTGAATAACCATAATAGACCTCTTAGAACGCACTCTTGCCCTTAGTGCCTGGTTTCATATCAAACTCTACTTGTCTTTTGACTTATCGGTTGGCACACCGCACTTATCACCAATGTTGTAAACATAGTAACCGAGCTCATCCTCCCAGTACTCACCCATAAATGGCCAGTACTCCAGCTGCTGATTAATCACGTTTTCCAACGGCTGTAAGCCACCGATAAACACTTTTCTGTCATTTGCTTGCGATACATTTAGCGTACGGCGTACTGCATCAACCCGTCCCTCCAGCATTTCAGCCTGGATAAGCTTGGTCTGATTTGAAAGGGTCTTCAAATACTCGTGGGACGCGGCGGCTTGATCAAACAACTTTTCTCCAGAATCAGCTCGAGCAACCTGTTTTTTCTTATTTAAAAAGTCTCGCAACTCTTCTGTCAAACCGGTGCTATTCCACTTCCCACCCATTGATCCCAGCCTTGCAATCTCAGCATCAGAATAACGGACCGAGCGATACGACTCTTTGTACGCATCCGATCGACTAAGCGAATCCAAGATCGCCCAGGCATTTTTATAACTGTTAAGAGATCCGTTACGATAGTCGTAAACAAGCTTAAACATGTCATTTTTACGGGAACGATACTCTGAAAGCATGCTCATTATATCTTTGAACACGGGCTTATAGCGTTCCTGAAACTTTTCTAAACTAGCTTGAACCTCGTCATAACGACATAATCGAAGGTATGTGATTGATTGGAGAATATAGCTTTCGGGGAAAAACCTGGTCTCAAAAAATGGCGAGTGTAGTGTATGAATGTTTCCCAATACGTTGTTGTGTCTTGTGGTTAAGAAAAAAGCCCACGCCGATTCAAACAATGCACCTAACCAGTTTTCTGACTCCCGCGGGATCCGCGCATAGTACTGTAAGGCACTGTTAAAATTCTTTGTCTCGTAGTGCACACGGGCGATGTTCAGGTTAGACTGCTCACGCACCCAACTATCTGCGCCAGAACTGTTTAGGGTTGACTCGAAGTATCCAATGGCACGACTGTGATCTCCCGCACGATTTGCGATGACGCCGAGGTGAAATTGTGCCTTAGGGTAATAGGGACTCCCCGATGGGACACGCTTAAAGTTCTCAGCCGCACGTTCAAACTTCTGTCGCTCGAATGCTTCTACCCCCAGATAAAAAAAGTAGAAACTGCGGGCCGGTCCTGGAATCTGCTCTGGTCGGATGCGTCCGCCTGACACTAGCTGAGCTATGTGGGACTGTCCTAGTCCCACCGTTGAGTTGATGGCCCCGAGCTCTTCTAAGGACCTTCTAAAATAATGATTTGAGGGACCTGGACCGCGGCGAACGATTTGCGAGAAATATTTCGACGCTGAATAGTAGAACCCCAAGGCTTGTAAACTTTTACCAAGACCCCACTCTGCAAATACTTTTTCTTGTCCACTCTTTGGTGATGAATACGCCTGGAAGTATTGAGCAGCTGCTCCAACATAATCACGCCGGGCCATCATCTGCTGGGCGGCTTGATAATTAGCGAATACGGGGGACGCCAGGCCGCAGATAACTGTAATCGCCATGATGTTTAAAAATCGAAAGAGCGATATCCTCATAGGAAATACCCCGCTCCCAATTGCATGGTGATGTTTGTGTGAAGCGCGCTATCTTTGCCAGCAGTTTCAGGGTCACACGCACCATCAGCCTTGCTATAGCTAAAAAAATGCCCGCGGACGTCCCAACGTAGACTCAGTTTTTTATCCATGAAAATCCGCTGTCCCGCACCAAGGTAAAATGTTGGGTAAGACTTTACACTGGGTGATGGCGGCTCTACGACCTCGGTCCCTTGCGGAGCCTCGCTGGGCTTAGGGCATTGGTCATAGAGATAGTTAACACCCGTCATCCCTGCTCCTGCTGCCAGGAACATATCAATATAAATCAATCGGCCACTGCCGAGCTGATATTTACCGTAGATCGGCGTATAAAGCAGACCACCTTCCATAAAGTACTGCGTTCGCAAAATCTGAGTTTTTATTTTGAAATTGGAATCCAAAGTCCTCTTATCATCCTTATCGATTGAAAATCCGTACGCCAAGGCGCCTTCAATAGCCAACGTCTCACTAAAGTGATAGTCCAACAATCCCGTTGCTAAATACGTGTAAATGAAAGACTGATTCATCACAACACTGAGTTGAGCTCCGGTTTCTAAACGGCCAGTTTTGGTGAAAAACTTGGGGCGTATCACACGAATTTCATATTTTTCAAACATCTCCTGGGGCTGCCCAGAATCAGAAGAAAAAACAGCCGAAGGCAACACCATCTGCATGAGGCTGACCAAAGCGAGTACTCGATAATTTAATGGCTTGATCTTCACAATTTGCGCCCCGTTCAATTGAGTTCTTTTTGCACCATTAATTTAAACTGCACAAACTCCGCTTGCTGCGCTGCTAGCATGATCCGTTTCATCAGCTTAAAGCGATGAACTTTGTCCATCTCCATCGTCAAAGCACCCGTGCTACCCTTGGCATTCGGGTCGTCTACACGAACCTTATTAACTCGCTTGTTTGCCTCAGCCAGTTTCTCAAGGGCTGTAAATACGGGAAAGATGGCCCCCTGGGATCTATCTGTTTCCGGAACATCTCCAGCTACGATATCAGCCACTTTATTGTCGTTAACGCGAATTTCATTTTTGGTCACGACGATGGTAGGAACCTCATCGAGTGCGACAATCGTGGTTGACTGCGGCAACTCAATTCCTGCATCCACATCATGGGATACTGGATCTGTTGAGAAACTCATCAACAGGAACGTGATGAGAATCGAGAAAATATCTAGCATCGGATTTAAGTTAAGATTTAGGGTCTCTTTACTACTACCGCCAGCACTAGCCATAGGGCTCTCCTCATTAGCGAAGCATTACGCTTCCCATGACAATTTTTGGATAGAGATAGACTTTAGCTTCCAACTCTGCCTTTTCACGATTTTTCGCATCCTTGGCTGGAGGAAAAATAGGGTCTCCGTCCACCCGTAGCATCACACTATCTAAGACTGCTGACAAAGACTCCCAACTCACTTCATCGTCACTGAAGACCGTTGCCTTGTCGGTATCTGCATTTTGTTTTCTAATTTCTGCAAGCTTTTGATGGAGTTGTTTCAGCCCCTCCGGATTGTTTGGATATGGAAACTTCTGCGACTGATCAGGAGCCTGCGAATACGAGGTTTGGATCTCAACCTGCTCTTTTGTAACATCGATATTGACCTGAAAAACGCGACTTTGCTTTGGATCTTCTGGCGGTGGTTGACTCGATAAAAAGGGAACCTGAACCTCTAGGATACCGACAGAAAGAAACACAGCCGTAAACAGCAAAAACGTATTCAGCATCGAAAAAACATCGATAAACGGCATGATATTCAGTTCGACGTCCTTATATTCGACTTTGGGTCGCTTCTTTTTTCTAGACATCGCTGTCCTCCTGGAATACCGGACGCTCTGAATTGCTTGCGAGCGTCCGGCTTTTCACCAACATTAAATCATCTCAAGTATCAATCATTCAGACCGGTCTGAACCGCCGCGATGAATCTTCATTTTGCGGTTGTATAACATGTGCAACAAACGTGCTGAATTTGCATTGATGTCATCCACCAGCTGTGTTTGCTTTGTCATTAGGATCCCGTAAGCAAGAAGAGCCATGAGCGCAGTACCGAGACCATAGGACGTCGCGATCAGAGCTTCCGCGATACCCTCCGCGAGTAGAGTTTGCTTTTGAGCACCGGTTGCGGTGGCAGCAGCCGCAAAGGACTTCATGAGACCGAACAATGTTCCTAAAAGTCCCAGTAGGGTGGCGACGTTTGCCGTCGTACTTA